>CAZPVJ010000174.1:0-10716 GCA_964590005.1 uncultured Alteromonadaceae bacterium | reverse complement strand
GGCAGCTGGGGGCCGCGGTTGCTGACTGACAGCTGCCACTGGCCCTGCTGATCTGCTAGCCCAATGACGATAGTGTCTCCGGGTGGTGAAAACGACGCGGCATTATCAACCAACTTGTCCAGGGCCTGCACCAACAGGTCGGGTGAGCCCTTGATCAGCGCACTCTCCACGGGACACTCCAGATATAGCTTGTGTGTGTTGTAGGCATCGGCGTATGCCGCCGAAACCTCTTTTAGTAGTGGCACCAGGTCTACCGGGCTTGGCTTGCTACTGTACAGACTCTCCTCGACGCGGGACGCTTCACTCATGGATGTCAGAATGCCCGCCAGCCTGGCGAGTCCGTCCCGCGCCCGGTTCACATAGGTCGTGTGTTCCTGCGCCGATAAGTCGGCTTGCTCAAGGTTATCAAGTGAACTCTGGATGACCGCGACAGGCGTTCTCAGTTCATGGGATAGCTTATGGCTAAGTGTTCGCAGGTACTCGTTGTATTCTCCGAGCTGGGCCAGTAAGTCAGCGTATCGACGAGACAGGTCGCCGATCTCGTCCGGTGCCTTGCTGCGCGGGAAGTCACTGGCTAGCGAGCGATCTTCGCGCATGACGTTGGCGGTAGCCGTGCTGAGTGCCCGAATTCGCCAACTCAAAACGCTGGCGTAGCCCAGTAGCCCCAGGCTGGCGATGGCGATTGCCAGAAAGCTGTAAGTCAGCAGGCGACTGAATGCCCGATCCGTTAGCGACAGATACTGTTCGCTGTCTTGTCTTACGACCACCGCCCCAATCGCAATGTTTCGATCGAATACCGGTGCCGCAGCGGAAAGCACGGCGCGACTGCCGTCCGTGGTATTGCTGTACCAGCGGCTCTCGGCCCGACCGGCCAGTGCTGCACTGATCTCATCGGAGCGTTGCTGTCCGCGATCATCGGTGAAGGGCAGGGGAGGCAGCGGGTCGTCAGCCAGTATGCTGCGGTACAGTGCCTTCACCAGCCAGAATGTTTCAGCGGTAGGCTCGGTCGCCCTCGTGATATCGCCGCCGGCTTGTTCAGCCTGGCCAAGTTGCCAGTTGCCTCGGTCGAGCACGGTCAGGCTACCGCCCAAGGCGGTGAATGGCTTTAGTGCCTGATGCAGCGTATCGGGCGAATAAATGAGCCAGGGAGGCGCCGCGGTTTGTAGCGAGGAGATGTTCCCCACAGTGCCCAGTGTTTTTCCTGAACCGCTGCTGGCATTGGTGATGTAAAAGCCCAGGCGCTCTCCCGTCAAAGACAGGGGTATCTCCAGTTCAAGGGAATAGCCATTGGCAGCATCCTGCCAGACACCGCGTATACGCGAGGGGTTGACACCCGGGTGGCGTCGACCGTCAAATTGCCCGCGCACAGCGCCCGGAGCCGACGTGGACACAACATAGCGTTGCCGCTTATCACCCAACCAGGTTTGCAGCATCAGTCGATCGCCGTTTGCCTCGCGGGATATTTCCGGGTTGTGGAACACCACGTCGGGGTCTTCTACCTGGAACAGCAGGTAAAGGTTCCCGTTGCGCGTCTTGGCCTGGTAATGCAGCACCAGTTCCTCTGCATCCAGTGAATTACGCAGAGTGGTGCGGTAGCGCGGGTCCCAGCCCTCGGCATAACCGTCTACGATAATGGGTACGTCGCTGGGGCGCGCGTAAATGCTGCCGTCCTTGGATGGCAGCGTGGGCGCTCGGCGCGGGTCTGGGTAGATTAATCGGGGCCGATCTCTCAGGGCGGTGGCAATCGCCTGGGCTGTGGCCTGCAACGATTGAACCTGCCCCTCGCGCATCGTGCCCTCTATCTCTCTCACGAACTGGCAGCCTGCCCAGGGCAGCGCGAGCAGTAGCAGGCTGACGGCCAGGAGCTGTCTTCGCAGGGTCACCAGTTAGTGACCCTGCCAGCGATAGCCCATACCATAGGCGGTTTCGATAGCATCGAACTGTGAATCAAGCGCCTGGAACTTTCTCCTGATTCGCTTGATATGTGAGGTGATGGTGTTGTCATCAAGGACCACATTAGCGGCATCCATGAGTTGCTGCCGGTTTTTGACGTGACCGGGATGTTGGGCCAATGCATACACCATCCAGAATTCAGTAACAGTCAGTTCTACCGGTTGTGCCTGCCAGTGCACTGTCATCCTTTGCCTGTTGAGCAGCAGCTGGCCCTGTTCCAATTTGTCTTCCCGGGCTTCCGGAGTCTGTAAGGCCTTGACGCGGCGAAACAGCGCTACGATCCTCGCCAGCATATGCGCCTGGCTAATATCTTTGGTCAGGTAGTCGTCAGCGCCCAGGCGAAGTCCCGATATGATGTCGAGTTCTGAGTCGCGGGCCGTCAGGAAAACAATTGGCAACTCCGGGGCTAGGCTGCGTAGCTCTCGGCACAGATCAAAGCCGCCCTCTACTTCGTCTCCCAGGCCGACATCGATAATCGCAAGATCGGGCAATTTCCGTTCAAATGCCCTGCTGGCACTGTCACGGTTATCGTGCACACTCACCTCAAACCCACGGCGCTGTAGTGCGTCGCGGTAGTTGGCGGCGATGGCAGATTCGTCCTCAACGATGGCTATATGGTGTGACATCCAAGATTCAGTATTTTCGCTAATGATCCCATGGTTCCAAATTCTGCGTGCTGGCTCAAGCCGTGCCACAATTCGTCACAATTGGTAGCCAGATTGCCACACCGTTGCCCCGGGTTTGCCAGACGCCTGGTTTGTAATGATTTCCATCAACCATCGATGGGAGTCATATCGTGTTACAGCGTTTCAGTCATAGACCGTCCGTTCAGGATACACCGTTAGTCCCGCACACTGCGCTCTGGTTTTGCTTCCGCTGTCTACCCAGTCTCGCGGGCGTAGCGCTTATGCTCCTTATTCTCTCAGCCAGTGTCGCCCGTGGCGCTACGGGTAGCGAACCCGGCGCTGGCGTTATGACACTCAAAGCGAGCGATGGCGAGCGCATCCCGGCGGTCGCCCACAGTAGTAAGGTCCATTTCTCTATCAATGGGCTGGTGGCCGTTGCCAGTGTGCAGCAGACCTTCGTTAATATCACCGATCAGTGGGTTGAGGGTGTATACGCCTTTCCCCTGCCTGAAACCGCGGCCGTCCGCTACCTTGAAATGCGGGTCGGCGAACGACGAATCATCGGCAAGATACGGGAGAAATCACAGGCGAAGGCCATCTACGAGGCCGCGCGCAAAGCCGGCAAGAAGGCTAGCCTGGTGGAGCAGCAACGCCCCAACCTCTTTACTAACAACGTTGCTAATATCGCTCCCGGTGAATCTGTGGAAGTTCACCTGGAATACGTGCAGAAGATCGACTTTGTGAGTGACCAGTTTTCCCTGCGATTTCCGATGACACTCACCCCCCGCTACATGCCGGGCGTGCCGCTTGATCAACAGTCAGGCGAGCAGGTGGAAACAGACGCAGACCTCACCATCAACCCCTACCACGGTTGGGCGCACCCGACCGACGAGGTGCCCGATGCCGATAGGATCTCTCCGCGCCAATGGCCCGCTCCCGGTTCCGATCGACAGCCCCATAATCCGATTGAAATTACGGCCGAGCTCGATATGGGTATGCCCCTGAGCGCGGTTACCTCCCCTTACCATGAGCTTAGCCTTGCCCGTGATAAAGCACGTTACCAGGTCAAACTGGCCGCTGGTGTTTCAGAAATGGATCGTGATTTCGTCCTGAGATGGACGCCGGTAACCGGGTCCAGGCCGCGCGCGGCGCTGTTCAGTGAACAAGTGGGAGACGAGTACTTTGGTTTGCTGATGATGGTCCCGCCGGTGTTGGGTAACACGGCGGCACCCCCGCGCGAGATAATCTTTGTGATCGATACCTCCGGCTCGATGGGGGGCGTATCTATAGAACAGGCCAGGGCCAGTGTTGCCAGGGCCCTCCAGGCGCTGCGACCGGAAGACCATTTCAACATCATCGAATTTAACTCGGTACATCGCTCGCTCTATAAAACGTCGGTGCCTGCGTCTCGTCATCACGTGCAGCGTGCTAGGGAGTTTGTTCGTCAGCTACATGCATCGGGCGGTACCGAAATTTTGCCCGCTCTGCGCGAGGCACTTCACTCGAACAAGCACGGCGAAGTGGCGCCTGAACAGTTTCGGCTTCGCCAGGTAGTGTTTATCACGGATGGCGCGGTGGGGAATGAGGCCGCGTTGTTGGAGGAGATAACCCAGAGATTGGGACAGACGCGCCTGTTCACGGTTGGCATTGGTTCGGCGCCTAACAGCTGGTTTATGCGCAAAGCGGCTGATTTTGGACGAGGCACCCACACCCACATTGGTGACCTTAGCGAAGTGGCTGACCGTATGGACCAGTTGCTAGGGCAGCTTGCTCACCCAGCGGTGGTAAACCTGGCAGTGGAATGGCCCGTTGCCTTAGAGGCCTGGCCAGAAAAAGTGCCCGATCTCTACCTGGGCGAGCCGCTGGTGGTTGCTGTAAATTTTGGTAAAACACAACCGGTCGGCGAGGTTGTCGTGCGCGGTGTACTGGACGGTTCCCAGTGGCGTAAAACATTGACCTTGGTGGCGCCAGAGGCTGATACCGGACTCAACCAGCACCCGGGTGTGGCAAGCCTCTGGGCGAGGCAAAAAATTACCGGGCTTTTGGATCAGAAGGTCCTGGGTCGAGCTGAAGATCAGGTGCGTGCGGATGTGCTTGCCGTTGCTCTCCAGCACCAGTTAATGAGTCCCTACACCAGCTTTGTGGCGGTCGAAGACGTGGTCTCCCGGCCGGCAAGCGAACGGCTGGCCAGCAAGGGCATACCGAACAGCCGGCCACACGGGCAAAGCGCCCAGCACTTCGCCTATCCCCAAACGGCTACGACCGGCCCTGCCAAGGCGTATGTGGGAACCCTGCTGTTGTTCATTGCCCTGTTGGTGTGGGTAATGCGTCGCGAGGAGCCTGACCATGTCCCTGCGTGATCAATGGCGCCCGGCATTGGCGTTTTGTCTGGTACTCCTGGCTCTGCAGCAGCTGACTGGCGCGGGAATCATCAAGGCCAAGGCCTGGCTGGCCCCTCTGCTGATCGAAAAGGCCTGGGTGCAGTCAAGCAGCAGTGGCGGGGCGCCTGTACGACCCTGGCCCTGGGCCGATACCTGGCCGGTGGCGCGACTGCAGGTGCCTGTGTCTGGGATCGATTTACTGATATTGGCCGGTGACACCGGTAATGCGCTGGCCTTCGGACCCGGACATACAAGTGTTTCGTCACTGCCCGGTGAACGGGGTACCGTGGTAATCGGTGGGCATCGCGATACGCATTTTGCTTTTCTTCAAGACCTGAAGCCGGGTACGACACTGCGGTTGCAATCGGCTAACGGTATTTCCCGCACCTACCGGGTTAATACCTCTGCGGTTGTGGATGCCGACAGGCAGCGTTTGAAGGTTGCTGCCCCTGAAGATCGCTTGCTGCTGGTGACCTGTTACCCGTTTAGCGCGTTGCAGGCGGGTGGTCCGCTCCGCTACGTCGTGTCCGCAATACCTGTAGATGAAGGGCCATGGCCCATCAACCCCCGTACTCAACCGCCCGAGGTTTTCTCACTATGAAACCACTCTCTCACCGCGAAACGATAGCGCTCTACCAGGCATTAAGTCCGCAACAGCTCGCTGCCCTGATCAGCGCCGATTGGCGGCGCATTGAGCCAGGTCGGGGTGGCGAGCGCTTTGTCTATCTCAAGCTGTGTCAGCGCTATGCAGAAATGATTGCGCGTCAGTGGGAGGTGCCCCTACACGGTGCCGGTTACGTGGTGCGACTGGAGTTGCCGATGGAGGTAATTCGGCAATACGAGATGGAAACCGTAGCCTACGAGGAACACCTGGAGTTTCGCCTGCCTGTGTGTGACACCCCGTTTGTCAGTCGTCACCTGGTGGGTGACGTCCAGCCGGTATCGGCTTTTCTCGACAGGCACAGCTATTCCATTCCCCGGGGTACACAGCCTTTGGCAAGTCTACTGGGCTGAGCACAGGCAGCCGCGTTGGGTCCCGTCTGGGTAGAGCGCTATACTGGACTCTCTTGGTAAGGAGTGTCCACACTGAATACGCTGCATCGAGGTTGTTGTCTTTGCCTGTTTGCCCTGCTGTCAGCCTGTGCCACGGTTGAGCCTGAGCGGGATCGACCTCAGGAAATGGCGCTATCGCCAGCGCCACTGTCAGCCTGGCCTGCACTGGGAGAGATTGCCGACAAGGATCTCTTCGTTCCGATGAACAATGGCCAGTCGGCACTGGAGTGGCGCTTGCGCGCCTTGCAGGCCGCTACCCAGAGTATCGATCTGCAGACCTTCATCTGGAAGACTGACGCTGCCGGACTGGCCCTTGTGCAGGAGACTGTTGCCGCGGCCGATCGCGGCGTCAGGGTACGTGTCATCCTTGACGATAGCTTTCTGGCTCACGCCGACCCCGCGCTGCGGGCCTTGTCGGAGCATCCCTTGATTGATTATCGAATTTATAACCCGCTAGCCAACCGCGCTGGTGGTGCAGCCATGCGCCAGCTCGAGAATCTCGCGGATTTTTCACGGATAAACCACCGTATGCACAACAAGCTGTTGGTCATTGATGGGCGTGTAGCGATCGTTGGTGGACGCAACCAGGCCGACGAATACTACGGTTATCGCGCTGATCACAATTTCCGTGATTTCGAGATTATCCTGCAGGGTCCACTGGCGGGTAAGTTGTCGACCCTGTTTGATTTGTACTGGAACGACCCGTGGACAATCCCTATTGAGCACCTGGTTGATGAAGAGGACGAACTGTCGCCGGAGGCGTTACGGGAATGGCTGGCCGGCGGTGGCGAGGTTTTCGAACACCCACGACCGGCGACCGAAGCGGAGTGGCGCGAGCTTTTTCAGACGAGCTATTCAGGCTCTGTGGAGCTGATCGTAGACACCCCGCCAGAGCGCAGCCCCGAGCTGGACTTTCCCACCCAGCTAGCCGAGGCGTTTGTGCAACGCATTGACGAAACTGAGAGCGATCTGCTGCTGGTTTCAGCCTACTTTATACCGACACAAGCATTAACCGATGCGATAGCCAGAGCGGTGGATCGCGGGATCAGGGTGCGCGTGCTGACCAACTCCCTGGGCTCCAATAATCATGTGAGTGCGCATGCGGCCTATGCCGAGCACCGTCCGGCGTTGCTACGAGCCGGCGCAGAATTGTATGAGCTGCGCGCTGACGCCAGTGCCCGGGCGCTTTATGTTTTCGATGCGGTAGAGGAGAACAGCACGCTCGGCTTGCATGCCAAGATAGCGCTGTTTGATGACTGTTGCTTAATGGTGGGCTCCTCTAACCTGGATCCACGGTCACTGCGCCTGAATACCGAGATAGGGGCCCTTGTCGACAGCCCCGGCCTCAACGCACATATGCGCGAACTCTTATCAGTTGATCTGCTGCCCGAGAACGCCTGGCGGGTGCGCCTGCAAGACCAGGACGACATTGTTTGGGTAGGCCCCGAGGGGGATGTTCATGAAGCTCCGCCGGCATCATTTTTTATGCGCGCCGAGTCCTGGTTTTTTGGTCTTCTACCGCTGGAAGAGCAAATGTGAAAGCGTGGTGATAATGCCACGTGCCCTTTAATTTCCCCGCTGAATCAGGCAGTATTGCGCTCCCTCGTGCCTCGCCCCCGTGTGTGGTTACGGTACGTCCTGTTATAAAAAGGTTTTACTACACAGCTCTGTTCTGAACAGCTTGCTCGAAACCACGTGGCCTTTGGTGAGGGTCACCACTGATTAAAGGAAAGCTCATGCCCGTAATCACTTTACCTGACGGCAGCAACCGCACTTTCGACAACCCGGTATCCGTTCATGATGTCGCGGCCGATATCGGCCCTGGTCTGGCAAAGGCAGCGCTCGCTGGCGTCGTCGATGGCCGGGAGGTCGATACCTCTTACATTATTGAATCCGATGCCGCGCTGGCCATTATCACCGAGCGCGATGAGGCGGGGCTGGAAGTCATTCGTCATTCCACCGCCCACCTGATGGCTATGGCAACCCAGCAGTTGTTTCCCGGTGTACAGGTCACCATCGGCCCGGTTATCGAGGATGGTTTTTACTACGACTTCGCCACTGGCAATAACTTCACACCGGAAGACCTCGAGAAAATTGAGAAGCGTATGGAGGAGATCGTTGCTGACGACCTGCCCGTAGAGCGCATTGTGTGTAGCCGTGAGAAAGCCGTTGAGTTGTTCCGGAACATGGGCGAGCGCTACAAGGTGCAGATTATCCAGGAATTGCCGGAGGACGAGGAAATCTCGATCTATCGGCAGGGTGCCTGGATGGATTTGTGCCGCGGCCCGCACGTACCCAGTACCGGCAAATTGAAGGCGTTCAAGTTGACCAAGGTGGCGGGCGCTTACTGGCGCGGCGACTCCAACAACAAGATGCTGCAGCGGATTTACGGCACCGCCTGGGCCAACAAGAAGCAGCTCAAGCAATACCTGCACCGCATAGAGGAAGCGGAAAAGCGCGATCACCGCAAGATCGGTAAGAAACTGGGCCTGTTTCACACGCAGGAAGAGGCACCGGGAATGGTGTTCTGGCACCCGGACGGCTGGACCATTTACCAGACTGTAGAACAGTACATGCGCCAGGCCCAGCTTGAGCATGGTTACCAGGAAATCAAGACACCCCAGCTGGTAGACCTGTCGCTGTGGGAGAAATCGGGCCATGCAGACAAGTTTGGCGATGACATGTTCATGCTGAAGTCAGAGGACAGGGAGTTTGCGGTAAAGCCCATGAACTGCCCTTGTCATGTGCAGGTATTCAACCAGGGACTCAAATCCTACCGCGACCTGCCGCTGCGGCTAGCCGAGTTCGGCAGTTGTCATCGCAACGAACCTTCGGGCTCGCTGCATGGCATTATGCGGGTGCGCGGCTTTACGCAGGACGACGCACATATTTTCTGTACCGAGCAACAAATTCAGCAAGAGGTGTCCTCCTTCATCGATTTCCTGCACGCGGTGTATGCCGATTTCGGTTTCAGCGATGTCATTTACCGGCTTTCGACCCGCCCCGAACAGCGGGTTGGAAGCGATGGAGACTGGGATCGCGCCGAAAAGGCACTGGCCGATGCGCTCGATGCGCAAGGTCTGCCCTGGGAAGAGCTGCCGGGGGAGGGCGCGTTTTACGGGCCCAAAATCGAGTTTTCACTCAAGGATTGCATCGGCAGGGTGTGGCAGTTAGGTACCGTGCAGGTGGATTTCTCGATGCCTGGCCGACTGGATGCCCAGTACGTGGCGGAAGATGGGTCGCGCCAGGTGCCGGTGATGTTGCACCGCGCGATTCTGGGCTCTTTCGAGCGGTTCATCGGTATTTTGATCGAACATTATGAAGGCGTGTTTCCTACCTGGCTGGCACCACAGCAGGCTGTTGTCCTCAATATCACCGATAAACAGTCAGAATATGCCCGGAATGTGGAAGATTCCTTAAAAAACAAGGGCTTTCGCGTGGTTTCAGACTTGAGAAATGAAAAAATCGGCTTTAAAATCCGCGAGCACACGATTCAGAAGGTCCCGTACCTCGTAGTGGTAGGGGACAAAGAAGTAGAATCTAAGACTTTGGCCGTTCGTGCCCGTCGTGGAGAGGACCTGGGATCCATGGATCTCGAGGCATTTAGCCAGCTTCTTTCCGACGATGTAGCGCGTCGCGGTCGTATTGCATTGGAGAATCAGCATTAAGAAAGACAGTGGCAAGGGTGCCAGTAAAAAGGCTATTACTAACGACCAGATAACCGCCGACCCGGTTCGTCTGGTTGGCGCAGAAGGTGAACAGGTGGGTATTGTCCCCCTGAGTGAAGCGCTTGCGGCAGCAGAAGCCGCCTCGATGGACCTGGTACAGATTGCTGATTCCGACCCCGTGGTTTGCAAGGTGATGGACTACGGAAAACATGTGTTCGAAGCCAAGAAGCAAAAGTCTGCTCAGCGGAAGAAGCAGAAGCGAACACAGGTTAAAGAAATGAAGTTTCGTCCAGGGACGGAGATAGGGGATTACCAGGTAAAACTACGCAACCTGGTACGTTTCCTAGAAAACGGCGATAAGGCCAAGGTAACGATGCGTTTTCGCGGTCGTGAAATGGCTCACCAGGAAATTGGCATGGAGCTACTCAAGCGAGTAGAAGCTGATCTGGCCGAGTTGGGTTCAGTCGAGCAATTCCCGAAAATGGAAGGCCGACAACTCACAATGGTTATTGCCCCAAAGAAGAAGAACTAGCGGCCTGTGAATGCCCTTGTTTCTTCATATTTAAACATTCAAATGCGGAGTATTTGATTATGCCTAAAGCAAAAATTCACAGCGGGGCTGCCAAGCGGTTTAAGAAGACTGCCGGCGGTTATAAGCGCAAGAGCGCCAACAAGAGTCACATCCTTACCAAGATGACGACGAAGCGTAAGCGTCAGCTGCGCGGTACCTCGATGATCCATAAGAGCGATGAAGTTCTTATTGATCGTATGTTGCGTGCCAAGTAATCGGTCTATTGGATAATTAAGGAGAAGACTTATGCCTCGCGTAAAACGTGGTGTGGTGGCGCATCGCCGTCACAAGAAAGTTCTAAAGCAGGCCAAGGGTTACTATGGTGCCCGCAGCCGTACTTTTCGAGTTGCGAAGCAAGCCGTTACTAAGGCTGGCCAGTATGCCTACCGTGATCGCCGTCAGCGCAAGCGTCAATTTCGCGCGCTGTGGATCACTCGCATCACCGCCCCGTCTCCCACAAATGG
>CAZPVJ010000173.1:0-19208 GCA_964590005.1 uncultured Alteromonadaceae bacterium | reverse complement strand
AAGGGTGATCTGAAAGATTTCCAGCTGGTACTCGACGTTCACCCCATGGGGACAGTCAACTGCACGAAAGCCTGCTGGGATATCATGCGCGAACAGGCCTACGGTCGCATCGTGGTGACCACATCCTCTTCCGGCCTCTATGGCAATTTCGGCCAGACCAACTACGGCTCGGCCAAGATGGGGGTCATCGGCATGATGAATACCCTGGTGCAGGAGGGCGCGAAATACAATATCCGCGTCAATGCCCTGGCGCCGACCGCAGGAACGCGGATGACTGAGGGGCTGATCCCCGAGAAGGCCTTCGATTTGCTGACACCGGAAACCGTTACCCCGGCGGTGCTGTACCTCGTCAGCGAGGATGCACCCAATCGCACGATTCTCGCAGCCGGTGCAGGCGCGTACGCGGTGGCCAAGATCGTCGAGACCGACGGTGCCTGGTTGCCCCCTGAGGAGCAGACACCCGAGGGCATCGCTGCCGCCTGGGATGCGATTACTTCACCGGAAGGTGAAACCGTGCCTCAGGCCGGTTTTGAACAGACCGTGAAGTTCACTGCCAAAGCCGCCGAAGGCCTGGGCGTATCACTGGACTAGATGGGAATCATGTCGGGGCCGCCCGCGAAGGAGCAGGTCACGACCAACAGGAGAGATAGAATGAAAGAAGCAGTCATAGTAGCAACCGCACGTACCCCTATTGGCAAAGCCTACCGGGGTGGCTTCAATAACCTGGGCGGCGCCAGCCTTGGCGCAGCCTCCGTGGCAGCGGTGGTCAAGCGCGCCGGTATAGACCCGGCGCGGGTTGACGATGTGATCATGGGCAGCGCGCTGCAACAGGGCGCGACCGGGTCCAATGTGGCGCGCCAGATTGCCCTGCGCGCCGGTCTGCCGGTGACAGTGTCGGGTATGACCATTGATCGTCAGTGTTCATCTGGACTGATGGCAGTGGCTACCGCTGCCAAGCAGGTTGTTGAAGATGGTATGACCTGCGTCGTGGGCGGTGGTCTCGAGTCCATTTCCCTTGTGCAGAACGAGCATATGAACGTGCACAGGCTGGTCGATGAGGAACTCATCGCCATGCAGCCCGATATCTTTATGCCCATGTTGCAGACTGCTGAAGTGGTTGCCGACCGCTACAACATCAGCCGCGATGCGATGGATGAATACGGTCTGCAGTCGCAGCAGCGAACAGCCGCGGCCTACGAGGCCGGAAAGTACGACGATGAGCTGGTACCTGTTACCTGCACCCGCACTGTGTGGAACAAGGAGACGGGTGAAGCATCGGAAGCCGAGGCGACCGTATCAGCGGATGAGGGTGTTCGCGCGACCAACGCTGAAGGCCTGGCCGGTCTCAAGACGGTCATAGAGGGCGGCACGATCACTGCAGGTAATGCCTCACAATTGTCCGATGGCTCTTCGGCGCAGTTGGTCATGGATGCCAAGGTTGCTGAGCAGGAAGGCCTGGAGCCCCTGGGTATTTACCGCGGTATGGCAGTTGCCGGTTGTGCGCCTGACGAAATGGGAATAGGCCCGGTGTTTGCGGTACCCAAATTGCTCAAGCAACACGGCTTGTCGGTTGACGATATCGGCTTGTGGGAACTCAATGAAGCGTTCGCAGTGCAGGTTCTTTACTGTCGCGACCAATTGGGCATCGACAATGAAAAGCTCAACGTAAACGGTGGAGCGATTTCAATTGGCCACCCCTATGGCATGAGTGGTTCCCGGATGATTGGTCACGCCCTGATTGAGGGCAAGCGCCGCGGCGTCAAGTACGTGGTGATCACCATGTGCGTGGGCGGTGGTATGGGCGCTGCCGGTCTATTTGAAGTAGCCTGACGACTGGTCTATAACAAAGCGGCGCCTGCGGGCGCCGTCTTTGTTTGTGGTGCAGGAAAATTTTTGAAACTCGCGGAGTAATGCAATGAAAGCGGTGGTATGTAAGGAACACGGCCTGGCCGACAAACTGGAACTGGTCAGCGACTGGCCTGAACCCGAGATTGGTGAACACGATGTGCTTATCCAGGTGAAGGCGGCGGGACTGAACTTCCCGGATGTACTGATGATCCAGGGTAAATACCAGATGCAACCGGATATGCCCTTCGTTCCCGGTGGCGAGTGCGCCGGCGAGGTGATCGCGACAGGTTCCTCGGTCAGCCGATTCAAGGTGGGTGACCAGGTTGTCTCCATGGGTGGCGCCGGTGCCTTTACCGAACAGATAGCAGTACACGAAATGGGGGTGTTCCCCATGCCCGAAGGTCTCAGCTATGAGCAGGCGGCAGGGGTCGGCATCACTTACTTTACCTCCTACTATGCACTCAAGCAGCGCGCCAATCTGCAGTCGGGGGAAACCCTGCTGGTGCTTGGTGCTGCCGGCGGGGTAGGGGTGACGGCCATTGAGCTTGGCAAGTTGATGGGAGCGAAGGTGATCGCGGCAGCCAGCAGTGATGAGAAACTGGAGCTCTGCAAGCAGCTGGGCGCCGACGAGGTGATCAATTACAGCGAAACCTCGCTAAAGGACGCGATCAAGGAGTTAACCGACGGGCGGGGCGTCGACGTGGTATACGACCCGGTGGGCGGCGATTTCGCCGAGCCCGCTATTCGCGGTATGGCCTGGAATGGACGCTACCTTGTTATAGGCTTCGCCAGCGGACCCATCCCCAAGATTCCCTTGAACCTGGCCCTGTTGAAAGGTTGCGCACTGGTTGGCGTCTTCTGGGGAAGGTTCACCGGTGAGGAGCCCGAGCAGAACGTGAAGAACATCAATGAGCTGTGGGCCTTGTTTGCCGAGGGTAAACTGAACCCGGTTATCACCGATGTGTATTCTCTCGAGCAGTATGAAGAAGCCTTTAACTGTATGATCGAGCGTCGCGCCCGCGGCAAGGTCATATTAACCCTGTAAGGACATTCGCCTATGCAGCCTTTCACGTTCAACACGGTACGACAGATTGTTAACGCGCCCGGCAGCGCACTGGAGCTGGCGGCATTGTGCGAGCGCCTCGGGGTACGAAAGCCACTGCTGGTAACAGATCCCGGTTTGATGGCTATCGGGCTGGTTCAGCCGGTGATAGCAGCGATCGAGCAGGCGGGACTCTGCGTTTCAGTATTTGATGAAGTGCGTGAGGATCCGCCGGAAGAGACCGTGATGGCAGCCAGAGACAGCGCAATAGACGCTGGTGTCGATGGTGTGATCGCCGTCGGGGGTGGCAGCTCCATGGATGTCGCCAAGGTGGTTGCCACCTTGTTGGATGGCGACCAGGCCCTGGCCGATATGTACGGCGTCGACCTGGTGACCGGCGGGCGTTTACCGCTCATCCTGGTGCCAACAACCGCCGGTACCGGTTCGGAAGTCACGCCGGTGGCGGTGATTACCACCGGGGCCACCACCAAGGCCGGGGTGTCCTCGACTGTCTTGTTGCCCGATGTCGCCGTACTGGATGCGAATCTTACCCTCGGACTGCCACCGGCGGTCACGGCGATGACTGGCGTGGATGCAATGGTCCACGCTATTGAGGCCTATACCTCCAGGCATAAGAAAAACCCGGTATCCGATAACCTGGCGCGCCAGGCCTTGCAGCTGCTCGGCGGGAGTATACGTACTGCCGTGCACAAGGGAGCGGACCCGGAAGCCCGCGCCAACATGCTACTGGGCGCTACCCTGGCCGGCCAGGCATTTGCCAATGCGCCGGTGGCAGCGGTACATGCGCTGGCGTATCCCCTGGGCGGTCACTACCACATACCCCATGGGCTGAGTAATTCACTGGTGCTGCCCTCGGTGCTGGAGTTCAACGCGCCGGAGGCTGCGTCGGATTATGCTGAGCTGGCCGAGATCATTGTGGGCGAACCGGTTGCAGGCAGCGATGAGGCCAGGACCGCGGCAATGATCACCGCGCTTCGTCAACTCATTGACGATGTGCAGTTGCCCGCAACATTGGCGCAGGCCAAGGTAAACGTATCTGACCTCGAGATGCTGGCCGGGGATGCCATGTTGCAACAGCGCCTGCTGGTCAACAATCCCCGGGATGTCGCCTATGACGACGCCCTGGCTATCTATCGGGCAGCTTACGGAGATGCGGCGTGAGCCGTGACAAAGTGCTTCGCAAGGGTCCGCCCACCCGTGGCGACTACGAAGTCTTCTACCCCCTGACTACCCGCTGGGCCGACAACGATATTTACGGCCATATCAATAACGTTGTGTACTACGCCTACTTTGATACGGCGGCCAACCGATACCTCATTGAGGAGGGCGGCCTCGATATCAGCAACGCCGATATCGTCGGCTTTGTGGTTAACTCCGGTTGCGAGTATCACGCACCCATCATGCATCCTGAATCTATCGAGGCTGGTTTGCGGGTAGATCGACTGGGTAATAGTTCTGTGCAGTACGGCATCGCGATTTTTCGCGAAGGCGAGGAAGCGTGTTGCGCGAACGGCCACTTCGTTCACGTGTTTGTTGATCGCGCCACCAATAAATCGGTCCCGATTCCCGACCTGATGCGGGCAGCCCTTGAGAGAATAGTCAGCCCGGCGCCCTAACGGCTTTTAACCACCAGGGTCACCAGCACGATAAAAAATACGGTGGCGCTGAATAAGGGCGCGAGGGTGCCGTGGATCTGGTAGAGCGCTCCCGCCGCGATTGGCCCTGTGACGAAGCCAATCGCCGGGCAAGCGACGACCAGGCCCGCTGCACCGCCTTGCTCGGCGGGGTTGACGGCCAGTGAGGCGCCCGCCGAGATAGCGGGCATAGACAGGCCCAGTCCGGTACCAAGAAATGCCATTCCCACCGCAAGAACCATAAAGCTTTCAGAGCTGGCGATAATCGACGCGCCAAACAACATGGAGAGCAAACCAATCTTGACGAACTGCAGTGGCTGCAGCTGCAGCCTTTGCATGACCGTGACCTGGATCAGGAAGGTAAAAGAGGCCGACACCATCATCGCGGCGCCGGTCATCTGAGCGGTGGCGATACCGGTCAATGACAGCTTGTCCTGCAACTGAAAACCCAGGGTTTGCTGAATCCCCGAAAATCCAATGAACAGACCGACAGCGGATAGCAGGTAAACCCGCAGCCTGGGATCGGTAAAGCGCAGCCTGACACGCTTTTCACGGCTGACTAAATGTTCCGGCGAGGTGCTGGGTAGTGGCCACCAGACCAGTAGTGCTGCGGTAGCGGTAAGGGCGGCTGCAAAATACAAAGGCGCCAGCAGACCGAAAATAGCGAGGGCTCCGCTGACTGCCGGCCCCAGGATCATACCCATACTGTTGGCGGTACCCAGCTTGGCCATGGTGCTGGTGCGTTGTTCCCGGCTGGTGTGATCGGCTGCGTACGCGGTGCTCGCCGGGTTGGTTGCCGACATAATCGTGGCCTGGCCACAACGAACTGTCAGCGCCAGCAAGTAGAGCGCGGTGCCGCCGACCCAGCCGGCCAAGCCGGCATAAAACGTGGTGGTGAACAGGAAGGTACCCACGGTGTAGCCGACCAGGCCGATGATAATGACCGGTTTACGGCCAGCCCGGTCACTGAATCGCCCCCAACGGGGTGAGCCCAGGCCAAAAATCAGCCCGGATATGGCGACAATAGAAGTAATTTGCACCTCGCTGAGCTGCACCTCGCGACCCAGGGGTGCCAGAATAGCGAAAACCAGTGACTGGCCAATGCCGATAGCCATAAGCGCGACGATCAGTATGCTGAGCTGATGTCGAGACAGGCTGTTGGTGGCCGCCGGGTTCACGATGGCGTCTACTTCAACTCACTGGACGACTTGCCCAACAGTCTTCGTGCCACGATCAGTTGCTGGATTTGTTGGGTTCCCTCGAAGATGTCGAGAATCTTGGAATCCCGCGCAAACTTTTCGAGCAGGTGTTGCTCGCTGTACCCCAGCCCCTGGCAGAGTTCCACGCAACGCAAGGTCACCTCGTTGCCCATCCGGCCGGCTTTGGCCTTGCACATCGAGGCTTCCATGGAATTGGGTTGACGGTTATCGGCCATCCAGGCCGCTTTCTGCACCAGCAGTTTGGCGGCATGCCAGTCGGCCTCCATGGCGTACAGCTGTGCTTCCAGCGCAGATACGTTGGTGGGCTTCTGGTCATAAGCCAGTTTCAGGCCTTCCGCTGCGAGTAGTTCTTCGGCCAGGTCCAGGGCCGCTCTTGCCACACCGATGGCCATTGCTGCCACGGGAGGGCGGGTGTTGTCGAAGGTTTGCATTACCCCGCCAAAGGCCTTCTTGCGGCCCTCGGCATCGGTGGCAATGTCGGGCGAGCCCAGGATGTTTTCGCGGGGGATACGACAGTCGCTGAACGAAATAGCGGCGGTATCCGAGGCCCGAATGCCCATTTTGTGTTCGAGGCGGGTCACCTCGCAGCCGGGGGTTCCTTTCTCGACAATAAAGGACTTTATCGCCGCTTTGCCCAGTGTTTTGTCAAGGGTGGCCCAGACCACCAGGGTGTCACTGCGTTCGCCATCAGTGACGTAGATCTTTTCACCGTTGATAATCCACTCATCGCCGTCGGCCACAGCCGTGGTGCTGATGTTGGCAGAGTCCGAGCCGGTACCTGGTTCGGTAATACACATCGCGGCGTAGGACTGGCCGTACTTTTTTACCTGCTCGGGAGTGCCCACTGCGCTGATGGCGGCATTGCCTAATCCGCTGCCAGGCATGCCCAGGAACAGTCCGACATCGCCCCAGCACAGCGCTTCCATACCGGTTACGGCACCGAGATTGGCGCCATTGATCACGGCGCTGTCGTCGCCGCTGGGTGTCTTTTCACCAGAGCGGCGGGCACTGCGGGCGTCGCCCAGCAGCTTGGCTACCTCTTCCATTTCCTTGGGGTAGCTATGTTCCTCCCGGTCATATTGTCGGGAGTAGGGCCTGATCATGTGTGTCGATACCTGCAGCAGGCCGCTGTAGATCTCTTCGTGTGCTTTCGATAGTTCGAGATTAATCATCTGTTGGGCTCCGCAAAAGGTTAGAGGCTGGCTACGCCTTCGAGTAGGGCAATGGCGCGCAGGTTCCGGTACCACATTTCTACCGGATGTTCGCGGCAGAAGCCGTGGCCCCCGAGCAGCTGTACGCCGTCGGTGCCTATTTTCATGGACTGTTTGGCGCAGAAGGCCTTGGCCAGGTAGGCCTCACGATGAAACTCGAGACCCTGTTCTGCGCGCGACGCTGCGCGCCAGGTCATCAGGCGCATGCCCTCTAGCTCGATCGCCATGTCGGCGATCATGAATGCCACGGATTGGCGATGGCTGATAGGTTCCCCAAAGGCCTCGCGTTCATTGCAGTACTCGGTGACGTAATCGAGTACGCCCTGGCAGGTGCCGACTGCCAGCGCGCAGATGCCCAGGTTGGACAAATCCAGGAAGCGCTGCAGGTTGAAAGGGCCCTCCCCAAGCAAGGCGTCACCAGGCAATGGGGTATCGTGAAAATGAATAGTGGCCAGCCCGGCGGTGCGCAGGCCCATATTGGCCTCCGGCTCCCGGGTCATCCCCGCAGGCGTACCTTCGACAATGAATGCTGCCGGGCCCTCATCGGCCAGTGAAGCAATAACCAGTAGCAGTTCAGCCGACACTCCCAGTGGCACCATGATCTTACTGCCGTTGAGCACGAAACCGTCAGCACTGCGAGCAGCAGTGCAAGCCGGCGCGGTGGGTTCAAAGCGGGCTCGCGGTTCCATCAGGGCGGTACTGGCCGACAGGAACTGTTCACCGCAAAACCCTGGCAGGTAGCGTTCCTGTTGTGCGTCAGTACCCTGGTCGAGCAGGGTGTTTACGAAAGCCAGCGGGCTTACCGCGGTCAGTGCCAGTCCCATGTCACCATGGGCCAGATCCTCGTGGTTGAGCGCATTGGAGACTGGCGAACGCTCCACGCCGGCTCCACCGAGGGCCTCGGGAATGGGCATGAGGGTGAGCCCCAGGTCCAGTGTCTTGCGGCAGAACTCCGCCGGGATTTCGCTGGCCTGATCCGCGGTCATGGCGACTTCGCGCAGCTCACTGGCAGCGAAACGTTGAACGGTCTCTCGGTTCATACGCTGTTCGTCGCTCAGGGTGAGGTCGAACAGCTCGGGTTGGGCAGATGCGGTCATAAAAAGTAGTCCATCATTTTTCGGTTTTGGCTTTCAGGCCCCCAATAAGGAAGTCCACCAGGTGGTTTAGCAGGGTGTTCTGGTCAAAGTGACTGAGGTCGCCCAGCGGGGTGTGTGATAGTGAGCCAACCTCTGCGATGCCATGGAAGACATTTACGCTCATAAACATGAGGCGCAGTTGTCTGACGTCGTCTGGTATCTCGGGTAACAAGTGGGCCAGTTGTCGGTCGACCCGGCCCCAAAAGGGTTCATACACCGGGTTCACCACCGCCGCGATCTCGGCATTATTTTCGCTCAGAACGCGCGACATGAAGCGAATGGCGTCGCGGCCCCAGGCCTGTCTCCGGGGTAGCTCGACCAGCGGGCGCAGGGTGTTGCGAAAGGCGGTTCGCAGGTCGGCGGCTTCGCCTTCATCCTCCTTGATCTGCTTCGCTATGTCGGCTAATTCGCCCGCGATCATTTCAACCAGCGCCTGGATGACACCCAGCTTATTGCTAAAGTGATAATGCATGGCGGCTGAATTGCGCGAGCCGGCATCGGCACTGATGCGGCGCAGCGATACCGCGTCAAGCCCTTCTTGCGCATACAGGTGAAGGGCGGTTAACAGCAGCCGCTGGCGGGTTTGTCCCCTGCCGTTGGCCGAATTATCCAGGGCTTCAACTGCCACTTTGGGCCGTATCTCCCAGGCGTCCCAGGCCCGGTAACAGGCGCGTATAGTTCACTGGCAACAGCCGCGTGATCCAGGAAAGGTAATGCGCGTCGGCGCCTATCAGCAGTCTTTTCTTGCCGCGGCTTGTCGCCCTGATAATCTGGCTGGCTGCCGACTCCGCCGTAGTGCGTGCAAACTGGTCGAACAGTTCGCCACGCTCATCCGCGCTCAAGCCCTCTTCACCACCGCGGGCGGCGCGGGCGATATTCGTCTTGATCCCCCCGGGATGCACGCAGCAGACCGTAAGGTTGGTCCCGGTGGTCTCTTGCCGCAGCGCCTCGGTAAAGCCGCGGACAGCGAATTTGGAGGCGTTATAGGCTGACTGTGTTGGGATGCCGACCAGGCCAAATACTGACGAGATGTTGACGAGATGACCCCTCGGTGCACGTTTCAGTAGTGGCATGAATGCGGTGGTGCCATACACCACTCCCCAGAAATTTATGTCCATTAACCACTCGACATCTTCGTAGCGCTGCTCATCCACCCTGCCGCTCAGGGCAACCCCGGCATTGTTCACCAGGAGATCGACGTGGCCAGCATCGGCGCCGATCATGTCGGCGTACGCGTGTACCGCTGATTTGTCGGCG
Organism: uncultured Alteromonadaceae bacterium; assembly: GCA_964590005.1. GTDB lineage: Bacteria > Pseudomonadota > Gammaproteobacteria > Pseudomonadales > Halieaceae > CALJFL01. Next base: position 9,839 of record CAZPVJ010000173.1, on the reverse strand, counting down.
ACATCGAGCCGATGGCTGTGGCAGGCGACGTCTTTGCGTGCAAGGCTCTCCACGGTCTCGGCCAGGCCTGCATCGTTCACATCACTCAGCCAGACGATACAACCGCTGTTGTTGAGGTTTTGCGCCAGTGCTCGGCCGATTCCGGAGCCGGCGCCGGTGATAACGGCGTGCTTGCCTGCGAAGTAAGTCATAAACCTGGTCCGCTCTCTAAAGAGGGACAATAGTAGGTTACTGCAAAATTAAAGCAAGCGCTTTAGACCTAAATTTTGGGCCTGCTGTCGCCCCGCGGTTCGGGTTGCCAGGGGGGGCTCACAGCGTTCTTTCAGAAGAGGCTGATTCAGCGCCTGTTTGCTGGACACCATCGGGGTGATCCCCTACAATCTTGCGCCAGAATTCACACCCCCGGGACGGCTCCGGGAGTCGTGTGGCAGCACCTGAAACCAGAGAAGATTGTATGAATGAAAGCGAGATGAGGATTCCCATCTCGCTTTTTTTCGGGCGCGCGCGGCAAATTTGCCGGCATTGAAACAGGGAGGCTCGATTGTCTACACCGGCTATATTGGCCCTTGAAGACGGGACTATTTTCAAAGGCCTTGCACTGGGCGCCGAGGGCACTTCGGTAGGCGAAGTGGTTTTCAACACCGCGATGACTGGCTACCAGGAGATCCTCACCGACCCCTCCTATGCCCGCCAGATCGTCACCCTGACCTACCCCCATATCGGCAATACCGGTACCAACCCCGAAGACGAGGAGTCAACAGCTATCTGGGCTGCGGGCCTGGTGATTCGCGACTTGCCCCTGATGGCGAGTAACTATCGCAACGAGGAAGCGCTGGACAGTTATCTCAAGCGCCGCAATATCGTCGCCATCGCCGATATCGATACCCGCCAATTAACCCGGATCCTGCGAGAAAAAGGCGCGCAGAATGGTTGCGTCATGGCGGGAGAGTCTATCGACGAGGCAGAGGCGTTGGCGCAGGCCAGGGGTTTTGCGGGCTTGAAGGGAATGGATCTGGCGAAAGAGGTCACGGTTACCGAGTCCTACCAATGGGCAGAGGGCAGCTGGGTGCTGGGCGAGGGTCATGCGACACGGGATGACGCTGATATGCCATGGCACGTAGTGGCCTACGATTTCGGCGTGAAGCGCAATATCCTGAGAATGTTGGTTGACCGCGGATGTCGACTGACGGTTGTTCCGGCCCAGACCCCTGCCGAGGAGGTATTGGCGTTGGCCCCGGATGGCATCTTTCTGTCCAATGGGCCCGGCGACCCCGAGCCTTGTGACTACGCCATACAGGCCATCCGCGACATACTTGAAACCGATGTACCCGTGTTTGGTATTTGCCTTGGCCACCAGTTATTGGGCCTGGCCAGCGGGGCGCAGACGATGAAAATGAAGTTCGGTCACCACGGGGCCAACCACCCGGTGCAGAATCTGGACGATGGGACGGTACTGATTTCCAGTCAGAATCACGGCTTCGCTGTCGATGAAAACGCGCTGCCGGATACATTGCGTGTGACCCACAAATCACTGTTTGACGGAACCCTGCAAGGCATCCATCGAACCGACAAGGCGGCTTTCAGTTTCCAGGGGCATCCCGAGGCCAGCCCTGGCCCTCATGATGCCGCGCCGCTGTTTGACCATTTTATCGAGTTGATCCAAGCCAGAGCAGGAACCCAGTAAGTACTTATGCCCAAGAGATCTGATCTAAAAAGTATCCTGATTCTCGGCGCCGGGCCGATAGTTATCGGCCAGGCCTGTGAGTTCGACTATTCCGGGGCCCAGGCCTGCAAGGCGCTCAGGGAAGAGGGGTTCCGGGTCATTCTGGTCAACTCCAATCCGGCCACCATCATGACCGACCCGGCGATGGCTGATGCAACCTACATTGAGCCCATTGAATGGCGCACGGTTGCCCGCATTATCGAGACTGAAAAACCCGACGCCCTGCTGCCGACCATGGGTGGGCAGACCGCGCTCAACTGTGCCCTGGACCTAGCCCGTGAAGGGGTGCTGGATGCCCACGGTGTGGAGATGATAGGCGCGAAAAAGGAGGCGATCGACAAGGCTGAAGACAGGCAGTTGTTTGACGATGCGATGAAGCGTATCGGCCTTGATACCCCGCGTTCGGCGACTGCCCACAGCCTGGAGGAGGCCTACCAGGTACTGGACTCTATCGGCTTTCCCTGCATTATTCGTCCGTCCTTCACCATGGGGGGCTCCGGCGGTGGCATCGCGTACAACCGCGATGAATTCGAGGAGATCTGTATCCGTGGCTTCGACTTGTCACCGACCAACGAGCTCTTGATTGATGAGTCACTGATCGGTTGGAAGGAATTCGAGATGGAGGTGGTGCGTGATCGCAATGACAACTGCATCATTGTCTGTGCGATTGAGAATTTCGATGCGATGGGAGTGCACACCGGCGACTCCATCACCGTGGCTCCGGCGCAGACCCTCACGGATAAGGAATACCAGATCATGCGAAACGCCTCCCTGGCGGTGTTGCGTGAAATCGGTGTCGAAACCGGCGGTTCCAATGTGCAGTTTGGCCAGGACCCGGAGACCGGACGCCTGGTCATCATTGAAATGAACCCGCGGGTATCACGCTCCTCGGCGCTGGCCTCAAAAGCGACCGGTTTTCCGATCGCCAAGGTGGCTGCCAAGCTGGCGGTCGGCTACACCCTCGATGAATTGCAGAACGATATTACCGGCGGTGCGACCCCGGCCTCGTTCGAGCCCTCTATTGACTATGTCGTAACCAAGATTCCGCGCTTTGCCTTTGAGAAGTTCCCGGCGGCGGACTCACGCCTCACCACCCAGATGAAGTCAGTGGGTGAGGTTATGGCGATTGGCCGTACCTTCCAGGAGTCGGTGCAGAAAGCGCTGCGCGGACTCGAGGTCGGCAGTGCCGGGTTCGAGCACATGATGGATGTGGACAATCCCGATTTGCGGGAAGAACTGGTGGCCGAACTCACCAACCCGGGACCTGATCGTATCTGGTATATCGGTGACGCCTTCCGCGCCGGGATGAGCCTCGATGAAGTCTACAAGTATTCCGGTGTGGATCCGTGGTTCCTCGTACAGATACAGGACATCATCCAGTCCGAAGATAACCTCAAGTCGTTTGAACTTGCCGAGCTGGACCACGACACGCTCTTTGCCCTTAAGCGCAAGGGATTTTCCGATGCGCGCCTTGCAGTCTTGTTGGCGGTTGACGAGGCCGAGGTGCGAGCTCATCGGCTGGCGATGGGTATACGCCCGGTCTACAAGCGGGTGGATACCTGCGCAGCCGAATTCGCCTCGGCTACGGCCTACATGTATTCCACCTACGAACAGGAATGCGAGGCGGCGCCCACCGATCGGGACAAGATCCTGGTGCTGGGTGGCGGGCCCAACCGCATTGGGCAGGGCATCGAATTTGATTACTGCTGCGTGCACGCCGCCTTGGCGATGCGCGAGGATGGCTATGAGGCCATCATGGTCAACTGCAATCCTGAGACTGTGTCTACCGATTACGATACCTCCGACCGTTTGTACTTTGAGCCGGTGACCCTGGAAGACGTACTGGCGATTGTCGAGCTGGAGCAGCCCAAGGGCGTGATTGTGCAGTTTGGGGGACAGACCCCGCTTAAGCTGGCCCGTGCGCTGGAAGCTGCCGGTGTGCCGATTATCGGTACCACACCTGATGCCATCGACCGCGCGGAGGACCGCGAACGCTTCCAGCAAATGATCCAGAAGCTGGACCTGAAGCAGCCGTCGAACACGACTGTGCGCAGTACCGAGGAAGCCGTGGTCGCAGCCGACACCATTGGCTATCCACTGGTCGTTCGGCCGTCCTACGTGCTGGGTGGCAGGGCCATGGAAATTGTTTATCGAGAGGAAGACCTGTTGCGCTACATGCGTGACGCGGTTGAGGTGTCCGATGACTCGCCCGTGCTGCTGGACAGTTTTCTCAGCGCCGCAGTCGAGGTGGATATCGACGCGGTATCTGATGGTGAGCAGGTAGTGATCGGCGCAATCATGCAGCACATTGAACAAGCCGGAGTGCACTCCGGGGACTCTGCTTGCTCCCTGCCACCTTATAGCCTGGATGCTGAAGTTCAGGATGCCATGCGCGACCAGGTCAGGCAGATGGCCCTCGAACTGGGCGTCAAGGGCCTGATGAATGTGCAACTGGCCTGGCAGGACAACGAAATTTATGTCATCGAGGTGAATCCGCGCGCCTCTCGAACCGTGCCCTTTGTATCCAAGTGTATCGGCACCTCGCTGGCCAAGGTGGCGGCCCGCTGCATGGCCGGCAAGTCGCTGGAAGAGCAGGGTTTTACCCGCGAAATCGTGCCCGGTTACTTCAGCGTCAAGGAAGCGGTCATGCCGTTCAATAAATTCCCCGGTGTCGACCCGATCCTTGGGCCTGAAATGAAATCCACCGGGGAAGTGATGGGTACGGGTGACACCTTCGCCGGTGCCTTTGCCAAGGCCCAGTTGGGCGGTGGCGGAGGCCCCCCCACCGAGGGCACCGTCCTCATCAGCGTGCGCGACGTCGACAAGCCCGGTGCGGTGGCTGTCGCCCGAGACCTTGTGGCAATGGGCTTTGAGCTGGCCGCGACGGATGGTACGGCGGCCGCGCTGGAAGCGGCGGGTCTTGGTGTGCGCCGGGTTAACAAGGTGTCCGAGGGCCGGCCCCATATCGTCGATATGATTAAAAATGACGAAGCGGACCTGATCATTAATACCACCGAGGGTCGTCGGGCGATCGCTGACTCGGCGCCAATCCGTGCCAGTGCTGAAGCGCACAGGGTGTTCTACACTACGACTCTGACGGCAGCCGAGGCGATATGCTTGTCGCTGCAACTGGAAGGAGACCGTACCAGTGTGCGCCGTTTGCAGGACTTGCACAGGAGCATCGGTGGATGAGTAAAGTACCCATGACGGTTGCCGGGGAAGCGGCTCTGCGGGAAGAACTGGATCGCCTGAAAAGGGTGGACCGCCCGCGCATTTCCGATGCCATTGCCGAGGCACGAGAGCACGGCGACCTGAAAGAAAACGCGGAGTATCACGCCGCCCGTGAGCAACAGAGTTTTGCCGAGGGCCGAATCATGGAGATCGAAGGTAAGCTGGGCAATGCCCAGGTGATCGACGTGACCAAGATTCCCCACACCGGCAAGGTGATTTTCGGTACCACCATCGACCTGCTCAATACTGCCACTGACGAACTGGTCACTTACCGCATCGTGGGCGAAGACGAAGCCGATGTTAAGCAGAACCTGATATCGGTCGGCTCACCGGTGGCTCGCGCCCTCATTGGTAAGGAAGAAGGCGATGTCGTTGTGGTACGCACACCCGGTGGCGATATCGAATACGAGATAGACCAGGTACATCACGTCTAGCTCACCACCCGCAACACCTTTTACCCTCACTGGTTGAATCACCCTGGCGTCGACCGCCGCTGATGGCGCGTCGCCGCTGCTGGTAAAATTGGTAAGCTGAACTATAGTTTTAGGATCGCCGAAGCCTCGGCAAGTCTGGTTGCATGCTGGGAGGTAGCCAATGCATCCAAGAGCAATCTTTCCTCATTTTGCTGTATTGCTAACCCTTGTGTGCGCAGGGTCGCTGCAATTGCACGCGGCTGCGCCCGATTGTAAGGGGCCAAACAAGAATAACCCCGAATGTGTTGATCCGGAGCCGGAACCACCGCCGGAACCTGAACCACCTCCCCCTGCCCCTGTTGTGATTAACAGCGTGTCCGTTGACTGGCTGGCTGACAGGATGATCCTGCGCGGTAGTGGCCTGTCGTCCGATCCCTTGCCGGTGGTGTCTTTGGCGGCCACGGAGATCCCCACTGAAGCGGTTTCCGATACCCGTTTGGACCTGCCTTTCAATGCAGGATTTGCCACAGTGGTCGACCAGGCTGGTAACTACGTGCTGCAGGTTGGTGGCGAGGTGGTGGGTTCGATCTATTTCAAAGGACCGGTAGTGGACCCTCTGGCTACTGGCTGTCCCTGTGAGGATGGCTGGAGCCTGGCGCCTAATGGCCCGCTGATCGGCTGGGGATCGCAACCGGCTCAATGTGTAGCGATCGATACGCCGGGTCAGCAGGACCTGGCCGCTACTGTCTACACTGACCCCGGCGATCTCACGGTGTATCCGCAGTATCCGATTGGTGCCGCCTATGTGGCAGGTGAGCCGGCAGTCTCAGTGTGTCGCCTGGCCCAGGTTGGCGGGGACGAAACACTCACCGACCTGGTGCTTGAGCCCATCAATCAGACCCAGCAGGCTGAGTGTGCCGTGCTTTTAACCGACAATATTTGCGACACCGTTATCGGTGCTCCCTAGGGGGCAGTATGCTGGCGCGGGCTTCTGGATCTCCGGCTAAGAACCCCCCGTTAATGGGTCGGTTGCTGGCCTGCCTGTGTCTGCTGGTATTGGTCAATGCCGCGCCGGCAAGGGCTGCGGAAATCCACAGCGTGTATGTAGACCGGGAACAGGAAAAGATCGTAGTCGAGGGCGCTGGCTTCGCGAACCCGCTGAGCGCTTCGTTAGCGGGTGGCGTGGTTCCCGCAACCCGCGTGAGTGCCTCGCTGGTGGAGATTCCCTTTGGGGCCGAGATCTACAGCACGGTGCAGTGGCAGGGCTCCTACCGCCTCGAGGTAGATGGCGTGACTTTGTTTGTCTATTTCGCAGCACCCGTCATCGAGCCGCCTCCGCCGCCTCCGCCCGAGCCGCCCCCACCAACCGGGGGACCCGCCTGCCCGTGTATTGCAGGGTGGGAGGCCTCCGCCATACCCAAGGACAACTTCACGTGGTGCTTATATGGTCAGGATGGTACCCAGCTCTGGTTTAATGGCAATCGCGAGGGACGCTGGACCATCGGCATGGCCTTCGACCCCTACCAGCCGTATTTCGACCCCGTCGAGCCGGGTAACTCGATCTCCTACTGCGTACTGATCGACAATGGTAGTTACAATGTGGCCGAGCCGGTGACCAACATCGACCAGTACTCAGATTGCGAAAATTACATGTGGCAAAATATTTGCCTTTGAACGTCGTGCGAATCTACTCAGCGCGCTCGCACTGAAACGCTCTCACTTCTGCCAGCACCAGCCGGGCTACCAGCTTGAGCATAATGGCGTGGTTTTCCTTGCGGATGCCTTCCAGCCCGGCATTGATCTGCTCTTTAAGGGATTCTTTCTGGTCCGGGTCCAGGCCTTCGGGGAGGCCGATACTGAAGCGATACTGCTCTGATTCACTGAGTTCGGCGTAGATGCGGGTCAACTGTTCCGCCGTGAAATTGATGAGTTCTTCATCGGCGCCCCTGGTGGCCAGTAACGATCGTAACTCGCGATCCAGGAAGGCCAGCCCTTTGGCCTGTTGTGATGGGAAGTCGAGCACGTCCCCCATAGAAATACGTCCCCCTGCAATGGCACTCCCATCATAGCCACTGTGTGCTGGGCAGGGAAGGGTGGCCTACAGGGGGCGGATCAGGTTGGACTTGCGCGGGTCCGGTTTACTGGTGCGCCGCAGTACCAGGATCACATTACCAATACTTTGCACGACTTCTGCGCCGGCTCTTTCGCAGAGCTCCTCGGTCACCACCGTACGGGATGCCTTGTCACCGACGGCCAGCTTAATTTTGATCAGCTCGTGATCAGACAGTGCGCGATCGATTTCGCTGATGACGTTTTCGCTAAGGCCGTTGCCCGCGACCGTAACCACGGGCCTGAGCTTGTGGCCGATGGCGCGCAATTGGCGTACGTCCTGCTTGGTTTTCTTGCTCATGCTTAATCCGAGTACAATGCCGGGTTCCGGGGGGCGTGCATTCTACACAAGCGCGGCCCCCTTCGAAACCGGAAGAATGCCCGAGCATGGCCAAAAAAAAATCGTCCAGTAAAGCATGGCTTAAAGAGCACCGCGAAGACCCCTACGTGCAGCAGGCCCAGCGCGAGGGTTATCGGTCTCGTGCCTGTTACAAGTTGTTGGAGCTGCAGCAAAAGGACCGCCTGATTCGCCCCGCCATGACGGTCCTGGACCTGGGCAGTGCGCCTGGCGGCTGGTCCCAGGTGGCGGCGGAACTGGTCGGCCATAACGGCCGGGTTATTGCCTCTGATATTCTTCCCATGGATGCCCTGGCGGGGGTCGAGTTCGTCGAAGGCGATTTCACGGATGACCAGGTGTTCGAGCAGATTTTGGGGGTGATAGGCGATGATGCCGTCGACTCGGTAATCTCTGATATGGCACCTAATCTGAGTGGGATGACAGCGGTTGATCAGCCACGGGCGATGTACCTGGTGGAGCTGGCAGTCGACATGGCACGTCGGGTGCTCACCGAGAATGGGTCATTTGTGGCCAAAGTATTCCAGGGAGAGGGGTTTGATGCGCTTATTCGCGATGTTCGTAGCGATTTTGCGCGGGTTTTGACCCGTAAACCCAAGGCCTCGCGGCCCCGCTCGCGAGAAGTCTACCTGGTGGCGCAGGGTTTCAAGGGGGGTTGAAACATGGAGCGAACGCCCCAACTGTAGTAAATTGGGGTGATAGATATCCCGCGCACGTGCGTAACAACCCCTGAGGCAGCGTCTGCTGCCGGGCCAAGTGACCCCGAGTGGAAGGGAACTTGGTTATAATCCTTCTATACTTAGGGAGTAGAAGCTGTCACACCCGTCATGGGGCGGTGAATTCGTGAGGAAACAGCATTGAGCGATATGGCTAAAAATTTACTGCTGTGGCTGGTTATAGCCGCCGTCCTGTTGTCGGTATTCAACAACTTCAACATGCAGAATCCAACCGAGCAGGTCGGCTATTCTGACTTTATTCAGGAAATTCAGCGCGACCAGATCAAGAAGGTCGTGGTGGATGGCCTGACCATTTCCGGCGAGCGGTATGACGGGTCGACGTTTGAAACCGTGCGACCCATGGTCGAAGACCCCAAGCTGATTGACGACCTGCTCACCCATAAAGTAGAGGTCGAGGGTCGCAAGCCTGAGCAGCAGAGTGTCTGGACGCAGCTGCTGGTCGCCAGCTTCCCTATCCTGATCATCATTGCTGTCTTCATGTTTTTCATGCGCCAGATGCAGGGTGGCGGCGGTGGCCGTGGCGGCCCAATGAGTTTTGGTAAGAGCAAGGCCCGGTTGTTGGGTGAAGACCAGATCACCACGACTTTCGCCGATGTAGCCGGCGTTGATGAGGCCAAGGAAGACGTCAAGGAGTTGGTGGATTTCCTGCGAGATCCCAGCCGCTTCCAGAAACTCGGTGGTCGTATACCCAGGGGTGTGTTGATGGTTGGCCAGCCGGGCACCGGTAAGACCTTGTTGGCCAAGGCCATTGCCGGAGAGGCGAAAGTCCCATTCTTCTCGATCTCCGGGTCAGATTTTGTGGAAATGTTCGTGGGTGTCGGTGCCTCTCGGGTGCGCGATATGTTCGAGCAGGCCAAGAAGCAGTCTCCCTGCATCATCTTTATCGACGAAATTGACGCCGTGGGTCGCCATCGCGGCGCCGGCCTGGGTGGCGGTCATGACGAGCGCGAACAGACCCTGAACCAACTGCTGGTAGAGATGGATGGCTTTGAGGTCAATGACGGGGTCATTGTGATCGCCGCGACCAACCGTCCCGATGTGCTGGACGCGGCGCTGATGCGCCCCGGCCGCTTCGACCGCCACGTGCTGGTCGACCGCCCCGACGTGACCGGCCGCGAGCAGATCCTCGACGTCCACCTGCAGAACATCAAGGTCGACGGCGAGGTCGACGTGAAGGCGCTCTCGGCGATCACCAGCGGGTTCGTCGGCGCCGACCTGGCGAACATGGTCAACGAGGCCGCCCTGCTCGCCGCCCGCAACGGCAAAGAGCT
>CAZPVJ010000172.1:0-23274 GCA_964590005.1 uncultured Alteromonadaceae bacterium | reverse complement strand
CTCTTGATCGAGAGCTTTGCGTCCCCTTCGTCTAGTGGCCTAGGACCCCGCCCTTTCACGGCGGTAACAGGGGTTCGAACCCCCTAGGGGACGCCACTCGATCAACTCTGCGGGAATAGCTCAGTTGGTAGAGCGCAACCTTGCCAAGGTTGAGGTCGCCGGTTCGAACCCGGTTTCCCGCTCCAAGTTTTGCGGTCTCCCGCGCCCCACTTTATCTTTACTCTTCTTCCAGCTTGATCGACACGCTGTTGATGCAATAGCGTAAACCCGTCGGATTAGGGCCGTCCGGGAACACGTGTCCCAGGTGCGAACCACACTTCTTGCACATGACCTCGGTTCGAATCATGCCGTGCGTGGTGTCTGTCGCCTCCTCGATAACCTCCTCATCGGCCGGCTTGAAGAAGCTGGGCCAACCGCAGCCCGCGTCAAATTTAGTGTCAGACAGAAACAATGGCTCTCCGCAGCAGCGGCAGTTGTAAACGCCCTCTGTTTCGGTGTCCCAGTACTCACCAGAGAAAGCGCGCTCGGTGCCCTTTTCGCGGCACACGTGAAACTCTTCAGGTGTGAGCTTATCGCGCCAGTATTCGTCGTCTTTCATCGCCTGTTGCTCCCTGTTGCAGTTAATTGTTCAGTATAAATGTTAAGGCGTTCCAACCGATACCGGCAAAACGCTCAATTGGCCCACGTTTATGAGTTCGCTTAGACTTACGCAGTCAGGGTCCGACTGGGTTACACACTGTAGTGGCTGATTTACATATCGAAGATTTTTACCGGGATGTCGCGAAGATATTCCTGACGCTATATGCCAGCTTCCCACGTAAATCTATTCTTTACGTGGAAGATATCAGCGGCCCCGACGATCCCGACGAGTTCGGCCTACATAATCCGCGGTTCCAGGCCTGTTTCAGCGCGATGGTCTGGTTAGCCGAACACGGCTATATCAGCTTTTACGCCACCATTCGTGAGGAGGCCCTGGACCAGGTCGTGCTGAGTGAACGGGGCTTTTTGCTGCTTTCAGGTCGTTCAACCGAGCCGTTTAGCGAAGAATTACCCCGGGGTGAAGTGTCGCCCAGTGTCCTGGAAGAGTCGCTCACCAATATTGCACAACTCAGGAAAGCGGTGCGTGAGGGGTCGAGCATCAAACTCAGGCAGTGTGTCAGTTACCTGCTATCGCAGCCGGCATTGGGTGGCTAAGCGCTGGCAACACGGTAGAGTATCTGGTCGTCGTAGCCGGTGAGTATACTGCGATAACCCGATAGGTCCCTGTCCAATTCAGGGTCGTTGGTATCAACAAGTAGCGGTCGCCCCTCCAGACCGGTGATCTTTGACTTCGCCGCTACCACGGTAATGTTCTCCAGCCCGACTGTGCGGATTACCGACGGCGAAAACTGCTGGTTGCCCCTGCCGAAAATGTGGCCTTGCCCACCAATCGCCGTAACGATGATGTGTGACTCACCGGAATGAGATTGCAACAATTGCAGCAATTCAGCCTCGTTAGCGTCGCTGGCGACAAGCTGGCCATCACAGATTGCATCGACGCCGAGAAGTGTATTTGGCAAACCCAGAGACGCCATTATGGCCGCTGTCGTGGACCCTGGCCCCATCAGGTAAAGCGTGCCCGACCGCATCGTCTCTGATAGCCAGTCAGCAATCTCGGCCGCGACCAGATCAGGGCTTTCCCGGCCCCCTACTTTGGTTTGCTGGAGATAGTGGCCCTCGCTGGGTACCAGCATTTCACCATAAAAGCGTGCCTTCACTACGTCGTGTCGAAAGGCCTCCTCGTCGATATCGCGCACTTCTCGTAATTGCAGCCCCACCAGGCCACCGTCTACCAGCCGTACCAATAATTCTCCTGCCGCTTCCGGGGACACGGCGAATACGCCTGAATGCATCTTGACGCCGCAGGGAATACCCAACACTGGAAAGCCGGAGCCCAGAACATCGAACACATCGCGAGCAGTACCGTCGCCGCCTGCAAAGACCAGAATGTCCACACCGCCCTCTTTTAGCGTTGCCGCTGCTAACCGGGTATCGTTTGCCGTGGGTATACGCTTTTCATCGCCACCATCGCCGCCCAGCACCCGGGCGGGGATCGCCAGTTCCGTTAGAGCCTCCTCCCCCATGACGCCGCCCCAGGTGCTGAAGGCCACTTTATCGAGGTGCGAGCGCAGCGGTGCCAGTGCGCGCTCTACCCGCTCCAGGGCTCGGCGCCGTTGCTCTGCCGGCATGTCACGGGCCAATTGACGCAGGTTCTCGCCGTCGCTGCCCTTCATTGCCAGCGAGCCACCCAGGCCAGCCAGCGGGTTAATGATCAGTCCAATCTGCAAGCTGGGATTCATTGGCTCAGGCGCCCTCCCTCCAGGTACACTCCAGAGCCTCCAGCAAGCGCAGCTGCCGGTCCGACAGACCTGTGATTACTACCGTACTGCCAGCCAATTCACGCCGAACCGGGTAGTTTTTACGCAATGCATCAAAACCCGTGGCAAGCTGCTGTGGTGAGCCGGCCGCAGCGCTAACCATCTCTCGCAAACGAACGTCGTCCGCAGCAATCTTGTAACGTGCCTCCAGCAGATTCCGCAGCAATCCCGCGTCTGACAAGGGACCGGTCAAGGTCAAATCTTCCAGTGCACCGGCACCGCCCGCCGGGACGAGCGACTCACTATCAAAATGGATCGCCATCGCTGACAGGAGCATCGCCGTGGCCTTGAGTTTGCTGTCGGTGCTGTAGCCGGCTATGTGCGCTGTTCCGAGAAGCACCTTGTCCAACAAGGTCGAAGAGAGGTGTGGCTCGCCCTCCCAGACATCCAGGACGACCCTGGACACGTCTCCCCTGCCTAAATGGACCTCGAGCGCACGATTGTCTATTACAGGACCACGACTGGCATTAATCAGGAGGCTTGTGCCAGCAACCCCGGCTAGCTCCTTGTCCGCCAGCATGTGGTAACTAGGCCAGGGTGTCTTTCTGGTTAATGCAGGGTGCAGGCTGATGACGCGACAGGCCAGTACTTCTTCCAGGCTGGTGGCGCATTGATCATCTGTCGCGCCCAGCCAGGGGTCATAGAAACAATAGCCAATGCCCAGGTTCGCCAATCGTTGGCACAGCAAACGCCCCACGTGACCGTAGCCAATGACACCGACCTTAGCGCCGCCCAGTAACTGCTCGAGATAATCGTCGGTGTAGGCGATTGCAGCGAGCACATACTCCACGACCGAGTTGGCGTTGCTGCCGGGAGCGTGGCTGAACGCAATACCTGCGGATGCCAGGTAGGAGCGATCGACATGATCATAGCCGCTGGTGGCAGTTCCCACAAAGCGTACGGGGCTGTCGCGCAGCAAGACCTCTCCTACAGGAGTAATCGACCTAACCAGTAATGCATCGGCGTCTCGTAGCGCGTCAGGGCCAATATCCCGGCCCGGTAAGAATGTGATGTCGAGCGCGGGTAACTCGTCCAACCCGAGGAGATTACTGTCTGCAACTACCCGCAATTTATTCACGCCACCAGGTCCTCGCGGAGAGCCCGGCAGCGCCGCAGGAGGGGTCCAGAAAGATCAAGACTACCCAGGTAATCTATCAGCTGGTCAATATTGTCCCTGCTGGGTTGGTAGGTGGGCGGCGCGTCGAGTCCCGGAACATGGTAGTCCAGTTGCGTAAGCTTCTGCGCCAGGCGCGCTTGCGGCCAATGCTCTTTAAGCCTGGCCTGCAAGCCCCTGGCGCCGCGCAATTCGAGCTCGGCGACACGGTCCAAGCCGGCCTCAAGCTGTGCCAGCGAGTCGAACTTTGACAGCAACGCAGACGCTGTCTTGGCCCCCACGCCGGGAATCCCCGGTATATCATCAACAGGATCTCCGACCAGTGCCAGGTAATCCGCGAATTGGCTGGGCTTCACCCCATGCTTTTCGGCGAAGGTCTCCGGGTTGAGCCTGATGCCCGCCGCAAAATCCCACCAGTGATCGTCCGGGGCCGCGAGCACCTGTCCGAGATCTTTATCCCTTGTCACAACCGTGACGGCCAGGTCATGTGCACGACATACCCGTGCGAGAGTCGCTATATAGTCATCGGCCTCGTAGCGATCACAGCTGAAGCAAGGGATGCCAAGGTGTTCAGTGGCTTCCCGACAGGCCTGTAACTGGAACGCCAGAGCCTCATCCGGAAGCTCACGGCTTGCTTTATAGGCGGGGTAGATCTCGTTTCGAAAGCAGGTGCCGAGACTCTCATCAAAGGCCGCGGCACACCAGCGAGGCACTCCGGACTCGGCCAGAAAGTCGAGCAGGAAACCAACATAGCCATACAGCGCATTGAGCGGCATACCCTCTCTGGTGTGCCATCTGTCAGGCAGGGAAAACCAGGCGCGAAAAATATAGATAGACGAATCTATCAGGAAAGCGCGGGAGGACATGCTTAGTGTAAAGCGTCCAGCGAAAAGGCGAGGCTACGGACTGTCATCCCGGTGGCAAACTCCCTGGTTAGCCCGTCAAAAAATAACTGGGCCCGCGCAGTCAGGCCATGGGCCTGCCAGGCATTCGCCTCCTGTATAACCTGACGGGCGAAGGTTTCAGCGACAAACTCGCCGTCACCCTCGAGGTTGTCGACGCTCACCTGAAACGGGTAGCAACAGGCCTGGGAAAATATCCATTCCAGTGCCTGGGGTTTACTTTCTACCCGCTCAAATGCGGCCTGTTGCTCCCGGTCGCGACCATCGGGGTTATACCAGTAACCAAAATCAGGTTGCCGCCGGCGCTCATCGCCCGCAATACACCAATGGGCCGTTTCGTGCAGAGCGCTGGCAAAAAAGTCCTCGCGGTAATGCAGCTGGTGAAAACCCGACTCTGCCAACGCAGGCCTGTAAAAGGGCTCGTCCGACCCACCTATCAGGCGGGTGTTATAGACACTGCCGAAGCATCGATCAAACACAGCCTCCAGCCGCCGGCTGTCGAACTCATGGTCACGTAACACTGTGGCTGATTGGCTAGCTGTCATTCGCCGCTACCACACTTACGCAGCAGGTAGCGGAAGTTCCCCTCGAACTCATCCTGCTCGACCAACTCGTGGCCGAGAAAAGTACAAAACTTCGGAATATCCCGTTGCGTGGCGGGGTCAGTCGCCAACACCTGTAGCAACTCACCTTCGCCAATATCCCTGATCATATTATGTAACAACATCACCGGCTCCGGGCAAAACAACCCGGTCACGTCGAGAATATGGTCAGGTGTATGCTTCATCACAAGCTTCAATCCGACAGTACAGCGTCGGCATACTCCCTGGTCACGAGGTCCCACTCCTCACTATCACTGTCATACAGCAACGCAAGATCACCGGTTTCCAGCTGCCGGTGCAGTTGGCCTGTTTTCTCCGACAAGGAGTGCTCCCGCTCGCCGTAGTCAGTGCCATCGCGACTGGCGAACTCTTCCAGTAGTGACGCCAGCACGGCCGCATCCAGTCGGCCCAGGGGAACTTCGACAAATGCCGCCATCAAGCTTCCGGCTTGACGAATTTCAGGGTCATACGATCGCTTTCGCCTATTGCGAGGAAGCGCTCCCGGTCTTTATCGTCGCCACGCAGTGCCGGGGGAAGGCTCCAAACCCCATTGGGGTGGTCGGCGGTATCTTTTGGATTGGCGTTAATTTCGGATTGATCGACCAGCTCCAGCCCCGCTTTTTCCGCCGCTGCAATGACGAACTCGGTCGGGACATAAGCCGTTTTCTTCATTTGCTCTACCGGAATATCTCCCTTGGCCCTGTGCTGTACCAAGCCGAAGGTGCCACCCGGCTTCAGTACGTCATAGACCGCTGCGAGGATCGCATCGAGGGCGTCAGCTCGCATCCAGCTATGGACATTACGAAAGGCGACCACCATATCCGCGCTGCCCGCGGGGGCCAATTCGACCTGGCCAGGTGCGAGTAACTGGGTAATCATCACCTCACCATACAGCTCCTGATCAGCGGCTAACTTCTGCAAGTACTTGCCTAGCGAATTTCTGGCGTAACTACTGGGCGCATTAAGACTGTGATGGGCAGCGTAGTACGTCCCATTACCACGCAGCAACGGGGCCAGCACTTCAGTGTACCAACCGCCTCCCGGGGAGATCTCAACGACGGTCATACCGTCACTGAGTCCAAAAAACTCCAGCGTGGCCTGGGGGTTTCGGGCCTCGTCACGACTCTTATTGGCGTCGCTGCGTTGCTCACCCTCCAGAGCGGTTTTCCAGTCCAGGGCCATGGCGCTGGAACTGACCAACAGTGCCAACATCGTCGCTATTACAGATTTCATTTCGATCTCCTTCTGAATTTATGCCGAGCGCGTTAATATACGGCCTGCCGTGCTGAATGTGGAGTCCATTCGTTGTCCAGCTCTTATATCATTACCTTCATCGGAGACGATCGTCCCGGACTTGTCGAGCAATTGTCACGCGTTATCGAAGACAATCAGGGCAACTGGCATGAAAGCAGGCTGTCACAGCTGGGTGGTAAATTTGCCGGCCTGATTCTGGTTACGCTACCTGGCGATGACGGGACAACGCTCGAAGAGCAGTTGCGAGGCATTTCAGCCAGCGGCTTAAGCGTTCGCGTTACCCCCAGTATCGAGGGTTTCAGCTTTGACGTCGCAACGACCGTCACACTGACCGTCATTGGACCGGACCGGCTGGGAATCGTCAGGGAAATCTCCAGGGCGCTAGCCAGCCACCAGGTCAATGTGGTGGAAATGGACAGCGAAGTAAGCAGCGCACCAATGAGCGGCGAAATGCTCTTCAAGGCGAGAATAGACGCCGAGATTCCTCAATCGCTGGACCTGGATGTCCTGGCCGACACACTCGACGATATCGCCAACCAAATGACGCTGGACATCGAGTTGGAGCCCTCAGCAATATAGAGCCCTCAGCAATATAGAGCCCTCAGCGATATAGCGCCCTGAGCAATAGCAGGCCGCCGAAAAGCCTAATCAGGGCGCCGTAATACCCGCCTTAAGCCCAACCACAGGGCGACACCGATCGCGGCAACAATAATCACTGAAGATACCAGCAGCACGGTAATCAACAGCAGGTCCACCATCTCTTTTACGGGAATCCCGAACTGATCTATGGCAGCCCAGATCAGCGTGCCCATCGCTGCTATACCCAGCAGCGTGGTGCGAAGGTATCGACGTCGAGATTTAGCCACCCACCCGGCCTCGGTGCCTCATTCAGAACCGGGTGCTTGCGCCGGTATTACGGGCGTGTCGGATTTCACATCCATATTCTGCCCGCGGTGACGGAGCACGTGATCCATCAATACCAGCGCCAACATGGCTTCGGCGATCGGGGTGGCGCGTATGCCCACGCAAGGGTCGTGGCGACCATGCGTAGCGATCTCCATCGCATTGCCGTCCCGGTCGACAGTGGCGCCCGGCTGGCGAATACTGGATGTGGGTTTCAGGGCTATGCTGACCAGAATATCCTGGCCCGTTGATATCCCGCCCAGTACGCCACCGGCGTTGTTACTGTGAAAGCCCTCGGGAGACATGAGATCACGGTGTTCGCTGCCGGGCTGCTCAACGCTGGCAAAGCCCGCGCCGATCTCGACACCCTTCACCGCATTAATACCCATCATCGCGCCCGCTATATCCGCGTCCAACCGGTCAAATATTGGCTCGCCGAGTCCCGGCATCGCGCCGCTGGCAACCACGTTGATACGTGCACCAACAGAATCGCCCCGCTTGTTGAGGGCAGCCATAAACGCTTCCATTTCACCTATCTTCCCGGGGTCGGGGCAAAAGAATGGATTTGTCTCAACGGTTTCCCAGGCAAGCGTCTCAGCCCGGATCGGGCCAAGTTGGGCAAGATAACCACGCACCTGTATACCGTAGCGCTCTCGCAGGTATTTCTTGGCAATCGCTCCGGCTGCGACTCGCATAGCCGTCTCGCGAGCAGAGGAGCGGCCGCCGCCTCGATAGTCACGAAAGCCATACTTCTGCGTATAGGTGTAATCCGCGTGCGCAGGCCGGAATGTATTCATGATGTTGGAATAATCTTTGGAGCGCTGGTCGGTATTCTCGATCAGCAGACCAATCGAGGTACCCGTGGTTTTACCCTCAAAGACACCGGACAGAATGCGCACTTCATCGTCTTCTCGGCGCTGTGTGGTAAACCGGGAGGTGCCGGGTTTGCGCCTGTCCAGGTCGCGCTGCATGTCAGCCGATGACAATTCCAAACCGGGAGGGCAGCCGTCGACAATGCACCCCAGGGCGGGCCCGTGGCTTTCGCCAAAGCTGGTTACGGTGAATAGCTTACCCAGGGTATTGCCGGCCATAATGCCCCCATCAATAATCGCGCACTATTATACGGATTATCTGGCTTGTCTGGCGTGGTAATCTTGCAGCTCTGTGGCAGTCAGTGCAAACACTCCATGGCCTCCGTTGTCGAATTCCAGCCAGGTAAAAGGCAGCGTGGGATAAGCTTCTTCAAGCGCCGGCCAGCTGTTGCCCACTTCTACTACCAGTAACCCCGCTGGCTCCAGATACCGGTGCGCTTCAGCCAGAATTCGTCGGGTCAGGTCCAGGCCATCATTCCCGGAGGCCAGGGCCAATGACGGTTCGTGATTATACTCTTCTGGCATGCTCGCCAGGTCTGCAGCATTAACATAGGGCGGGTTGCTGAGAATGAGGTCATAGGTCCGACCCTGCAAGGCCGCAAAGAGATCGGACTGGTAAAGCGCGACACTGGCCTCCAGCTGTAGTCGAGCACTGTTCTCTCGCGCCAGGGCCAAGGCCCCTGCGTCAAGATCAACCAGGTCCACGGATAGCCCCGGGTGATAGTGCGCGGCTGCCAGTCCGATAGAGCCACCACCACAGCACAGGTCCAATAAACGGTGCGGAGGGGGTCCTGCATACCACGGTGCGAAGCTGTTGATTATCAGTTCGGCCAGGGGCGAACGAGGAATAATAGCCCTTTGGTCACAGGCAAACTGCAGGCCGGCAAACCACGCGATCCCGGTCAAGTAAGGCAAAGGGGTGCGCTGTTCAATTCGCCGCCGCAACAATGTCTGCAGGCGTTCCCAGGCAGGTGCTGACAGCGGCAGCGGAAGAACTTCCCTGCCAGCATCAGCTGCCTTGTTGGCAGCTGCCAGTACCAGTTGGACCGCTTCGTCCCAGGGATTATCTGTACCGTGTCCGTAGTAGGCCTCACTCGAAGCCAACTGCTTTTCCGCGTAATCCAGGGCTTCCGCGATGGTCGCCGGGGCAAGCTTGGGCTCTTCGGGATTAGACATGTCGTGAGTTTAACCCATCGTAGCCGCAGTTTGCCCTGCCTGTAGGGGGTTGATACTATCGCTTGCCCCGTCAATTTGACGGCATGTTGGAGAGCGAAGGTGGAAAAACATTGGGCCGCAATCATCGAGGCCATCGGCGAAGACCTCGGGCGCCCGGGTCTGCTCGACACACCCAAGCGAGCTGCCAAGGCATTTGAATTTCTTACCCGCGGCTATAGCCAGTCAGTGGATGACGTGGTCAACGAGGCGCTCTTCCCTGCCGATTCCAGTGAGATGGTCCTGGTACAGGACGTCGAACTCTACTCACTGTGCGAACATCACATGCTGCCCTTCATCGGCAAATGCCATGTTGCGTACATCCCAACTGGCCAGGTGCTGGGCCTGTCCAAAGTTGCGCGAATCGTTGATGTATTCGCAAGGCGACTGCAGATACAAGAAGCGCTGACCACCCAGATAGCCGAAACCATCATGTCGGTGACTGACGCAGAGGGCGTGGGCGTCATCATTGAGGCACAGCATATGTGCATGATGATGCGTGGGGTAGAAAAACAGAACTCACTGATGAAAACCTCGGCGATGCTCGGCTCCTTTCGCACCGAGCAGAAAACCCGAGATGAGTTCCTGTCGCTGTTGCAGCTTAATCGCTAGGCACTTCCACCTCGATCAGGTCGGCGTGCAGATACTGTCGATCGCTGGTTCGGGCTGAGGCGTACAGCACCAGCCGGTACTCTCCCGCCCCCGCTAATCCAAACACGCTATATCGCTGCAAGTCGTCGCGCCCATACAAAATTCGCTGTCTGAACACCCGATTAGCCCACTGGGCGCCATGGCCGCAGGCCCGGCCCTCGCATTCAAACAACAGCTTAGTGCCCTCAGTTTCCTGTAATTGGCCGGCGAGCCCGTCAAACACCTCTTGCGAGGTATACCCATCAAGGACCTGCCAGGTAAACCGCTGCAAGAGGCCGGATACTCTCTCACTGGATTTGAAGCGCCAGGCTCCACGCACTTTCTGCAGTGCGCCTAACCCCACTTCGTGATCAAGCACCCTGGACTCCGAGGAATCAATAAGCTCGACGTGAGCGTATTCAGAAAACCCGGTGAGTAAAGATTCGGGGTCATCGCTGGCAAGGCCTATCGCTGCCCACGCCAGCGCCAACAATGCTGTCGTGACCAGGTATACACGCTTCACACGTTATCCTCCTGAAAAAACTCGCTTATCTGACGCGCGAGCCCCTGGACGTCACCGTCGATGTGAAAGTGGTGGCTGCCCTTCACTGACCGGGCCCGCAGATTCGAAATATTGCGCTGAGCGGTTTCCAGGATTTCGGGGTGCCGGCCATGACCATCATCAGCCAGCAACAACAAAGTCGGCGCCCTGATCGCGGCCAGCGCCGCATCAATATGGCCCTGGGTGAGCTTTACCGCCGACGCACCCGTCAAGCGAGGGTCATTGGTCCAACGATAACCTCCCTCTAAGCTACGTAAGCTGCGCGGGACCAGTATCTCGGCTGTCTGGCGGCTCAGGCCACGCGACTCACGCAACGCCACGCCCTCCTCTACTGAGGCCAGCAGTCTTTCCTTGCGCTGGGTCAGCCTGTTCCGCTCATCCAGAAATCGCCCCAACTGGACAGGCATCTCCTGCTCGGCAACTGGCGATGGTGCCACAGCATCCAATTGGACCAGGTGTTTTACCCGCTCGGGCCGCGCCGCGGCCAGCAACGCTGCTATGATCGCACCTCGAGAATGCCCGAGAACGTCGAATTGCTGCCAGCCAAGCCGGTCCACAACAGCGCATATCTGGGGCAGATCATCCCAGATCTGGTAACTGGCATCCGCAGAACGTCGCGCGCTCATGCCATGACCGGTCAGGTCTATGGCGACAACGTGATGATCCTCAAGCAGCGGACCCAATTTGGAAAAGCTGGCTGCGTTATCGAGCCACCCGTGAAGCGCCAGCACCGGACTGGACCCGGGTGTACCCCAGGAAAGTCCGGCGATTACCAAACCATCGACATCCCATTGCAGGGCCTCGGCGGAATCGACGCTCATTGTTGAGCCTCATACTGCGGTGGTAGAGACCAGAACTTGAGACGAGCGCAGTCCCGCCCTGCAACGTCCATCTCCACACTGACAAGACCACCGGGCGGTAATGAAGGCACCGCACCGCCATCACCCAGCCAGTGGTTCACCAGATAGGTCACCAGGGGCTGATGGGAAACCAGGACCAGGTGCCGGGTGTTCGGCTCGCTCTCAAGAACCCCGTTTACCAGGGCATCCACACCATCCAGATTACCGCCTGGAGCAAGTTCGACAGACTCTGCCATAGTGGCGTGTGAAAACGCAGCATCAATGATTTCGGCGGTCTGAAGCGTTCTCACCAGGGGGCTGTGCAGTATGACCCCGGGCGTAGCCAGACCCGAGTCTTGACAGTGATTGTTAATCCGGTGGCTGCCGTAGCTGACATCATCGGCGCCACCTGCCGTTAACTCCCTCGCCTCATCAGTGACGGCCAGGCCGGCCTCACCGTGTCGCCATATCGTTACTATCATGATGTCGTGCCGGTCACGAACTCCACGTCCTGGGCTTGCTCGGTCATTATCATATCATCGAAGACTTCGGACACCGGTCTGTGCTCGTAGAGTATTCCATACAAACCATTGACGAGCGGCATGTGTACACCCCGGCGATCCGCTTCCGACTTCAGCAACCCCAGCGTGTTGATCCCCTCCGCTACCTGGTCCATGCCGGCCAGCGCCTCCGTCAGTGATCCGCCCTCACCCACCGCATACCCCACACGATAGTTGCGCGAAAGTGGCGAAGAGCAGGTCACGAACAGGTCCCCGACACCGGCCAGCCCCAGGAATGTCATCGGGTTGGCACCCATGTGTACAGCAAAACGCGACATTTCGGCCAGCGACCGGGTAAGCAGCATGCCTATCGTGTTTTCACCGAATGCCAGTGCGCCACCCAGGCCAGCGAGTATGGCGTATACGTTTTTGAGGGCTCCACCCAATTCCACGCCGTACATATCCTGGGACGTATATACAAGAAAGGTCTCGGTATGAAGCAAGTCGTGCAGGGTGGTGTTGATATGCGTATCAGCGCTGGCAACTACCGTACCCGTGACCTGCCCCGCGGCTATCTCACGCGCCAGGTTGGGGCCACTCAGAACGGCTATCGGGTTGTCGGGCATTTCCTCCCGCAATATCTGGCTCATGAGGCGAAAGCCGTGCGCCTCGATACCCTTGGTCAGGCTAACCACCAGTGTTTTGCTATCAATATGTTGGCTGACCTCCCGCGCCACCTCCCGAAAAGACATACTGGGAACGGCGACAAACAGGATATCGATATCGCTGATGGCGCGCGCGAGCGAGCTGGTGGCCAACAATTTTTCGTCCAGCGCATATCCGGGCAAGTATTCCCGGTTTTCCTTGCGCTGATTGATGTCCCCGGCTCGCTCTGCGTTTCGCAGCCACAGGCTGACGCGACTTCCGTTCAGAGCCACCATATTGGCAATGACGGTGCCGAAACTGCCTCCGCCAAGCACGGCGACGCGATGTCTGGTGGGCATGGGGTGCCTTGAGTAGTGGTTATTATACGTTCGACGACACCTGCCGTGCCGACTCTATGGCCTCAGTTTAGCACCCCGGCGTCCAGTGAACAGTCCTTGCACCGGGACCGATAGCAACGCTGCCGGTCCCGACGTACAACCGTCAGGCTGCACTCATCTGCAACAGGAGCTTGTTCAGCTTCGCCACATAAGAGGCGGGATCATCGAGCTGACCGCCCTCGGCAAGATTGGCCTGGTCAAAGATGACGCTAGAGAGGTCAGCAAACCTGTCCTCGTCGGGCTCGCTGTCGAGCATAGTGAGCAAGGGGTGCCCCGGATTGATTTCCAGAATAGGCTTGCTCTCTGGTACCTCCTGGCCTGCGGCTTCCATTATGCGACGCATCTGGGCGCCCATGTCATAGTCACCGACGACCAGGCAAGCTGCCGACTCGGTAAGCCGTGACGTGGCCCGGACCTCAGTAACCTTGTCCTCGAGTACTTTCGCCATCCGTTCGACCAGGGCCTCACTCTCTTTCTGCAGCTTCTCTTGCTTCGCTTTTTCTTCCTCATCATCCCCTGCAAGGTCAAGCGCGCCACGAGCCACATCCTGGAATTGCTTGTCCTGGAAGTCCTGCAGATGATTCATCAGCCAGTCGTCAACGCGGTCAGACAGCAGGAGCACCTCGATGCCCTTCTTGCGGAACACCTCTAGATGCGGGCTGTTCTTGGCGGTATTAAAGTTTTCAGCGACCACGTAGTAAATTTTGTCCTGACCTTCCTGTATGCGGCCCAGGTAGTCTTCTAGAGACTGGTCCTCAACCTCGCTATCGGTATGTGTGGTGGCAAAACGCAACAGCTTGGCGATCTTTTCCTTGTTGGCGAAATCTTCCGCCGGGCCCTCTTTGAGCACCGGACCAAACTCACTCCAGAAAGTGGCGTAGTCGTCCGTCTTGGCGAGTTTCGACAACATATCGAGTACGCGCTTGGTCACCGCGCTACGCATTGAGTCAACCGACGCATCCTGCTGGAGAATCTCCCGGGAAACATTCAGCGGCAGGTCATTTGAATCGATGACACCCTTAACGAAACGCAGGTAGAGCGGCAGAAACTGCTCAGCGTCGTCCATGATAAAGGTGCGCTGAACGTACAGCTTCAAGCCCCGTGAAGCCTCACGGTTCCAGAGATCAAAGGGGGCACGCTTCGGCACATAGAGCAAACTGGTATATTCAAGCTTGCCCTCTACCCTGTTGTGACTCCAGCTCAGCGGGTCGTCAAAGTCATGTGACACATGTTTGTAGAATTCCTTGTACTCTTCGTCGCCTATTTCCGAACGGCTGCGTGTCCACAGTGCAGTAGCCTCATTGACGGCTTCGTATTCCACTTCCGCGGGCTTATTGTCCTCTTCATCTTCGGCAGGCGGCACAGCCGGTTTGGCCATCAAGACAGGCACCGAGATGTGGTCTGAATACTTCTTGATAACGCTCCTGACCCGGTAGTCTTCAGCAAACTCTGCACAGTCAGCCTTCAGAAATAGTGTGATAGAGGTGCCGCGCTGCGCCTTCTCGCTGGGTTCGATGGAAAATTCTGACTCGCCGTGTGATTCCCACAGAATCCCGTCTTCTGCGGGTGTTCCCGCCTTACGGCTGTGTACTTCGACACGATCAGCCACAATGAAAGCCGAGTAGAAACCCACCCCAAACTGACCGATGAGTTGGGAGTCCTTCTGCTGGTCGCCGGTCAGGTTTTCCAGGAAAGCGGCCGTTCCAGACTTGGCAATGGTGCCGAGATTTTCAATGACCTCGTCCCGGGTCATGCCAATCCCATTGTCACTGATAGTGATCGTGTTGGCGTCCTTGTCGACGTCAACCTGGACGTGGTAATCGCCATCTCCTTCAAGCAGCGCATCATTGGCCAGCGAC
Source organism: uncultured Alteromonadaceae bacterium (assembly GCA_964590005.1). Lineage (GTDB taxonomy): Bacteria > Pseudomonadota > Gammaproteobacteria > Pseudomonadales > Halieaceae > CALJFL01. Next base: position 8,565 of record CAZPVJ010000172.1, on the reverse strand, counting down.
GCAAAACGCAGCTTGTCTATTGCGTCGGAGGCGTTTGAGATCAATTCGCGAAGGAATATTTCCTTGTTACTGTACAGAGAGTGAATCATCAGGTGCAGTAACTGTTTGGCTTCTGTCTGGAAGCCCAGGGTCTCTTTTTTGACTTCTGCGGTCATAGCGTCCTCGTTTACAGGGTTCAGCAGGTTCAACAAATTGTCATATACATGGCGACATGGGGACGGAGACTGTGTTTTCAAGGGTTTTTCTGTAAATATCAAATGAATATCGGAGGTGACTTACTCTCATGTGGACCTATGGCGCAGCGCGCACATTCACCCGAAGGGCCCGGGGCCTAATGGCTCTTACCCTGGGAGCGTTATTGCTGTCAGCCTGCAGCGACAACAGCAACCGCCCCTCCAGATCCGCTGAAGAAACGACACCCACCCTGCTGGCTATTGCCCAGCCATCGGTGGAGTTACCACCCGACATACGCCGCACAGTGCTCACGACAACGCAGTTCGACCTGGCAGCTGTCGGCTATAGCCAGAGTGAGTACTTTATCGCCGGTGAGGCGAGCGCATTTACCAACCTGACCGAGCTGGGCTCGGACGGTGAGTGGGAGGTTGAACCAGCCTCCATGGCTCCTTACAAGACGCGTATCGTTATTGTTCGCCCAATCGACGCCGAACGCTTCAGTGGCACCGTATTCGTGGAGTGGCTGAACGTCAGTGCGCAATTCGATAATCCGCCCAGCTGGTACGCGGGCCATACAGAAGCCCTACGCAGAGGACATGCCTGGGTATTTGTTTCAGCTCAAAAGGCAGGGCTTGAGGGCGGAGACGGGGCCGTGTTGTCGCTGGCCGCCAAAGTGGTCAACCCCGAGCGCTATGAGAGCTTGACCATCAGTAGCGACAGCTACTCCTACGACATCTTTTCCCAGGTCAGTCGCGCCCTGCGTGAACCGACAGATATACAACCGCTGGATGGCCTGGTCCCCGAGCGGCTCATCGCTGTCGGACAGTCGCAGTCGGCCAATCGGCTTATCGTTTATGTCAACGCCATACACCCATTATATGCGCCCTATGACGGATACCTGATTCACAGCCGAACCGGCGGCGAGTTTTCCAACTACAGCCTGTCAGAAGCGCCGGAGCCATTCCTCCCAACCCCTCCCGACCTCAGGGTGAGGAGCGACCTGGACGTTCCGGTTCTGAATTACCAGACGGAAACTGACCTTCTCGTGCTTGGCGGGATCGTAGCGAGGCAGGACGACAGCGAACACTTTCGTTTGTGGGAAGCACCGGGCACCTCCCACTCGGACTATTACACCAACATTTCCGGCCGCTTTGACACGGGTTCCGACCCCAGTTACGCCCTGGTGGTCGAGGCGAGCAGTATCTTCGGGGTTATCAATTGCGATAGCCCCATGAATGCCGGACCCAGTGCCTGGCTGTTCAACAATGCCGTCCGTGCTGTCGAGCGCTGGGTCAGTGAAGGCGCAGCGCCGCCAGGTGCTGCGCGTATAACCGTGAGCGACGACCAACAGGCAATTGTGCGCGATCAATTTGGCAATGCGTTGGGCGGTATACGGTCACCTTACCTCGATGCGCCTGCCGCCACGCTATCGGGCGAGGGCCAGGACGGCAACAGCTTCTGTTACCAGTTCGGTACCACAGCACTGTTCGATCAAGCGAGTATGGCCATGCTGTATACCGATAGAGCCGGCTATATCGCCGCTGTGCAGTCATCTGCGGATGCGGCAGTCGAAGCTGGCTTTTTATTGCGGGAGGATGCCGAACGGATAGTCACTGCTGCCGGACTACAATGGGACCAGCTCAGCGAGCCATAAAAAAAGCCCACGCAAGGGTGGGCTTTCAGGTGGAACCAGATGCTTTACCAGCCGGTAATTTCGGCCAGCCCAACACCAATGTCCGCCAGGCTGCGAACCGTTTTGACGCCAGCGTCTTCGAGTGCGGCAAACTTCTCGTCGGCAGTTCCCTTACCCCCGGAGATAATGGCGCCAGCGTGCCCCATCCGTTTCCCCTTGGGCGCCGTCACGCCAGCAATGTAGGACACGACCGGCTTGCTGACATTGGCCTTGATGTAAGCCGCCGCCTCTTCTTCAGCCGTACCACCAATCTCACCAATCATTACAATCGCTTCCGTTGCCGGATCTTCTTCGAACATTCCCAGGACGTCGATGAAATTTGACCCGGGGATCGGGTCTCCCCCGATGCCGACACAGGTGGACTGGCCGTAGCCTGCGTCCGTTGTTTGCTTGACCGCCTCATAGGTCAACGTCCCAGAGCGAGAAACAATGCCAACCTTACCAGGCAGGTGAATATGGCCCGGCATAATACCGATCTTGCACTCTCCCGGTGTGATAACGCCGGGGCAGTTAGGCCCGATAAGGCGCACGCCCAACTCGTCACACTTAACCTTCGCATCGAGCATGTCCAGGGTGGGTATGCCTTCCGTAATGCACACTATAAGCTTCACACCGCCGTTGGCCGCCTCCAGGATCGAATCCTTGCAAAACGGTGCGGGCACGTAGATCACCGATGCATCGGCGCCGGTCTCCGCTACCGCCTCTGACACCGTATTGAACACGGGTAAACCCAGATGCTGCTGACCGCCTTTACCCGGCGTCACACCACCGACCATCTTGGTACCGTATTCGATCGCCTGTTCAGAGTGAAAAGTGCCCTGGGAACCGGTGAAGCCCTGGCAAATCACTTTAGTGTTGCTGTCTATCAAGATACTCATCAGGCCGCGCCTCCCGCTGCTTTAACCGCTTGCTGCGCTGCATCCGTGAGACTGGTCGCCGCAATAATATTCAAACCGCTATCTGCTAAAACCTTCTGGCCCAGCTCCGCGTTGTTGCCCTCCAGCCTGACGACTACTGGCACAGTCACTCCAATCTCCTGGACGGCACCAATGACGCCCTCCGCGATAAGATCACAGCGCACGATGCCGCCGAATATATTGATTAGCACGGCCTTCACGTTGTCATCCGAGAGAATGATCTTAAACGCTTCCGATACACGCTCCTTGGTAGCACCACCGCCTACGTCGAGGAAATTGGCGGGGAAGCCTCCGTGCAACGCAACGATATCCATGGTGCCCATAGCCAGACCGGCACCGTTGACCATACACCCTATGTTGCCATCGAGCGCTACGTAGTTGAGCTCCCACTGGGCCGCATGCGCCTCGCGTTCATCTTCCTGGGAGGGATCATGCATTTCTCGCAGAGCGTGCTGTCGATACATGGCGTTTCCATCAACCCCCAGCTTGGCATCCAGGCAGTGCAGGTTACCTTGATCAGTAATGACCAGAGGATTTATCTCGATGAGTGCGAGATCCTTGTCCTGGAACAACTGGGCAAGGCCCATGAAAATCTTCACAAACTGCTTGATCTGATCTCCCTCAAGACCCAGCTTGAACGCGAGCTCGCGGCCCTGGTAAGCCTGGGCACCGACCAGCGGATCGATTGTGGCACGCAGTATTTTCTCGGGTGTCTCTTCAGCAACCTTTTCGATTTCCACGCCGCCCTCAGTGGATGCCATAAAGACAATGCGACGGGTCGAGCGATCAACAACAGCACCGAGATAGAGCTCCTCGGCAATATCAGTGCAGGCCTCAACCAGGATCTTGGAGACGGGCTGGCCATTCTCGTCGGTCTGGTAAGTCACCAGGTTTTTGCCCAGCCAGTGAGAGGCAAATTCACGAATTTCGTCTTTGCTCTTGACCAGCTTGACGCCGCCCGCTTTACCTCGTCCGCCGGCATGCACCTGGGCCTTCACAACCCACATGTCACCGCCGATGAGGTCAGCCGCTTCCGCGGCCTCCACGGGATTGTCCACGGCGTAGCCTTTCGATACCGGAAGCCCGTACTCGGCAAACAACTGCTTGCCCTGATACTCATGAAGATTCATGCTTTTTCCTGTTTTTTGCTGCTTTAATATAGCGACCGCCAGACTCTGGGGCTGGTCAGCCGAGTGTAAGCTCGATAAGCGGAGATTGACGCTACCGCCGCCGGGCGTATTCTACTTTCGTTTCTTCCTGTTGGCGATGTGGATAGCATGCCCATCAACCGCCAGTGCTGCTTCATGTACCGCCTCTGACAGCGTTGGGTGCCCGAATACCATCAGGGCCACATCTTCAGCACTGGAGCCGAACTCCATGGCGATCACTATCTGCTGAACGAGGTCCGCCGCGGAAGGGCCAACAATGTGGCAGCCCAGTATACGGTCGGTTTCAGCATCGGCAAGTATCTTTACCATGCCATCAGAATCGTTAGCTGCCAAAGCCCGGCCACTGGCCACGAACGGGAAGGATCCTGCCTTGTAATCAATCCCGTCGGCCTTTAGTTGCTCCTCGGTCTTACCCACTGCCGCTACTTCGGGGTGCGTATAAATCACCGAAGGCACACAGTCGTAATTCATCTGCACCGATTTGCCGGCGATCCGCTCGGCAACCATGACGCCCTCTTCCGACCCCTTATGCGCCAACATCGGGCCACGAACGATGTCGCCCACCGCGTAAACGTGGGGTACTTCTGTCGCGCAAAAATCGTTGACGAAGATAAACCCCCTCTCATCGAGGGTGACACCACTATCGTCCGCTAGAAGGTTTTCGGTTTGCGGGCGTCGACCAACGCAGACAATCAATTTATCGAAGTGTTCAACGTGGTCGCCGTCACTTGTCGTGAAAGAGACTTCAACCTGGCCATCCTTCACTTCGGCGTTGGTAACCCTTGCCCCCAGTCGTATGTCCAGCTTCTGCTTTTTGAATATCTTGCCGGTTTCCTTGGCAATTTGTGCATCCATCATCGGCAGGAAGTCATCCAATGCCTCCAGCAGTACGACCTCGGAGCCCAGTCGGCCCCAGACACTACCCAGCTCCAGGCCAATCACTCCCGCGCCAATAACCCCTAGCTTACCCGGGACTTCAGTGAATTCCAGGGCTCCGGTAGAGTCGACAATGTACTCACCATCCACGGGTGCCGGGGGTATATTGATTGGCACAGAGCCGGCGGCCAGAATTACATTGGCGGCATCCAGAACCTGAATCTTTCCCTCGCTGTCGATTACCTCGACCTTGTTGCCAGCCAGTAGTTTTCCTCGGCCCGAGACCGCGGTGACCCCGTTATGCTTGAACAGGCCGGCAATGCCTCCCGTCAGCTGGCCAACGATTTTTTCCTTGCGCTGGAGCATGGCGGCCACGTCCATGGTCGCGCCCTCGATACCAATCCCATGAACAGCGAAGTGATCGCGGGCTTCGGCGAATTTGTGACTGCTATCCAGCAATGCCTTGGAGGGGATGCACCCCACATTCAGGCAGGTACCCCCCAGCTTTATCTTGCCTTTACTGTCCAGCCACTCTTCCACACAGGCGACCGACAAGCCCAACTGGGCAGCTTTGATCGCCGCGACATAGCCGGCTGGACCGGATCCAATGACCACGACATCGTACTTATCTGGCATAAAAACACTTCATCCTGTTGTTGAATTAAACACCCGCTACAGTTGCAGCAGAATACGCGCCGGATCCTCGATCAGGTCCTTGACTGCCACCAGGAACTGAACCGCCGTTTTACCATCTATCAACCGGTGATCGTAGGACAGGGCCAGATACATCATGGGCAGGACCACCACCTCGCCATTAACCGCCATTGGTCGCTCCTGAATCTTGTGCATACCCAGGATGCCGGTCTGAGGTGGGTTCAGGATAGGAGTCGACAGCAAAGAGCCGAATACGCCACCATTGGTCACGGTAAATGTACCGCCGGTCATATCCTCAATAGTCAATTTATTGTCTTTGGCCCTGATTCCCATGTCCTTGATGGCCGCCTCAACATCAGCAAGACTCATAAAGTCCGCATCCCGAAGCACTGGCACCACCAGACCATTTTCCGTCGACACGGCTACGCCGATATCCTGGTAACCGTGGTACACCACGTCACTGCCATCAATGGATGCGTTGACCTCAGGGAACCGCTTCAGTGCCTCGCAGGCCGCCTTGACAAAGAATCCCATGAATCCCAGGCGGGTCCCGTTATGCGTTTTCTCAAACTGCTCCTTGTACTTGCTCCGCAACGCCATGACCGGCGCCATATTGACCTCGTTAAACGTGGTCAGCATGGCTGTCTGCTGGGTCGCATCAAGCAGGCGCTCGGCGATGCGCGCACGCATTCGGGTCATGGGTACGCGCTTTTCGATGCGCTCACTGGAGGGGCCTGGTGGCACCTCGACCTGGCTGGCCGCAGCGGGCGCTGGTGAGGGCGCTGCCGCCGCCTCACCTGATTTCATATACTTGAGAATGTCTTCCTTGGTGATACGGCCGCTTTTACCGGTACCCACTATCTTGCTGGTGTCCAGTCCGTGCTCTTCCACCAACTGTCTCGCGGCAGGCCCCATCTGGGCAGCATCAGCAGTCTCTGCCACCGCCTTTGGCGCAGTTGACTCGCTGACCTCAGGTTGACTAACTGCGGATGCCACCGCACCTGGCTGGATAATCGCCAACAGGGCCTCGCTTTCAATCGTTTCCCCTTCGGCAGCCAGAATTTTCTCGATGACGCCATCTTCAGGGGCGACCACTTCCATCACGACTTTATCGGTCTCAATTTCCACGATCAGTTCATCGCGCGAGACAGAATCTCCCTCCCGCTTATGCCAGGCCGCAATCTCCCCATCCGCGACTGATTCCGGAAAGGCAGGTGCCTTTAATTCGATTGCCATTTCGATTCCTTTAAAGCAAAGCCGTTGCTGTTAACTGCCCCAGGGCATTGGGCCCAGGGCTTCATCAATGAATTTCTGTTGCTGTTCCACGTGCAGAGCCATGTAACCCGCGGCAGGTGCCGCCGAGGCATCACGGCCTACATAGCGCAGGTATACGTCTACCTTGTGGCGTGCGATGACCCGTCGCATGTGGTGTTGACTCGAATACCAAGCGCCCTGGTTCATGGGCTCTTCCTGGCACCAGACTGCGTCGACGATATTGGGATAAGAGCTGAGCACCTGCAATAACTCTGCCTCTGGAAAGGGGTATAGCTGCTCTAGTCGGATAATCGCAATATTGTCCAGCTCGCGCTCCCGTCGGGCAGCGCGCAGGTCGTAATACACCTTGCCACTACAAATAATCAGGCGTTCGACCTGTTCACCATCGAGCCCATCGGTTTCATCCAGAATGTTGTGGAAGTGCCCGTTGGCGAGATCTTCAAGGCTAGAGACTGCTTCTTTGTGGCGCAGCAGACTCTTGGGTGACATTACCACCAGGGGTTTGCGCAGCGGCCTGATCGCCTGCCGGCGCAGCATGTGATACACCTGGGCTGGCGTGGTCGGGACACAAATTTGGATATTGTGTTCAGCACACAGCTGCATAAAACGTTCAAGCCGGGCTGAAGAGTGCTCAGGGCCCTGGCCCTCGTAGCCGTGAGGAAGCAGCATCGTCAAGCCGCAGAGGCGCGCCCATTTGTGTTCACCGCTGGTAATAAACTGGTCGATCACCACCTGTGCCCCATTGGCGAAATCACCAAACTGGGCCTCCCAGATCACGAGCCCTTTGGGCGCCGTGGTGGCGTAGCCATACTCAAAAGCCAGTACGGCCTCTTCCGATAGCAATGAGTCGTGAATCACAAAAGGCGCCTGATGCTCACTGACATGCTGCAGTGGCACATAGGTGGTGCCTTCGCGCTGATTGTGCAATACCGCATGGCGGTGCGAGAAGGTCCCGCGCCCCACATCCTGGCCGGTCAATCGCACCGGATAGCCAGCCTCCAGCAACGAGGCATAGGCCAGCGTTTCCGCTGCCCCCCAATTCAGGGGTAGCGCGCCGGCCGCCATCTTGCGCCTATCCTCGAGAATCTTGCTGACCTGGCGTTGCAGGGGCACGCCCTCCGGCGCCACGTTAATGTCGTGGGCCAGGGTTTGCAGCGCCTGCATTTCCATCCCTGTATTACAGGGCAGTGTCCATTCGTGACCCAGGTAAGGCGTCCAGTCAACGAAGAGCTCCGTATTGGGTTCGCTAACCAGGCTGCTTACCAGGGGCTCACCGCGATCCAGCGAACGCCTGTAACCCTCGACCAGCGCCTGATCCTGCTCCGCCGTGAGCACACCCTCTGCGATGAGCTCTTGCGCGTACAGATCGCGGGTGGTCTTGTGTTGTTTGATGGCGGCATACATCAATGGCTGGGTGACCGAGGGCTCGTCGGCCTCATTGTGACCACGACGCCGGTAGCAGATCAGGTCCAGTACGACGTCTTTTTTGAACTCGTTACGAAAGTCGATAGCGAGCTGAGTGACAAACAGCACTGCCTCCGGATCATCCGCATTCACATGGAAAATCGGTGCTTGCACCATCTTGGCGACGTCGGTGCAATATTCTGTTGAGCGGACATCGTCCCGCCGGCTGGTGGTAAAGCCCACCTGGTTATTCAGTACGATGTGGATGGTGCCACCCGTTTTGTAAGCCCGGGTCTGCGACATTTGAAATGTTTCCATGACCACGCCCTGACCCGCAAAGGCCGCATCGCCATGGACCACGATAGGTAGCACCGAGATACCGACCGGATCATTGCGACGCTCC
>CAZPVJ010000171.1:0-11003 GCA_964590005.1 uncultured Alteromonadaceae bacterium | reverse complement strand
ACCATGGCGTTGCCGGGATCCGCGAGCGATGGCGGGTCGAAGTAATCCGAATTAGCGCAGCTACCGAGCAAGAGCGAACAGACCAAGACAACCACCGTGGCATACCAACATCGCTGTGCGGATGACAGCTGATACCGTTCGTTCACGGTGGGTTTTAATGCCTTCATAGCTGTCATCCTGTCGAGATCAAGTAGCTGCCTAGCACCACCAACCAGCAAGCCAGAGTTATTCCAATGGCCACGAAGACGGCGGCGGACCCCATATCCTTGGCCCGGCCTGCCAACTCGTGATGCTCCTCCCCGTGTCGATCAACCACCGCTTCAATCGCACTATTCAGTAATTCGATTGCCAACAACAGCATCAACGGCACTACCAGCAGGAGAAAGTCCACGGGGGAGCGGGCCAACCAGGCCGCCAGCAGTATGCCGACTACCGCCAGGGTCGCCTCTTGCCTAAAAGCCGCCTCATGGTGCCAGGCTGACTTGATACCCTGATAGGAGTAACGCGTGGCTGAGATCAGCCGCGTTAAGCCGGTTTCGCCGGGCTTCATCGGAACGGTCCAAATTGTTAACGAGACTCGATTATGGTGAGCAAGGCGACGAGAAGGCAAGCGTATTCCCTCGACGACGAGCTGCCCCACTATAGAGCTCCCTGCGCCCACCTTTCAAAATAATTGACGTTTACGTTAACGTAAACTATGATTGCCTCTCTATCGACTACGTAGGGCACTCGCCCGTGGCTGACTCTCGCGTTTACACCATTTCTGAACTTGCCAATGAATTCGGCGTAACCACCCGCACCATCCGCTTCTATGAAGAAAAAGGTCTTATCCAACCCCGGCGAGAGGGACAAAAACGGCTTTACAGCGCCTCCGACAGAGTCCGTATCAAACTAATCCTGCGCGGCAAGCGAATTGGCCTGAGTCTCGCCGAGTGTGTCGAAGTCATCGACATGTACGACCCGGATCACAATAACCGGGAGCAGCTACACTCTCTTATCGGCAAAGTCAGCGATCGGCGCGACCTGCTTCTTCAGCAGAAACAAGATATCGACGAAATGCTCATGGGGCTCGATGAGGTGCAATCGCTCTGTGAGAACGCACTCAAGAAACACCTCCACTCCCAAGATAATGTAGACACTGACAGGAACTGACAATGAATACCGCCTACCCCAATCTCAACTTCGGCCTCGGCGAGGAACTGGACATGCTGCGGGACGCCGTCTATCAGATGTGCCAGCGTGAAATAGCCCCCAGGGCCGCAGACATCGATAAGGAAAACGCTTTTCCCGATGACCTGTGGCGAAAGTTCGGCGACATGGGCTTGCTGGGCATCACTGTCGATGAGGCCTATGGCGGCAGTGGTATGGGCTACCTGGCCCACGCCATCGTCATGGAAGAAATCAGTCGCGCCTCTGCCTCGGTAGGCCTGTCCTATGGAGCGATGTCCAACCTGTGCCTGAACCAGATCAACAAAAACGGCAACGAGAACCAGAAGCAAAAGTACTTACCTAAACTGTGCAGTGGCGAGCATGTCGGCGCACTCGCAATGTCCGAGCCAAACGCCGGCTCGGACGTGGTCAGCATGACACTGAGCGCACGTCGCGATGGCGACCAGTATCTGCTGAACGGCAGCAAAATGTGGATCACCAACGGGCCCGACGCGGACGTCTACGTCATCTATGCCAAGACCGACCCTACCGCTGGTTCCAAGGGGATCACCGCCTTCCTGGTAGAGCGAGACTTCCCGGGATTTTCGCGCTCCCCCAAACTCGACAAATTGGGCATGCGCGGCTCCAACACCTGCGAGCTGGTGTTTGAAGACTGCCCGGTACCGGCCGAAAACATCCTGCGCAATGAGGGTGACGGTGCCAAAATACTGATGTCGGGCCTGGACTACGAACGTACCGTGCTGTCCGGAGGGCCGGTGGGCATCATGCAAGCCTGTGTCGACGAGGTAATCCCCTACCTGCACGACCGCAAACAGTTCGGCAAGAGTATCGGTGAATTCCAGCTAATGCAGGGCAAGCTGGCCGACATGTACGCCGATCTCAACGCCAGCCGCGCTTACCTGTACGCCGTGGCCGGTGCCTGCGACCGAAGCGAGGAGACACGCCAGGACTGCGCGGCCGTGATTCTGTACACCGCAGAAAAAGCAACCCAGATGGCGCTGCAGGCTATCCAGGCTCTCGGCGGCTTCGGCTACACCAACGACGCCAATACCGGTCGCCTGCTGCGCGATGCCAAGTTGTATGAAATTGGCGCAGGCACCTCGGAGGTCCGGCGCATGTTGATTGGCCGCGAACTGTTCAACGCGACAGCCTAGGAGGCTCGTAATGACGCTGCTGCAGACACGTATCAACCCCCGCGATGAAGCCTTCGGGAAGAACCGTAACGCCATGCGCACCCAGGTCGAAGACCTGCGCGAGCGGGTAGCGGAAATTCATCGCGGCGGGGGTGAGAAAGCCCGGAAGCGACATACCTCCCGGGGTAAGCTGCTACCACGCGATCGATTGAACGCCCTACTCGATCCGGGCTCTCCCTTTCTCGAGCTGTCACAATTGGCAGCCTACAAGGTTTACGAAGACGACGTGCCGGGCGCGGGCATCATTACCGGTATCGGGCGAGTGGCCGGTACCGAGTGCATGATCTTCGTTAACGACGCAACGGTTAAGGGCGGCACCTACTATCCCCTCACGGTCAAAAAGCAGGGTCGCGCGCAAACGATCGCCGCCGAGAATAACCTGCCCTGCCTGTACCTCGTTGACTCGGGGGGTGCTTTCCTGCCGCTACAGGATGAGGTGTTTCCAGACCGGGAACACTTCGGACATGCCTTTTACAACCAGGCACGAATGTCCGCGCAAGGCATACCGCAAATCGCCGCTGTGCTGGGCTCCTGCACGGCGGGCGGCGCCTATTTGCCGGCCATGGCCGACGAGTCGATTATCGTCAAAAACCAGGGCACGATTTTTCTTGGCGGGCCACCGCTGGTGAAAGCGGCCACTGGCGAGATTGTCAGCGCCGAAGAACTCGGCGGCGCGGATATTCACTGCCGCACCTCAGGTGTCACTGACCACTACGCCAACAACGATGAGCATGCCTTGCAACTGATGAGGCGATCTGTCGCCCGCTTGAACAGGGTAAAACCAATCGAGCTGGACATCCGAGAAAGCAGTCCCCCGGCCTACCCGGTGGAAGATATCTACGGTGTCATTCCCGCTGATACGCGTCAGCCCTATGATGTTCGAGAGGTTATCGCACGGGTCGTGGATGGATCAGAGTTCGATGAATTCAAATCCCTGTTTGGCGAAACACTCGTCTGCGGTTTCGCCCGCATTCACGGCTACCCAGTGGGCATAGTGGCCAACAACGGCATTCTCTTTGGGGAGTCAGCGGTCAAGGGTGCCCACTTTGTCGAATTGTGCGCCCAACGTCGCATACCACTTGTGTTCCTCCAGAACATTACCGGCTTCATGGTGGGTAAACAGTATGAAGCCGATGGCATTGCCCGGCACGGGGCAAAAATGGTGCACGCTGTCGCCTGCGCCAACGTACCGAAATTCACGGTAATCATTGGCGGTTCATTCGGGGCTGGCAATTACGCGATGTGTGGCCGCGCTTACGAGCCGCGTTTCCTGTTTATGTGGCCTAATGCCCGGATTTCGGTCATGGGCGGCGACCAGGCCGCCGGCGTGCTGGCCACGGTCAAGCAGGACCAGATGGCACGCAATGGCGAAAGCATGACCGCGGAGGAAGAGACCTCCTTCAAACAACCCATACTCGACCTGTACGAACAGCAGGGTCACCCGTATTACGCCTCTGCCCGTCTGTGGGACGACGGCGTTATCGATCCCGCCGACACACGCATGGTACTGGGCTTGTCTATCTCCGCCGCGCTAAATGCGCCGGTCGAGGAATCACGGTTCGGCGTATTCAGGATGTAATCATGGTACTCACGGATATCAACACGCAGGGTATTGCCAGGGTGGTACTCAACCGGCCTGAAAAACATAACGCTTTCGATGATGACATGATCGCCGAACTACGCGGACACTTTGATAGCCTCGCGCAGCAGAGCGAAGTCCGTATTGTCATCGTCGCATCCAATGGCAAAAACTTTTCCGCAGGCGCGGACCTGGGCTGGATGAAGCGCATGGCAAAGTACGATTACGAGGACAACCTGCGGGATGCAAGGGGACTTGCCGGGATGCTCAAAGCCCTGCACGAACTGCCTCAACCCACTATCGCGAGAGTTCAGGGCGGCGCCTTCGGCGGCGCCGTGGGGCTGGTGAGCTGCTGTGACATGGCCGTAGCCACGGACGACGCCAGCTTTTGTTTCTCCGAGGCAAAGATAGGACTGATTCCGGCAACCATCGGGCCCTATGTTGTCAGGGCCATAGGCGAGCGCGCCGCGCGACGCTACTTCACCACCGCTGAGCGCTTCAGCGCGCAGGAAGCCCATCGTCTGGGTCTGGTCAGCGAAATCTGCGCGTCGGATCAGCTGGATGAAACGGTCACCGGCCTGTGTGATGCCCTACTTGCCAATGGGCCGGAGGCCGTGCGAGCGGCCAAGAAGCTGGTGTCCGATATTGCCGGCGAGTCAATCTCCGGGGAACTGATTGAAGACACCTGCCAGCGTATCGCTAATATCAGGGTATCGCCGGAGGGACAGGAAGGTCTGGGCGCATTCCTCGACAAAAACCGTCCTTCTTGGCAGGAACAACACTAGAGGCTGTCATGTTCACAAAAATTCTGATCGCTAACCGAGGCGAAATCGCCTGCAGGATTATCCGCACAGCCCGGCGGCTCGGCGTCGCAACGGTTGCGGTCTACTCCGATGCAGACCGCGATGCCCTGCATGTTCAACTGGCCGACGAAGCGGTGCATATCGGAGGCGCAGCGGCGCGCGATTCTTATCTTCTGGCCCACAAGGTTCTCGAAGCGGCACAGAAAACCGGCGCCCAGGCAATTCACCCGGGTTACGGTTTCCTTTCGGAGAACGCGGACTTTGCCCGGGCCTGCAGCGATAGCAGCGTTGTGTTTATCGGGCCACCCGCGGCCGCGATCGAGGCTATGGGATCCAAGTCGGCAGCCAAGTCGATCATGGAGTTGGCCGGTGTACCGCTTGTTCCCGGCTATCACGGTGATGACCAGGAGCCGAAGCTATTACAGTCTGCCGCCGACGAAATGGGCTATCCCGTGCTACTAAAAGCGACGGCAGGTGGTGGCGGCAAAGGCATGCGGCAAGTCTGGTCTGCTGGGGAGTTCGATGAAGCCCTCGCCGCAGCAAAACGCGAGGCGGCTGCCAGCTTTGGCGACGACAGGATGCTGGTCGAAAAATACCTGACCAAACCCCGGCACGTCGAAGTGCAGGTTTTTTGTGATGCCGGTGGTGCGGGCATTTACCTCGCTGAAAGGGACTGCTCTGTGCAGCGTCGGCACCAGAAGGTGATTGAGGAAGCCCCGGCTCCCGGCATGACCCCACAACTCCGAGCCGCTATGGGTGAGACTGCGGTCAAGGCCGCCCAGGCCATCAATTACACCGGCGCTGGTACCGTCGAGTTCCTACTCGACGAGGATGGCAGTTTCTACTTCATGGAGATGAATACCCGCCTGCAGGTCGAGCATCCCGTCACCGAGATGATCACCGGGCAGGATCTCGTGGAGTGGCAGCTGCTGGTTGCGAGCGGTCGCGATTTGCCCCTCTCACAAGACGAGGTGCCCATACACGGCCACGCCTTTGAGGCCAGGGTCTACGCGGAAGACCCCGATAACGACTTCCTGCCGCAGACCGGTACCCTGGATTACCTGCGGGCACCCGAGGAGTCCCGTCACGTGCGTGTAGATCTCGGCGGGCGCCGTGTCAATAAAAAAAGCGTGTACTACGACCCCATGATCGACAAGGTGATTGTCTGGAAGGAGTCACGCGAGCGCGCCTTACAGCGGCTGGCGAGCGCACTGGCCGACTACCGGATAGGCGGCACCGTGACCAATATCGATTTCCTGTACAACCTGGCCACGTCTCGACCGTTTGCGGCGGCCGAACTGGATACGGGTTTTATAGAGCGACACAGGGAGCTGGTCTTTCACCAGCGGCAACAGGACCTGGCACGGGAACTGCCACTGGCGGCGTTAGCACTGCTGCGGTGGCAACAGCAGCAAAGCCCGGCTAACGCGGGCAGTGACGCCTGGTCTCCCTGGCGCGAGAACAATGCCTGGCGATTAAATGAAGCGCATGTACACCGATTGGCCATCCACTGCCACGAGCAGGACCACGTGGTCGATATAGAACAGCGACAGGGACAACTCGTTGCCCTAGTCGATGGCCGTGAAACACATCTGAGTGGCGAACTGGATGGCGATATCCTGCGCTTCGAGGTAGAAGGCCATCGTGAGCGGGCGACATTGGCAGAAACCGGGGATGGCTTCACCCTTTACCTGAACGATGGCGCCTGCCACTTTCACCCGGTACCACCTGATACCGGCGAAGCCGATTCAGTCGCCGGCGGAGCGGGACTAATTGCACCCATGAATGGCACCGTCGTGAGCCTGTTGGTGGAACCGGGGGCCAGCGTTGAAGAAGGCACTGCCCTGCTAATCATGGAGGCTATGAAAATGGAGCACACTATTCGGGCCCCGGCCAAGGGTGTCGTCGAGTCGTTCTACTACGGTGCGGGAGACCTGGTCGACGGCGGCGCAGAGTTGCTGAAGTTTGATAATGAAGAGGCCTAAGGTTACCGCACCGCATACAGAGGCGACGCCCGACTTCATGGCTTAATCTACCGCCAGGCTCTCTCCAAACGCGCCCGGGGTTAGCCGGGCGTGCGGGTCTTAAGCACCATCATTTTGTCGACCTGCATATCCTCAATGGTATAGGGGATACCCCCTACTCCCAGCCCTGATTCGCGGAGCCCGGCAAAGGGCATCACATCCTGCCGAAAGGCTGTGTGGTCATTGATCATGACGGCCGAGGCGTCGAGGGCCCGCCCAATAGCCATCGCGCGGTCGATATCCTGCGAGAATACCGCCGCCTGGAACGCATAGGGCAAGCTGTTGGCCATCGCTATCGCCTCGCTGGCATCCTGGTAACGGTAAACGCAGACCGCCGGGCCGAAAATTTCCCGCTGGCTTACCAGGGAATCCAACGACGGCTGGACAATCAACGCGGGCTGCAGACAGCCATTGCTCAATAGCTCACCGCCTGTAGGAAGCTGAGCGCCATCGGCAACTGCCTGCTGCAACCAGTCATGAACACGGTCAACCTCCGCTGCGGTAATCAAAGGCCCGACTTCGGTGTCTTCCGCCAACGGATCACCCACTCGCAGGGCGCGAACCCCCGTGATCAGTTGATCACATACTTCCTCGAAAAGACTGTCGTGAACATAGACTCGCTGCACGGAGACACAGACCTGGCCGGCATGATAATAACCCCCCTTCAGAACAGCGGGTATCAGCTTGTCGGTATTGGCCGAGTGATCGACCACCAGCGGCGCAGCACCACCGTGTTCCAGGGCGCAGCGAGTACCGGGCGATAGCTTGGAGCGCAGCATCCATCCGACCCTGGCACTGCCTATGAATGAAAAGAAACCGACCCGGGAATCGGTGACCAGGGCGGTCGCCACGTCCAGTGATGCCGGCAAAACCAGCTGACACCAATGCATAGGCAATCCCGCCTCACGTAAGATCGAGACGAAACGATGGCATGAGAGCGGTGTTGTTGCGGCCGGTTTCACCAGCGTGGGGCAACCCGCGGCAATGGCTGCCGCAACCTGGTGAACGATGAGATTAAGCGGGTGGTTGAATGCGCTGATCGCCACCACGACACCGACGGGTTCTTTGAGCGTGTAAGCGACTCGGGCACTGTCCACCGCAGGCTCTGAAATAGGGATAACTGCGCCGGCGTCGCTCCGGATCGTTTCCATGCAAAGTTTGACACCTTCAATAGCGCGGGCGACTTCGACCCTGGAATCAATCAGGGGCTTACCACCCTCGGCCGCTGCACCGACGGCAAGCTCCTCGAACCGCGCCTGCATGATGGCCGCAGCTTTTTCGAGCACCGCGCACCGCGCCTCCACAGAAAGCCAGGCCGAACGGTCGCGAAACGTCGCGTGGGCGATTTCCAGGGCGGCCTCAGCCTGGCTGGCGGATGCCTGATCGATTGTGCCAACCACCTCTCCCGAGTAGGGAGAGAATACCTCCAGCGGCCGCTCCTGCGACTCACCCGGGTGGGCAAGCAATAGCGAATGATGTGTCATCCAGGTTTCCCGGCTTCAGGCCTTGGTGTTGGTTTCAAATTGAACAGGTCAGCTCGCCGAGCGTCTCAGTGAGCTTCATATTCTCACCATAGTCCACCGGTACTACCACCAGGCTGGGACCTGACTCGGCGAAGGCGGCAATGAGTGTATTCTTCAGGTCCGCGCTGCGCTCGACATAGTGCCCGTTCCAACCAAATGACTTTGCCAACAACCCCCAGTCGGGATTGCCAAACGCCAGGTCGGTGTGGTGGCCAAACTCCGCCTCCTGCTTCCAGGCAATCAGGCCGTAAGCACTGTCCTCCCAGACCATGCAAACGAAATTGGCATTCAGGCGACGCGCGGTTTCCATTTCCTGCACATTCATGAGAAATCCGGCGTCGCCGGCGATAGCCAGTACCTTCCGGTCGGGATGGACAAGGCTCGCGGCCACCGCACCCGGCAGGGCGAAGCCCATGGAGCAGAAGCCATTCGGTATCAGGCAGGTATTGGGCTCGTGGCACTGATAATGGCGCGCTATCCACATCTTATGCGCGCCCACGTCCGACAGCAGGATATCCTGTGGCCCCATCACCTCGCGAGTATCCCAGAGAATTTTCTGCGGTTTCACAATACCCTCAGTCCTGTCTTCAGCATGCTCGGCGAAGATAGCCTGCATATCTCGCCTGACCGCCTGCTGTTGGCTGAGATCGGGCGCCAGCGGTTCGGCGGCAGCGCGCTCATTGAGCATCCACAGGCTGTGAGCCAGATCGCCCACGGCCTCCAGTTCGGGGTGATAATTCTCATCAACCTCGGCGGGTAGAAAATCCAGGTGCACGATTTGCTTGTTTCCGTCCGGATTCCAGGAGCGCGGATGGTATTCCACCAGGTCAAAACCAATGCTGATCACCAGGTCCGCGGCATCAATAGCACAGGTCACCACATCCTTGGTACCCAGGCCAATGGTGAACAGGCAGTAATCGGCATCCATATCGACACAGCCCTTGGCCATGAACGTATTGACCACGCCGATGCCGGTCGCCTCACAGAACATGCGCAACTGTTCCGAAGCCCGCCGCCGCACGCAGCCGTTACCGGCCAGTATGATCGGTCGTTTAGCCGCCTTGATTCGGTCGTAGATGCGATCCATGATCTTGTCGTCTGGTACCGAGCGCCGGAATTTCTTGACCGGTAAGGGCTGCTTGCCCGTGTCGAGCTTGGCGATGTCCTCACATAACTCGATATGCACCGCACCGGGCTTCTCGGTACGCGCCAGCCTGACCGCCTTGCGCACCACCTCGGGAATCGTGTCGGGGTGATGAATCGTGGTCGCCCACTTGGTCACGGCCTTGAACATGCTGACCACATCCATGACCTGATGCGACTCCTTGTGCAGGCGGGTCGACGCACCCTGGCCGGTCAGCACGAGCATCGGGGCTCGGTCCATGTTGGAATCGCCCACGCCGGTCAGCAAATTCGTTGCGCCGGGACCGAGGGTACCCAGGCAACCCGCGGGATTCCCTGTGAGACGACCGTAAATCTCCGCCATAAACGCGGCGCCCTGTTCGTGCCTGGTCAGCACAAAGCGAATGGAAGCGGATTTTTCCAGCGACATCATGAAGTCGGCATTCTCCTCTCCGGGAACACCGAAAATGTACTCTACCTGCTCTTCCTCGAGACATTTGACCAGCAGATCTGACGCTTTCATGAGTCTTTCCTCTTTTGGTTTAACGACGAACTCATCCCACGGGGTTATTCAAACCTTTCACGCGCGGTGCGATCATTCATGGGGCAGCAAGGCTGTTAGCCAGTTCCCTCGCCGCGGCGAGCTTCGAATGAAAATCCTTGTTCCGTGATGCCGACGCGGTCGGCTGGCTGGAGAACCAGGCCATCACCGTGTTGGCCTGACGGTTGATGTAAATGACCTGGCCGTGGATGCCCACGGCGCAGAACTCGCCGGCTTCCTCATCCAGGATCCACCACATATTGTGGTAGGCAAACCAGGGGTCGTCCGAGTACTTGGGATTGGCAGACATCGTGGCGCGCAGTGTATCGTCTACGTCGAGAATCGCCTCAACCCACGATGCCGGGATGACTTGTTCACCGGCAAATTTACCCATATCCCTGATCATCACCCCAAAGCGGGCAGCATCGCGCAAGGTGGTGTTCATACCGCCTGTTGCGACCGGCATGTAGGCACGGTCAACGGCAATGTAGGCGTCGTGTTCGGCACCGAGCTTGCTCCAGATCCGGCTCTGGAGAAAATCCTGCAGGGGTTCTCCGCTCAGGCGGGCGAGCAACCATCCCAGCAAGTCGGCGTTACTGGAGTTGTAATCGAACGCCTCCCCCGGTTGCAGCGACGTGTCTGGCTTGATGAATTTGACCAGGAAATCATGGACGCCGTAGATGTCCGTGGTGGCAGGCTGGGCGTCAGCCGCACCCGGCAACCAGGCCATGTTCAACGCGGGAGCGTAATGGCGAAAGAAGTCCGAGTTGGTATCGGTGTAGTTTTCCTTGAAATCGATCGCGGTGGCGTGATCGAGCACCTGCTGGATATTCACCCGCTCGAATCCACTACCCTTGAGCTCAGGGATGTAGTCCGCCGGCGACGCCTTCAGGTCGATTTTCTTGTCCGCCATGAGAACGCCAAAGGCAGCGGAGACCAGGGACTTGGTCATGGAGAACCAGATGTGCTGATCATGGGGACCGAATTCACCGAAATAGGCTTCATGCACAATGTCGTCGCCGCTGACTACGACGACGCCATCGGCAAA
>CAZPVJ010000170.1:0-9145 GCA_964590005.1 uncultured Alteromonadaceae bacterium | reverse complement strand
ACCTGAAGCCCTCCTGAGGAAGTGACCTGCTCCCCCCGGGCGAACCGGTAGGCGTCTTCATGGCCCAGAATGTTTCCGAATAGCCCTGCGTCGAGAGATAAGCCCGTGTGAAGGTGTGTTTCGCCCCAGTACACACTGTTGGGGAATGAGCGGTCAGCGTAAGGTGAATACGCTTTGCCTGGATAAATCCTTGTCAGCAAATTGGGATCGGGGGTTCCAGCGTCCAGAGAGTGTGCCGGCGTACTGAGCACGCCAATGGTCGCTGCCAGTGCAAAGCAGGCTGTGTATCGCTTTTTCATAAATCAGTTCCCCTTATAGGATTGTTGTGTGAGAGGATTTGAATGAGGCGGCCTTTCGCCTTCGAACCTGTAGTGATGACGCTGTTGTTGCCTGGAAATTTGGTCGGTGTGAGAGGATTCGAACCTCCGACCCCTTCCTCCCGAAGGAAGTGCGCTACCAGGCTGCGCCACACACCGATGATTTGTGAGGGCGAAACTATATCAAACGCTCACCGCTTCGCCAACGGACACAGGCCGCACCAAGCTAGTAGATACCTGCCCACTTTGCCAGTAACTGGCTGAAAACACTTAACAAAATTACGATGACCATCAAAGCCAGCAGCAGCCTGAAAGGTCTGAAAGGTTTGCGCTCAACGGAATTGACGCCGCGGGATATAAACTCATCAACCTTCGCCTGATCCTCGGGTTTGAGTCTGGTTTCGGTGGGATTTTCTGATGGATCGGTCATAAAAAAACGGGGAGAGCTCCGGAATCGGTATTCTCTCCCCAGAAGGCGGGAATGTCACCTTGTTCAGGTGACATCCCGAGCAGCAACTGATTCAAAAATCGAACATGGCCTCTGGCATTTCCATGAGGTTCTCGGCGCCGGAGTTGAGCGACTCCTTGTGCGCCAGCGTGCGAGGCAGGATTCGATCAAAGTAGAACCGCGCAGTCATCAGCTTGGCCTCATAGAAGGAGGCATCGCCGTCGGCGGCTGCGACTTTCTGCCGCGCCAATACCGCCATCCGGGCCCAGAAGTAAGCCAGAGTCACATAACCGCTATACATCATGTAATCGACAGCCGCAGCACCCGCCTCGTCGGGGTTCTCCATCGCGCGCTCTCCGATCTTGAGTGACATGGTCAGCCACTCGTCCTTGTAAGCCGAAAGGACGCTGATGAACTCGGCGTCAGCCTCATCGGCATTGGCCTTGCAGAAGTCGTCGATAATCTGGGTAAAGCCCATTAACAGCTGGCCACCACTGCCCAGTACCTTACGTCCAATCAGGTCCATGGCCTGAATACCGGTGGTACCCTCGTAAAGCATGGCGATACGCGCGTCACGGACGATTTGCTCCATGCCCCATTCCTTGATGAAGCCGTGCCCTCCGTAGACCTGCAGCCCCAAATTAGCTGACTCAAAACCCACCTCGGTGATAAACGCCTTGGCGATAGGGGTTAGAAATGCCATGAGGTCATCAGCCGCCTTGGCGCGCTCTTCATCGGCAACATCAACCACGTCACCCAGCTGGGCCAGGTAATAGATAAACGCCCGGCTGCCTTCGATAAACGCCTTCTGGGTAAGCAGCATGCGACGCACATCGGCGTGCACAATGATGGGATCAGCAGGCCCTTCCGGGTTCTTGGGGCCGGTCAGGCTGCGCATTGCCAGGCGGTCCCGCGCGTAGTCGAGCGCACCCTGGTAAGACAGCTCTGCATGAGCGAGGCCCTGTATGGCCGTGCCAATTCGTGCAGTGTTCATGAACGTGAACATGCAGTTGAGACCTCGGTTAGGCGGTCCGATCAGGTAACCCTTTGCGCCGTCGAAGTTCATAACGCAGGTGGCCGAGGCCTTGATTCCCATCTTCTTTTCGATGGAAGCACAGTGCACGGCGTTGCGCTCGCCGACACTGCCGTCTTCGTTGACGTTGTACTTGGGCACGATAAACAGCGAAATACCCTTGGTGCCAGGAGGTGCATCCGGGAGTCGGGCCAACACGATATGGACAATGTTATCGGCCATATCGTGTTCGCCGGCGCTGATAAAAATCTTGGTGCCCGTGATCGCGTAGCTGCCGTCGGCCTGCGGTTCGGCCTTGGCACGCAGCAAACCCAGGTCGCTGCCACAGTGAGACTCGGTCAGGCACATGGTCCCGGTCCAGCTGCCCTCGATGAGCCTGGTCAGAAACTTCTGTTTCTGCTCCTCGTCACCGTGCTCTTCGATGGTCTTGATAGCGCCGTGGCTGAGTCCTGGGTACATCAACCAGGACCAATTGGCAGTGCCGGCCAGCTCATTGATGATGATGCCCATGAGATTGGGCATTCCCTGGCCGCCGTATTCGGTTTCTGCCGACAGCGCAGGCCAACCATTTTCGACATACTGCTGGTACGCTTCCGGGAAACCACTGGGAGTTTTCACTTCACCGTCGTTCCAGACACAACCTTCATCATCACCGGACTGATTAAGGGGGGAGAGCACGTTCTCGGCAAACTTGGCACCCTCCTCCACGATGGCGTCCATGAGGTCACGGGTTGCTTCCTCGTAGCCGGGAAGGGTCTGGTAGAAGCCCTCGGCATCGAGCAGTTCGTTCATCACAAAACTCATATCTCGCAGGGGAGCCTTGTACTCTGGCATGGGTTGCACCTCTTCTTGGTAGGCCCGGCACCGACAGGAATACGATGCGCTACGGGCATGTGTTCAATGCTTACATTGTGCGTAAATTCCCCTCAAAGTCAAATATCTTTTCATGCCTATACCCGCGTTAAAATCCCTCTATCCGTTATAACGATAAGCGTCATCAGTTTTATAGTAAGTGCTTACGTACTCATAAGCTCAGCAATATCAAGGAATTCCGCAGCAGCCTCGGCAGAAAACGGCGTGAGATGACCCACCTCACCCAGTAACGGAGCCGGCAACTTGCGCCGTAATGTGTCCAGGTTTTCCGCATGGTTGCGCATGCGCTCCGCCGGCTGGTTGGCAACCCAACCAGCAAGACGCAGACCGTCACCAGCGATGGCTTCCGCGGTCAACAGTGCGTGGTTGATACAACCCAGGCGCATTCCTACCACCAACACCACGTCAACCTGCAGCTGTCCTGCCAGGTCTGCGAGAGTCTCGCGAGGCCCAAGGGGCACCCGCCAACCGCCCGCACCCTCGATCAGCACCAGGTCTGCACCTGCCGACATCACGCCGCGACAAAGCCCCGCCAGCCTGCTGACCTGCAGGCTTCGCCCTTCCTGCACAGCGGCTATGTGCGGCGCGATCGCGGCCTGCAATGCAACCGGATTGACCTGCTCATAGGGCAGGTTCATGGACATCGCCTGTTGCAGCGCCAGGGCATCTTCGTTGTGCCCCTGATCATCGCAGCCCGCTGCGACCGGTTTGACCGCAGCCGTTGTTAGCCCCAGTCGATTAGCGGCCTCAAGTAAGGCACAGGCGATTGCGGTTTTTCCTATCTCGGTATCGGTACCGGTCACAAAAAAGGTTTGAGTCATCGCTTCTCCAGTGTCCCAAAGAGGACGTCATAACTGGCTGGCAGCCCGCCTTTATCCCGGTACGGCTCGTAGGCAGCAAACATTGAGAGCAGTTTTCGCCGACTGGTAAGCCCTGTGGGCCGTCCATCATTCATATTGTGGGCCCCCAGCGCCTTCAACTCGCGGAGCAAATCCGCCACCTTGTCGTAGCGCATAACGAAGGACCGTTTTTCCAATCGTAACTTCACGTCAGGCAGCGAGCTGGCGGCAGCCAGTAGCGCCTCTGCGGGCAGGAAGTGATTAACGTGCTGGTGCGAATCCACCGTCGCCCAGGCTGCGCGTAACTCTCCCAGGGTACCCGGTCCCAGCGTGCTGAACACACTGCGTCCTCCCGGTTTCAGTACCCTCGCCAGCTCAGCGAGCAACAAATCCGGTCGGTCTGACCACTGGATCGCCAGACTGCTGAAAATAAAATCAACTGAAGCCGATGCCAATGGCAGTTGTTCTGCGTCGCCCACCAACCAGTCGCCCAACTGAGGGTGAGCAGTTCGGGCGTAGTCAATCATACCCTCGGCCAGATCAAGCCCAAGGTAGTCAGCCTGCGGGTAACGCTCGCGCAGAGTTGCACCGAAATAGCCGGTTCCGCTACCCAGATCCAGAATCCTGGCCCGGCTGGGAAGTGTCTCCGGGCTTCGCTTCAGCAGGGCTATGCCAACATCGCGTTGCAGAGCGGCCACCGAGTCATAGGTCCGGGCCGCCCTACTAAACGAAGCGGCAACCTCTAGCTTGTCACGCTCACTGAGCACGTCACTGCCGCTTCGCAGTAAACCCGTATCCTCAAGAAAGTCCTCTACGTATTTGGCGATGACACGCGGGCACTCCAGCAACGCGACGTGACTGGCGTCGCCGAGAACCTCGACACGCCGGGCCAGATCGCCGCCGATCAGGCGCCTCAGATGTTCCGCAATTGCCACGGGCACCAGCCCGTCAGCCTGACCGAGCAGGTGACATTGCGGAACGTCCAGGGACGCAAGCGCCTCCCGGGTATCCAGTTCAGCCAGCCAGCCCAGGCCGGCAGCCAGCTGTGCGCCGGGGTCGGAGCAGTCTCGCAGGGCCGACAATGACTTCAGCAGCGGCCGACTTGGCCTGCCCGCGCGCTGAGACTGGAGCGCATCAAACCGCCGCAAGCCCCGGGCTGGCTGCTCGTCATAGGCGGCGCGAAAGTCAGCAAAGGCATGTGATTCCATCCCCGGCCAACCATCAAGCTCCACAAATCGCGGGTTGCTGCACAAGGTGATGAGTGCCGATACCCGTTGTGGCGCCCGTTTGGCGAGCAGAGTGGCGATTTGGCCTCCCAGAGACCAGCCCAGGTAAACCGCCAGAGGGGGCATCTGCTCCAACAGCGCGGTCACCAGCGCCGGTAATTCACCTCGAAACTGTGATGTGTCGTCTTCGCAGCACCCTGGCAGGTCAACCAGGGTGACATTCGCCCACGGCCTGAGCGGTGCCAATAAGGGTCGCCAGGCCTCGCGATTCATAGACCAGCCGTGGAGGAGGACCAGCTCCTGCCGCCCGTGATTCAGCGCCGGGAGATACTCAGTCGTCAGATGCACGGGCTAGCCCGGGCCAGGCGGTGGCCAACGCCGACAGCAGCTCATCCACCTGCTGCGGGGTATGGGTGGCCGTCAGGGTGACACGCAAGCGGGACGTGCCCTCCGGAACGGTGGGAGGGCGGATTGCGCTCACCATGACGCCGCGTTCCAGCAGTTGATCACTTATTGCCGTAGCCTGTGACGCATCACCCACCAACAGTGGCTGGATTGGGGTATCCGAGGGCAACAACGGTAGGCCAAGTTGCTCTGCACCGAGTCGAAACCGGTCGATCAGTTGCCTCAGTTGCTCTCGTCGCCACGGCTCCTCCCGAACCAGTCGCAACCCGGTCAGGGCAGCTGCTGCGACAGCAGGCGGGATCGCGGTGGTGTATATGTAGTTTCTTGCCTGCTGCACCAGGCTTTCTATCAGCAAGTCACTACCTACCACGCAGGCTCCAGCAGCGCCCAAAGCCTTGCCCAGAGTAACCATCAGGACCGGTACGCGCTCCATCGACTGCCCGGTGAGTTCCAGGCTGCCAGCGCCACGCTCTCCCAGAACGCCAAAGCCGTGGGCATCGTCAACCATCAACCACGCATCGGTCTCCACACAGGCATCCGCCAGGGCCGGCAACGGGGCGCGGTCGCCGTCCATACTGAATACGCCATCAACCACAACCAGCCGATTGCCCTCAGCAAGGGCCAGCTTTGACCGGAGGGCCTCTACGTCATTGTGGGGAAAGCGCTGGAAACGGGCACCGCTATGCAAACCGCCATCCAGCAAGGAGGCATGATTGAGTCGGTCCTCAAAAACGAAATCCCCGCGTTGCAACAAAGTACCCAGCACAGCGGTATTGGCGGCATAGCCACTGGCAAACAGCAGGGCGCGAGGTCGCCCTGTAAACTCGGCCAGCGCCTCTTCCAGCGCCCTGTGCGGTTCGCTGTGTCCACAGACCAGGTGCGAAGCACCGCTTCCCACACCGTACTCATCGGCTGCGCGCTTGAAGCTCGTCACCAATCGAGGGTCGGCTGCCAGACCCAGATAGTCATTGCTGCAGAAGTTGAGGCAGGGTTTGCCGTCCAGGGACACCAACGGCCCCTGTGCCGAGGCGAGGGTCTTGCGTTGACGATAGAGACCCCGACTACGACGCTGGCTCAGCACCTCTTCCAGGCGCGACGAAAACCCTGACATGACAGGTCACCAACCCGGTCAATGGGTTTGCTGGCTGCCCGTAACCTCGTAGAAACGTGGATCGGGGGCCTGCGGCGCGGACTCCACCTCCCGCGCTTCAGGTTCAATACCCAACCGGGCAAACAGGGCCATGTCAGAGTTGGCCCTGGGGTTTGGCGTAGTCAGTAGTTTTTCACCGTAGAAGATTGAGTTTGCGCCGGCAAAATAGGCCAGGGCATGCATCTGCTCATTCATCTCCTCTCGACCGGCAGATAAGCGGACATGCGAGGCGGGCATCATGATCCGCGCCACTGCAATCGTCCGGATAAACTCGAAGGGGTCCAGGTCAGCTTCGTTAGCAAGCGGTGTGCCCTCCACCCGAACCAGCATATTGATGGGGACGCTTTCGGGATGTTGGGGCAGGTTAGCCAATTGCTGCAACAAACCCGCTCGGTCGGACTGCTCCTCTCCCATGCCCACGATACCACCACTGCACACTTTCATGCCGGCAGCGCGCACGTGGTCGAGCGTATCCAGTCGGTCACGGTAAGTGCGGGTGGTGATGATATCGCCGTAGTATTCCGGTGAGGTATCCAGATTGTGGTTGTAATAATCGAGGCCCGCATCGGCCAGCTCGGCGGCTTGCGTTTCGGTCAGCATGCCCAGGGTCATGCAGCTTTCAAGGCCCAGTTCACGCACACCTTTCACCATGGCCACCACGTAGGGCATATCCCGGTCCTTGGGCGATCGCCATGCGGCCCCCATGCAGAAGCGGGTTGCGCCACTTTCCTTGGCGGCGCGCGCCTGCGTCAGGACCTGCTCCACCTCCATCAATTTTTCCGCCTCCAAACCCGTGTCGAAGCGATTGCTTTGCGGGCAGTAGGCACAATCTTCAGGACAGGCACCGGTTTTGATGGAAAGTAAGGTGCTGACCTGCACCTGGTTTGGGTCAAAATACCGGCGATGCACTGTCTGCGCAGCGAACAGCAAATCGTTGAAAGGCAGGGCAAAAAGCGCCTCCACCTCGGAGCGGCTCCAATCGTGGCGAATGGGCTCCGCCAATGGGTTTTGCGGGTCAGTGGCGCTCGCAGGCATAGGGCATTCCAGAACGTAATGTGTACCCCGACATGATAAAGCGCCAAGCTATGCTGTCAACCTGGAGCCAGCCAGATGGTTAACAACGTGATGGGCTCCTTACTGGCAACATTCTTCCCACAGGTCTGCCGGCTGTGCGGATTGCCCAGCGGCTGCCAGTTGCCCTTGTGTCCCCATTGCCGAGAGACCCTCAGGGTAAACCGCCACTACTGTTATCAATGCGCCCTGCCACTTCCACCCCTCTCTGTACGTCGTGAAGGACGCATCTGCGGACACTGCCTGCGAAAGCCACCTGCGTTCGATCGCGTTCGGGCACCCTGGGTATACGATACCCGGATCGCTCCCCTCATCTCTTCCTGGAAGTACCACCGAGACCAGCGCCTGACGCCGCTCCTGGCCGACCTGTTATTGACAGACCATGCCGGCGGGCAACCGCCCGATCTGTTCGTCGCCGTACCGCTCCACTGGCGCCGGCTACTTTGGCGTGGCTTCAATCAATCACAAGAACTGGTCATTGCGCTGGCTCGCCACCACAACTACCCGCTAGCCTGCCGATCCACCCTGCTTTGCAAGCGGCAAAGGTATAGTCGACCACAGTCGGGCCAGGCTGCGCTTCAGCGCTCGGCACTACCGAGCGATACCTTTACAGTGCGAGGACGCTGTGACAACCTCCGCGTTGCCCTGATAGATGATGTACTCACCACGGGCGCTACCGCGAACGCGTTGGCATCAAAACTAAAAGCGGCCGGCGCCGACAGCGTGGAGGTTTGGTGCATCGCCAGAACACCGCCGCCAGGCACAGCCTGGACTTGAAACAAGGGGGACTGACAGCCATCACCCGACTCCTACCCCTCCTGCTGTTGTTGTTCGCAGGATCAGCACCCGGCAATCCTTCTGTTCACGTGGCTGTGGCTACCAATTTTCGGCCGCTTCTTGAGCAACTTAATCCGCAGTTCGAGACCACAACGCGCTATCGCGTGACAATGAGCAGCGGTGCCACTGGCGCGCTCTACCACCAGATACGCAGCGGTGCCCCTTTCGATATTTTCCTCGCGGCAGACCAGCGTACTCCCGAATTACTGGCAGAACAGTTTCCGGCGGCAGTAACCCGCAGTCAGTGCTACGCCCGCGGGCGTCTGGCGCTTGTCGGTGAGGCAGCCAACCTTACGGCACTGGCCGACCCAACCCTGAGCCTGGCTATAGCCAACCCGGTAACGGCGCCCTACGGCGCTGCCGCAGAGCAAGTGCTCTCGCGCCCCGAGTTTGGCACCGGTGCTGGCCGCAAACTGGTACGCGGGAACAACGCCATGCAGGCTTTCCAATTCTGGCATACCGGCGGTGTGGACCTTGCGCTGGTACCGCTGTCGCTGGCGAAAGAGCAGGCGCTGGAGATACCCGCAGCCTGGCATGCAGCCATTGACCAGTACGCGCTGCTACTTCCCGGCGCACGGGACAACCAGGCCGCAGTGCAGTACTTTGAGTGGTTGGTCAATCCCACCACCCAGGCGGCAATAGCCGCAGCGGGTTATGATCCCTGCCCATGAGTGAATCCATTGCAACAGCAATCTGGCTGACCGTCGCCCTGGCGGGCACCACAACCGCAATTTTACTGGTAGTCGGGACGCCACTGGCCTGGTGGTTGTCTCGGCATCGCGGAACCTGGGCAGCCATTATCGAAGCGATCGTGGCGCTACCGTTGATCCTGCCGCCCACCGTTCTGGGCTTTTACCTTTTAATCCTGTTTGCCCCCGACTCCGCACTTGGCCAGTTATGGGAGACGGTAACCGGTGACAGGCTGGCCTTCAGCTTCAGCGCGCTG
>CAZPVJ010000169.1:0-5328 GCA_964590005.1 uncultured Alteromonadaceae bacterium | reverse complement strand
TTGCGCGAGGCTTATCTGGGGATACCAGGCGTCGGCGCGACAAAGTATGTCTATCGTGAGCAGGGGCAATGGAGCGAAGAGCCCATAGCAGTCAGAGCCGTGGCCGCCCCCCCCGTGGTTCTTGCCAGCCGCCGCCACTCTGGACCAAGACTGCAGCGCTGCCTGGACTGGCTGCAGGCGGAGGCGGGCGGCTTCGAGCGCGATAACTCTGGCAGCGCCCTGAAGTTCTGTCAGCTCGCAGCTGGCAGCGGGGATTTCTATCCGCGCTTTTCGCCCTGTAGCGAATGGGATGTGGCGGCCGGGCAGGCGCTGGTGGAGGCGGCGGGCGGTGCTGTGGTTGGACTGGATGGCCAACCTTTGCGCTATAACCAGCGCGATACCCTGCTGAGCCCTGATTTCCTGGCTATCGCCGATCCCGGTGCGGCGCTTTGGCGGCGTCTCCCAGCCGGGATTTTTGGCTGATTCAGCCGTGACGGCCGTCCCCACCAAAGGGCGTTGGTACCCGCTTCAGCGGGGGCTTGTGCCGGTAATCCAACTGGGGTTAGAGTGGCAGGCTGACAGCGTAATCTGGCGGTAGAAAAGATTTGGGTATGAATCAGCCACCTATAGATGGAAGCAAGGAAGAGGCAGCCAACGAGGTGCTCACCCCGGCAATGCGACTCATGGAGTTGCAAGCCAAGCACCGCACCCTCGATAACAAGATCAGCGAGCTTTACAGCTACCCTTATCAAAACCAGATTCTTCTGCAGCGATTGAAAAAAGAAAAGCTCCGCCTCAAGGACGCCATCGAGCGGCTTAAGGACGAAATGATTCCCGACCTGAACGCCTGATAGGGCGTTTGTCTGCCCCCGCAAGGACCCGACATCATGAAAGTGTTTAATCTCGCTCTTCTCATTTCGCTGCTGGCCCTGCCTCTGACAGCCTGGAGCCAGGGCCAAGACGCGCCGCTGACCGTTAAAGCAACGGCGCTCACCGGCAACCTTCACCTGCTAAAGGGTCGAGGCGGCAATGTCGTCGCCTCGGTGGGGGAGGATGGGATTCTGCTGATCGACGACGATTATGGTGAATACGCGGTTGCCTATCATGAAGCGCTCAAGGAAATATCTGGCACAGAGGGTGTGGCCAGTTACGTTATCAACACCCACTGGCATGGCGATCATGTAGGCGGTAATGGCTATTGGGGGGAGCGGGGCGCTGTGATCGTGGCGCAAAGCAATGTCTATGCCCGCATGTCGACACGGCAAGAGATGAAAGCGTTCAATCGGGTCGTTGAGCCCAGCCCGAAAGTGGCATTACCGGTAGTTACCTATGGCAACGCCATGGCCCTGCATTTCAATGATGACGACATCGAGATTGAACATGCACCCGCAGGTCATACAGACGGCGACAGCGTGGTGTATTTCAGCGCCCAGAATGTGGTCCACATGGGTGACCTGTACTTCAAGGACCGCTACCCCTTCGTTGACCTGGGCTCTGGCGGGAATGTGCTGAGTTTTACGGAGAATGTGGCCAAGGTACTTGCCCGGGTCGATGACAAAACAATTATCGTCCCCGGCCATGGGGATTTGGCGACTCGCGCTGACCTGGCCCGCTATCACGAGATGCTGGTCAGTACGACGGAAACCGTCAAGGCCGGGCTGGCCGATGGCAAGTCAGTCGCCGCTATTGCCGAACAGGGACTGGGTGATGCCTGGGTGGCCTGGGATGCCGGTTTTATTAAAACTGAGGCCTGGGTAGGTTTTATAGCCGCCAGTCTCGAACAGTAGATTTAGAGATACCCTTCCAGGGCCAACAACTGGCGCTTGCGTTCCAGGCCGCCAGCGAAGCCCGTTAGCGAGCCATCCGCCCCGATAACACGGTGGCAAGGTACAACCACAGGTAGTGGGTTGCGGCCATTGGCCGCGCCCACCGCACGGGTGGCTTTTGGCTTACCCATCGCCTCGGCGATATCGCGATAACTGCGAACGTCGCCATAGGGAATCTTGTTCAGCTGTGCCCATACTGTGAGCTGGAAAGCGGTGCCAGCGGGAGCAAGCGGCAGATCAAAGCGTGACCGCGTCCCATCAAAATATTCATCCAGTTGCTGTTTCGCCTGATGGAGAACCCGGTCTTGCTGTCTATCGGCAGACACACGGATGTGTTGCCCGGGGAAAGCGATCCTTATCAGGCCACCACTGTCGGAAACCAGCTGCAATTCGCCGATCGGTGAAGGGATTGTGATTGAGTTCATTCGGTCAAGCTCCTCCAGAGCAGATTGGCGGCATAGGATCGCCAGGGACGCCAGCGTTTCGCTGAGTCTTTCAGTGTGGACTTATCGTGGCCCAAGGCCTGCCAGGCATTCAGTAGACCCAGATCATTCACGGGAAAGCAATCGGGCTGCCCCAGGCCTCGCATCGCGGTGATTGTTGTGGTCCAGGGACCCACGCCGCGCAGCGATTCAAGTTTTTCGAGGTCGATGTCGTCGGCGCCGTCACCCTGTAATTCACCAAGACTGCGCAGAGTGTCGCGCCTGCTGCCGGGCATCGGAAAGGCGTCGTCAGGCAGCGCAGCGATTTGGCGGGCTCTTGGGAAAGGTCCCGCTGTGGCCCCGTCGGAGCAGGCTTCAGCGAAACGCCCGCAGATGCTGCGCGCTGCTGAGGTGCTCACTTGCTGGCCGACAATTGCTCGCACCGCGGCTTCCTCGGCCGACCAGTAGCCGGGAATGCGGATGCCCGGGCGCTCCGCCAGCAACGCTCGAAGCTCAGGCGATTGTTCAAGCCCGGCGCCGATTACCGCTGGGTTGGCATCCAGATCGAACATCCTGCGTATCCTGGCGACCAGCGGCATAAGCTCGGTGGGCTGGGGTAGCTGTAGCGACAAGCTTAGCGCGGCTTTGCCCCGCGCGAGGCTTACGCTAAAGCCACCTTGCTTGCCTCCAACCAATATGCAGCGGCTGTAGTTGTCGCGCGTTACCTGTTCCACCCCCGGTACCGCGTGCCGCGCGAGCTGGTCGATAACGCCAGGCCAGTCGTAGGGTGGCCTGAAGTGTACTAAAAGCTCAATGACGTCACTGGCCTTGCTGGCATGTCGGCGCAATTTGCCGGGGGTGGTGCTGAATGCATCCTGTATAGCCGAGTTGAAGCGACGCACACTGGAAAATCCTGAAGCCAGCGCTACCTGCGTAACGGGCAGCGTAGTTTCGGCCAGCAACTGCTTGGCCATATGCAGCCGTTGATTCTGCGCAACTGCCAGGGGCGACAGGCCCAATTCTCGCTGAAACAGTTTACGCAGGTAGCGTTCACCTACGCCCAGCCTGGTTGCCAGCCCTGCCAGTGAGCCCTCACCGTTAAGTGCGCCGGCCCGGATCAACTGGAGTGCTCGATGTACCGTGGTATTGGTTCCCTGCCAGGCCGGGCTGCCCGGTGCTGTTTCTGGCCGGCACCGCAGGCAGGGTCGAAATCCGGCCTGTGCCGCCTGCGCTGCATGGCGGAAGTAGCGCACGTTGGACTCGGTCGGTAGCCGGGCGGGGCAAATGGGACGGCAATAAATGCCAGTGGTGGTAACCGCCAGAAAAAACTCCCCGTCAAATCGAGGGTCCCTGGCCAGCCTCGCCTGCCGACATATGTCAGGATCGGGGGGTGAGGACTCAAAAAACCGGGTAGAGATCATAGGCTCACTATAATCCCTCCATCAGGCCTTAACTAGCCAAAAACGGCCCTCTATTGCGGGGTCGCCTCGCCCAACTTTGGAGTGGCCTTTCAGCTTGCATTAAGGGTTTTCCGCGATGATAGTAGACATGAATCCGTGATCGCGGCAGGACGATCCGTACGAGGAAGAACACGATGAACCTGGTGGTATACGCCGTACCGTTTTTTTTGCTCGCCATCCTGGTCGAGCTGGCCTACGGCATTGTGAAGCACAAAAACACCTTCCGGCTCAATGACAGCGTGGGGAGTCTGTTCCTGGGCACACTGAGCCAGGCGCGCCGGTTTGTGACGCTCGGAGTGGGGGGTTACGTGTACTACCTGATCACCCAGTATTTCTCCCTGCCGCTGATGGATGCCTCTCACTGGTTCACCTGGGCGCTGGCTATGGTGCTCTATGACTTCTGCTATTACTGGCTGCACCGGTTGGGTCACGAGCGCACGATTCTGTGGGCTGCCCATGTGGCCCACCACCAGAGCGAGGACTACAACCTGACCACGGCCCTGCGTCAGACCAGCACTGGCTGGCTGCTGGGCTGGATTTTTTATATTCCCATGTACCTGCTGGGGATACCGGCAGAGGTGGTTGTCACTGTTGGTTCCATAAACCTGATTTACCAGTTCTGGGTGCACTCCGAGCACATTCCCAAATTGGGCTGGTATGAGTGGATTTTTGTCACCCCCTCCAACCACCGGGTTCACCATGCCCAGAATTCTATTTACATGGACCGCAACTATGGCGGCCTGTTTATCCTCTGGGATCGTCTGTTCGGAACCTTCCAGGAGGAGCTGGAAGAAGAACCGCCTATCTATGGTATCCGGGGCCCGCTGCGCAGCTTCAACCCCTTCAAGGCCATCACCCATATCTACGTTGATATGGCGCGCGATAGCTGGCGCGCTGCGCGCTGGCAGGACAAGCTACGTGTATGGGTGGCTCGCACCGGCTGGCGGCCAGCAGACGTTGAGGCGCAATTCCCGCGCAACAAGCCGGATCTTGCCAATTTTAAGAAGTACGACCCCCGAATCACTCGCGGTGTGGCCTGGTATGCATTTTTCCAGCTGGTGGCGGTTGTCGTGCTGTTAAACGTGATGGAGTCGGTAGCACTGTCTTACCTTGGAGGCCTTAGCCTGTGGGCGCTGTTGTTCGGTACCACGGTGACCACGGCACTGTGGCTGGACCGCGCGCCCGTGCCCGGTCTGATGCGCTGGGAGTGGTTACGCCTTGGCTGCGTAGCGCTGGTCCTGTTGCTGGCGCTGCAATCCGGTTTCAGCGGCGTATTGTTGCTGCTGGGGTCCGTGTATTGCCTGGCCAATGCGGTTGCGTTGCCGTTCCTTGCAGGTAGCAGTCGCGGCGACGAACTCCCGGCGGTTGCCTGAAGGCATTTTCTAGTCCGCAGCGCTTGCTATTTCCTCCTCCCGGGTCCTGAGCGCCTGGGAGGCGTGCGCCGCGAAACCCGCTCCTGCCTGGGCGTAGAGGTTAAAGGCGGAGATGCCGTGTTCCTCAAGTTCTTCTGCTTCCTCTGAAAACCTGACTACGGCAGCGATTTGTCCCTGATAATCCAGCTCACGCAGCAGTCGGGCTACCAGCATGTTCTCTTGGTGATTGGTCAGTGCCAGCATGACCAGCTCGATACTGCCCAGGTCC
>CAZPVJ010000168.1:0-3194 GCA_964590005.1 uncultured Alteromonadaceae bacterium | reverse complement strand
GATAGTGATACCGCGCTCACGCTCTTCGGGGGCATTATCAATGCCGTCAAAAGCAACCATTTCGCCACCCCATACTTCCGCACATACGCGCGTCAGGGCTGCAGTCAGGGTTGTTTTACCGTGGTCTACGTGACCGATGGTACCCACGTTTACGTGGGGCTTAGTACGTTCGAATGTTTCCTTTGCCATGTGCTGGCTCCTCTAGTTTTCTCGGGGTCAGAGCCCTTCTTCGCTTTTTCGGAGGAAAAGGGCTCTGACCCCTTTTTTCCACCGTTTTTGAATTACCTGTTCTTGGAAATAATGCCGTCGGCCACTGCAGCGGGTGCTTCAGCGTACTTGGCAAACTCCATGGTATAGGTCGCCCGCCCCTGTGTTGCAGAGCGCAGGTCGGTCGCATAGCCAAACATCTCGGCCAGCGGCACCTCAGCGGTGACGACCTTGCCGGACGGATTTTCATCCATGCCACCAATGAGACCACGGCGGCGATTAAGGTCGCCCACCACATCCCCCATGTTCTCTTCAGGAGTGACGACTTCCACCGCCATCACGGGTTCAAGCAGTACGGCCCCGCCAAACTCAGCCAACTTCTTGGTGGCCATGCTGGCGGCGATTTTAAACGCCATTTCGTTGGAATCCACGTCATGGAAAGAGCCGTCGTACAGCGTGGCCTTCAGGCCCAGCAGTGGATAGCCCGCCAGCACTCCATTCTGCATCTGCTCTTCGATACCTTTTTGCACCGCGGGGATGTATTCCCGGGGTACAGAACCACCGACGATTTCATTCACAAATTCCAGGCCCTCGGCATCGGCATCTTCAGCCGGCTCGAATTTCACCCAGACGTGACCATACTGGCCGCGACCGCCGGACTGACGCACGAACTTGCCTTCAATCTCGGAGGTATTGCGAATTGCTTCGCGATAGGCCACCTGGGGCTTACCAATATTGGCCTCCACGCTGAACTCGCGCTTCATCCGATCGACCAGGATATCCAGGTGCAACTCACCCATACCGGAGATAATGGTCTGTCCGGTTTCCTCATCGGTCTTAACCCGGAAAGACGGGTCTTCCTGAGCAAGTTTGCCCAGGGCGATACCCATTTTTTCCTGGTCGGGCTTGGAGCGGGGTTCGACCGCCACCGAAATCACCGGCTCGGGAAACTCCATACGCTCAAGAATAATTGGCTTGTCGATGTCACACAGGGTATCCCCGGTAGTTACATCTTTGAGACCCACTGCCGCAGCGATATCACCGGCCAGCACTTCCTTGATTTCCTCCCGGCTGTTGGAGTGCATTTGCACCATCCGGCCGACACGTTCTTTCTTCTCTTTTACCGAGTTGTAAACCGCGGTGCCAGATTCCAGCTTGCCGGAATAGACACGGAAGAAAGTCAGGGTACCGACAAAGGGGTCGGTGGCAATCTTGAATGCCAGTGACGCAAAGGGTGCGTCATCATCTGCTTCCCGGGTGGCCGAAGTTTCATCTTTGTCCAGCAGATGTCCTTCAATAGCCTTAACTTCGGTGGGCGATGGCATGTATTCGATCACCGCGTCCAACATGGCCTGGACGCCTTTGTTCTTGAACGCAGAGCCGCCAAGAACAGGGACAATTTCATTGGCCAGGGTACGGGCGCGAATCCCCGCCTTGATCTCTTCCTCGGTGAGCTCGGTACCCTCAAGATACTTTTCCATCATCTCGTCCGTGGCTTCCGCCGCGTTCTCGATCATGAACTCACGCATCTCATTGACTTCGTCGACCATGTCTTCGGGTACGTCAGTGTACTCAAAGCTCATACCCTGGTCGGCTTCGCTCCAAAGGATGGCCTTATTCTTGACCAGGTCGACAACGCCCTTGAACTCATCTTCGGCACCGATGGTCATCTGCAGTGGCACGGCGACTGCACCCAGGCGCTCCTCCAACTGACTGACAACCATGCGGAAATCTGCACCTGCACGGTCCATCTTATTGACGAACACCATGCGCGGTACCTCATATTTATTGGCCTGGCGCCAGACCGTCTCCGTCTGGGGCTGCACGCCTGACGAACCACACAATACGACCACCGCACCATCAAGCACCCGCAGGGAACGTTCTACTTCAATAGTGAAGTCCACGTGTCCGGGCGTATCGATGATATTGATACGATGATCGGGGAACTGGGCATCCATACCCTTCCAGAAACAAGTGGTAGCAGCCGAGGTGGTAGTGATACCACGCTCCTGCTCCTGCTCCATCCAGTCCATGGTGGCCGCACCATCGTGCACTTCACCAATCTTGTGAGACAAGCCAGTGTAGAAAAGAACACGCTCGGTGGTTGTGGTTTTACCCGCATCCACGTGAGCACAGATACCGATGTTTCGGTATCTGTTAATGGGCGTTTGACGTGCCACGTTAAATTCCCTGTATTGTGTTTACTAAGCCGTAGCTTAGAAGCGGTAGTGAGAGAACGCCTTGTTCGCTTCTGCCATGCGGTGAACATCTTCACGCTTCTTCACGGCATTACCTTTACCCTGGGAGGCGTCGATGCTCTCGCCAGCCAAACGCTGACGCATGGACTTCTCACCACGGTTACGGGCGTATTCCACCAACCAGCGCATGGAAAGCGCAATGCGGCGAGCGGGACGTACTTCTACGGGAACCTGGTAAGTCGCACCACCAACGCGGCGGGATTTAACTTCCACCATGGGTGCAATGTTTTCCAGTGCTTCGTCGAAAGCTTCCAGGGGGTCCTTGTTCAGCTTTTCCTGAACAATGTCCAGAGCACCGTAAACGATGGTCTCTGCGACGGATTTTTTACCACTGATCATTACGTGGTTCATGAACTTTGCCAAAGTCACGTTGCCAAATTTGGGATCTGGCAGTACTTCGCGCTTGGCGACTACTCTTCTTCTGGGCATTTTAGCCTTCCTATCTCTTCAGGTTTTCCCGAACACCGACCTGCCACATATGCGGGGGAGGCAGAGGTTCGGCCTTACTTACATCTTCAGCCAGTTTTCGCTAGCAGAACTTACTTGGGTCGCTTGGCACCGTACTTGGAGCGACCGTTACGACGGTCTGCTACTCCAGAGGTGTCCAGGCTGCCGCGAACGGTGTGATAACGCACACCGGGCAAGCCCTTGACACGACCACCGCGAACCAGAACCGCACTGTGCTCCTGCAGGTTGTGGCCCTCACCACCGATATACGAGGACACCTCG
>CAZPVJ010000167.1:0-24058 GCA_964590005.1 uncultured Alteromonadaceae bacterium | reverse complement strand
ACCTCGCGGTTACCGATGTAGACCAGCGGCACAAGCTCGGTGGTGTGCTGGGTATGATGTTGACCCGAATCGTAATCGAGCATTTGCTCACAGTTGCCATGGTCAGCAGTGATCAGCGCTTGACCGCCAGTCTTCAGTAGCGCCTCCTCCACCCGTCCCAGGCAGGTATCCAGTGTCTCGACTGCCTTGATTGCCGCCTCGTAGACCCCTGTGTGGC
The DNA here is from genome assembly GCA_964590005.1 of uncultured Alteromonadaceae bacterium. Lineage (GTDB taxonomy): Bacteria > Pseudomonadota > Gammaproteobacteria > Pseudomonadales > Halieaceae > CALJFL01. The sequence goes on along the minus strand of CAZPVJ010000167.1, from coordinate 23,841 downwards.
CAACCATATCGCCATTCGCGTAATTGCATACAATGAGGTCGTACTTGCCAGACTCTATTGCCTCGACCAGTTTATCGGTCACCTCCGGAGCGCTCATTTCCGGCTGAAGATCGTAGGTTGCAACGTCGGGAGAGGGTACCAGTATTCGGTCTTCCCCATCGAACAGGGCCTCGCGGCCACCACTGAAGAAAAACGTGACATGGGCGTACTTCTCGGTCTCCGCAATTCTCAGTTGGCTCAACTCGCGCTGGGCCAGGTAATCGCCCAGTACATTGGTCAGGGGTTGTGGGGGGAAAGCGCAACTGGTGTCGATGTCCTCGGCGTACTCGGTGGTCATGACAAAATCCACCAGGGCCGGCACCTTGTTGCGCTGGAAGTCCTTGAAATTCGGGTCAACAAAGGCCCGGGTAAGCTGACGAGCACGGTCGGCGCGAAAATTCATGTAAAGAACCGCGTCGTTATCTGCGATTATCACGGGCTCCGCTCCCGCGGGAACGATGGTGGTGGGCAACACAAATTCGTCGTTTTCATCGCGCTGGTAGGCGTCCTGCAAGGCGCTGCCGGTGTCTGTCGCGCTGTTGTCGGAAACACCCTCGGTGAGGAGCCGGTAAGCCTGCTCGGTGCGCTCCCATCGGTTGTCCCGGTCCATGGCGTAGTAACGACCACAAATGCTCGCTACCCGGCCGCAGCCCAGTTCATCAAACAGCGCATCTGCTTTCTGCAATGAGGCGCCGGCACTGCGAGGCGGTGTATCGCGGCCATCCAGGAAGGCATGCAGGAAGACCCGGCTGGCGCCACGCGCTGCTGCCAGCCTGACCGCTGCAAATATCTGTTCCTCGTGGCTGTGGACGCCACCAGGCGACAGCAAGCCAAATACGTGCACGGCACCTCCGGCCTCGACCGCTTTATCGATTGCGTTGGTATAGGCCGTGTTTTCCTGAAAGCTGCCCTCGGCAATAGCCTTGTCGATACGGGTAATGTTCTGAAAAATGACCCGCCCCGCACCCAGGCTCATATGACCGACCTCCGAATTGCCCATCTGCCCGGCGGGCAATCCGACGTCGAGACCCGAGCCGGAAACGAGGGTATGTGGCGCATCGCTCCAAAGCCGATCCCAGACCGGTGTATCGGCATTGGCTATGGCATTGTCCCGCGTCTCCTCTCGATACCCCCAGCCATCGAGGATAATCAGTACCGTAGTGTGCTTGCCGATGTCAGTCATTTCGGTTCCAGTAAGGGGTCGCTTGGCGGGTAATTTCGAAAGCACTATTTTACCCTCTACGCAGTGGTATCGCACGGCTTCTGTGGCGCGTTTGGGGCGCCCCTTCGCCATTGCGTAGGGGCTGGAGTGGCCCCTGCAGACACTGTATACTTGCGCCTTTTTTGGGCAGGTGCCGGTTCGACCCCGGGATTCTTCCCGTAAGTATGCCCTCCCGCCGCGCCGGTAGCAGCGTATCTACAACAGGTAAAGCAGAACCGATTTAGCATGGCCTTGATTCTCGAATTTGTCGCCCAGCAATGGGTGTTGGTAGCCGCCTTGTTGGTGTCTATCGGCATGCTCTTTTTTCATGAGGCACGCAAATCCGGCCCCAGCCTGACTCCCCAGCAAGCCATAACCATGGTTAACGGTGAGGAGGGCATCTTCCTGGACCTGCGCGACGGCGGTGATTTCAAGCAAGGTCACATCGTTGAGGCGGTCAATATTCCGGCGGCAAAGCTGTCGTCACGGATAGCCGAGCTGGAGAAATACAAGGACAGGCCCATTGTGCTGGTTTGTAAAATGGGCCAGCAGGCTGGCGCTGCCGGTAAAGAATTGAAGGCGGCGGGCTACGAGAAGGTCTACAAGATGTCGGGTGGCATGATGGAGTGGGGTAACTTGCAGTTACCCACGGTCAAGTAGGGCGGGGTATAGCGATGTCAGCGCAGGTTAAGATGTACAGCACCCGTTTCTGCCCTTACTGCATTCGCGCCCGGATGCTGCTCGAGGCCAAGGGCGTCGCATACGAAGATATCGGTGTTGACGGTGAGCCCGAGCGACGGCGAGAAATGATGGCCCTGAGCGGCCGTCGTACGGTGCCGCAAATCTGGGTGGGTGACACCCATGTTGGTGGATACGATGACCTGGCGGCCCTGGAGCAACAGGGCCGCCTGGACGAATTACTGGAAACGGCGCCGCAGGCGTCTTGGCAATAACGTGGAGGACGGCTCTATGGCCGAAGAACAAGCAGCAGGAACCCAGGAGCAGCCGCAGCAGCAGTTTGCGATGCAGCGGATTTACAACAAGGACATCTCCTTTGAGTCCCCGAGTACTCCGGACATTTTTCGCAAACAGTGGCAGCCCAAGGTCAACGTGGATCTCAATACCAAGAGCGACAAGGTCGACGACCAGGGTAATTTCGAAGTTGTCCTGACGATCACCATCACTGCGAAGGTAGACGAGGACACCGCCTTCCTGGTTGAAGTCCAGCAGGCCGGCATTTTCATGATTAATGGCTTCGAGGGTGAAGATCTGCGCCGTATTCTTGGCACAGCAGCGCCCAATATACTGTTCCCCTATGCCCGCGAAAATATTGATTCACTGTGCGTCAAAGGCGGCTTTCCGCCAGTGATGCTGGCGCCGGTAAACTTTGATGCCCTGTACCAGCAGGCGCTCAACCAGGCGCAGCAGGAAGGTGCTCCGGCCGCGGGCGAAGCAGCGACACACTAGTCGCGCTTTGGCGCAATCATCAAAGGGGGCCGCACGGCCCCTTTTTTGTGACCGCCCGCTTAGCTCAGGCCGATAAAGTGAAGCTGTCGGAGCGCTTCATAGGTGACGACGGCGGCGGCATTACTCAGGTTCATACTGCGACTGTTGGCCTGCATTGGGATTCTCAGGCATTGCTCCGGCGGCATTGCATCGAGCACCGATTGCGGTAGGCCCCGTGTCTCTGGGCCGAACAGGATGGCGTCCCCTCGCCGGAACTTGGCCTGGTGGTATCCCCGGACGCCGCGCGTGCTGATTGCGAAGGTCCGCGGGTTGCCTGTCGCCGCGCGAAACGCTGCGAGGTCACTGTGCCGTGACAGTTCGGCGAATTCACTGTAGTCCAGTCCGGCCCTTCGCAAACGCTTGTCGTCCAGCTCGAAGCCCAGTGGCCCAACCAGGTGTAGGTCGCAGCCTGTATTCGCGCACAGGCGAATGATGTTGCCTGTATTGGGCGGTATCTCGGGCTCGTAGAGGACGATGCTTAGCATGGCGTCATGGTACCTGCCGTGGCCATGCCGCTGCTACATATCCAGTTCTTTCATCTTGCGGGTCAGGGTGTTTCGGCCCCAGCCGAGTAATTCGGCTGCGTCGCGTTTGCGCCCCCGGGAGTGCTGCAGTGCAACGTCGATCATGCTGCGCTCGAAGTCGGGAATCGCCTGGCGCAGGATGTGGTGTTTGCCCTGCACCAGTTCGTTGCGGGCCCAGTGACACAACAAGGTGCGCCAGTCGGCCTGGCTGTCACCTTCCTCGGGTGTCTCGGTGCGACCCAGTTCCGGTGGCAGGTCGCGGGGGTGAATCTCGCGGCCAGAGGCCATAACCGTGAGCCAGCGGCAGGTGTTTTCCAGTTGCCGCACGTTTCCTGGCCAACTCAGGCCGATCAGGAAAGCCTCGGTCTCGGGGAGAAGCACCTTGGTCTCTCCCCCCAATTCTTCGGCTGCTTTCTGGAAGAAGAAGCGCATCAGCCGGGGGATATCCTCTCGGCGCTCAGAGAGCTTCGGAATATGAATCCGGATGACGTTCAAGCGGTGAAACAGGTCTTCCCGGAAATCGCCCTTCTGGACCAGGGACTCCAGGTCCTGGTGTGTCGCTGCAATGATTCGGACATCTACATTGACCGGGGTGTGACCGCCAACGCGATAGAATTCCCCATCGGCCAGTACCCGCAGCAGCCGGGTCTGCGTCTCGGCAGGCATATCGCCGATTTCGTCAAGAAACAGTGTCCCGCCATCGGCCTGCTCAAAGCGTCCCTCCCGCTTGCTATTGGCACCGGTGAAGGCCCCTTTTTCGTGACCAAATAATTCTGACTCCATCAGGTCCCTGGGTATGGCAGCCATATTCAGCGCGATAAAGGGTTGGTGTGCCCTGGGGCTGTGCCGGTGCAGGGCCCTGGCAACCAGTTCCTTACCGGTCCCCGATTCACCGTTGATCAGGACGGTGATATTGCTGTGCGCCAGGCGGCCAATGGCTCGAAACACCTCTTGCATCGCCGGTGCCTCACCGATGATCTCGGTTTGCGTGGCTTCTTCCTCGGGCGCCGGTGTACTGCCCCGGTTCTCCTCGGCCTGGGCCAGCGCGCGCTCGGTGATCGCGACAACCTCATCAATGTCGAATGGTTTGGGCAGGTACTCAAAGGCGCCGTGCTGGTAGGAGGCCACAGCGCTGTCCAGGTCGGAGTGGGCTGTGGTGATGATGACAGGCATCTGCGGGTAATCCTCGCTGATGCGCGACAACAGCTCCAGGCCGTCGGTTCCAGGCATCCTGATATCGCTGATGATGACGTCGGGCTGCTCGTCTTCGATTCTCGCCAACAGCGCATCGCCGGTCTCGAAGCTCTCGTTTTCGATGTCGGCCTGGTTCAGTGCCCTTTCCAGCACCCAGCGTATAGAGCTATCGTCGTCTACAACCCAGACTTTAGCTGTTTTGTGCATGATTTGATTCCATAGGTAGGTAAATCGTGAAGCGGGTTTCGCCCGGCTCGCTCTCGCATTCGAGCAGACCGCCGTGGCGGTTGATGATTGACTGTGCGATTGACAGCCCCAGGCCGGTGCCATCCGCCCTGCCGGTTACCATGGGGACAAAAATGGCATGTTGCAGCTCATCGGGAATGCCCGGGCCGTTGTCGATGATATCGACGCGACACACCAGGCGATGCCGGCGGTTTCCGATCGTAAACTGGCGCTGTGATCGTGTGCGCAGGGTGATCTTGCATTGGGCCGGATCCTCGGCTGCCTGCAGCGCATTGCGCGTAATGTTCAGTACCGCCTGGATCAGCTGGGTTTTGTCACCGGGCACCTCCGGCAGACTCGGGTCATAGTCGCGCTCGAACTGCAGCGCCTGGTCGGACTCGGCATACAGAAGATTGCGTACGTGCTCCATTATTTCGTGCACGTTCAGGGGCTCCAGGGTCAGCTCCTTGTGAGAACCCAGCAGGCGGTCTACCAGGTAACGCAGGCGGTCGGCCTCCTGAATAATGACTTCCGTGTATTCGCTCAGCCGGTCGTCCGGTAGCTCTCTGGCCAGCAGTTGGGCAGCGCCCCTGACCCCGCCCAGGGGATTCTTGATTTCATGTGCCAGGCCGCGGATCACTGCGCGGGTAGTTTCCTGCGCGTTGAGGATGCTCTCGTCCCGGTTGATACGCAAAAGCCGGTCTACTGCCTGCAGTTCTATGAGCAGTCCAGGCCCGCCATCGCCGGGAAACAGGGGAACGATGAACACATCTACGTGGATTTCCTGGTTGCTGGGCAGGATCAGCACCATGTCGCGCCGAGTGACCGGTGTTGCATCTGCCTGTGCCTGCCTGATCGCGCTGGCCCAGTCGCTGGCACGGGGCAGAAGTTCTTCGGCCCGCAACCCCAACGCTCTCGCCTGCGATACCTGCAAGACATCCTGAGCTGCGGCATTGATCGCGGTGATCTTCAGGCCCCCATCCAGGGCGATCACGCCAGTGCTGAGAGATTCGAGAAGTTGGTCCGATGTTGGCATTTTTGCCCCAAAATATACCGCAATGCAGCGGAGTGCACATAGGCATAGCAAAAATAGAGCCAATACATGGGTTTATGCACTCTTTTGCCGCTCCTCCACTACTTGTAGTGGCTACAAGCGGTGTAAGCGCTAACTATGCCCGAGAAGGCAACCCTGTCCGCCAGTTATACAGTAACCACGCGAGGGTTTGAGGCTCGCGCGCCACAAGCAGTGCACCATTATGGTGCACGGGCATTGTGAAGTCCAGCGAGGGTGAGGTGGGTTTAACGTGGCCCGATGGGGCGAAGCACCAATACCGTGGAGGGCTGGGAGGTTGCCAGGACTTCCCCGTCGGCATTGTATCGGGCGACCACGATGCTGTGCTCCCCCCGGCGGACATTGACCAGCGCCCAGCTATTCTGGGTCTGTGGCTCGCCTTCATTGGTGCCGTTCATGATCAATTGCAGGGATTCTCCCTCTTCCAGGCTTGGACTTGTGGCCGCGATGACGGTAAAGCTGCCGGTGCCCATGGGGATTGTGCTGCCGTCGGCGGGCGCACTTATCCGGATGGTGTATTCGATATCTTCTTCCTCTGCCGGTTCCTCCTCGGTGGGTTCGGGGGGCTCAGCCAACTCGGTAGCCGGTGTGGTATTGGTCCGGTTCAGCTTGACTTCTTCCGCGCCGCCGGGCGGTGGTGTATCGGTAAAGATAACGTTGCCTTGCTCATCCGTGGTGCGATAAACCTGGGCACTTGCCACGCTGCTGACCGTCAGGGCCAGTAAAAGTAGTAGGCGTACCATGAGCGTCTCCAAATTAGCACTTCACATCGATCATACCGTATCAGAAAGCGATGCCCCACAGGAGTTCCCCTGCAATGGCGTTGTAACGAGCACAAAAAAGCCCGCCAGGGGCGGGCTTCTTCGAAACGGTTTCCCGCTTAGACGGAATAGTACATATCGAACTCGACCGGGTGTGTGGTCATGTTCAGGCGCTCAATTTCCTCAGATTTCAGCTCGATGTAGCCATCGATCATATCGTTGGTGAATACGCCACCCGCGGTCAGGAAGTCACGGTCCGCATCCAGGGCTTCCAGTGACATTTCCAGGCTGGAAGAGACAGTCGGGATTGCCTTGCCTTCTTCCGGTGGCAGGTCGTACAGGTCTTTGTCCGCCGCATCGCCGGGGTGGATCTTGTTGGCGATACCGTCAAGGCCCGCCATCAGCATGGAGGCAAACGCCAGGTAAGGGTTGGCGGTGGGGTCCGGGAAGCGAACCTCGACGCGCTTACCCTTGGGGCTGGGCTCGTACGGGATGCGGATCGAAGCAGATCGGTTGCGGGCCGAGTAAGCCAGCATAACCGGCGCCTCAAACCCTGGAACCAGGCGCTTGTAGGAGTTAGTCGACGCGTTGGTGAAAGCGTTCAATGCGCGAGCGTGCTTGATGATGCCGCCAATGTAGAACAGCGCTGTCTCAGACAGGCCGGCATAGCCGTCGCCCGCAAACACGTTGTCACCATCCTTTGCGATGGATTGGTGTACGTGCATACCAGAGCCGTTGTCACCGACGAGGGGCTTGGGCATGAACGTGGCCGTCTTGCCATAGGCGTGGGCTACGTTGTGCACGCAGTACTTCATAATCTGGACTTCGTCCGCTTTCTCTACCAGGGTATTAAACTTGATACCGATCTCGCATTGGCCGGCGGTGCCTACCTCGTGGTGGTGTACCTCAACGTGCAGGCCCATCTGCTCCATGGCGGAACACATAGCGGCCCGAATGTCGTGCAGCGAGTCGACCGGTGGTACCGGGAAATAGCCGCCTTTGACGCCTGGGCGGTGACCGATATTGCCGTCTTCGAAGCTGTGGCTGGACGCCCACGATGCCTCTTCGGAGCCGATGCTGTAACCGGCGCCGCTCATGTCTGCATGCCACTTCACATCGTCGAATACGAAAAACTCTGGCTCGGGACCAAAGAAGGCGGTATCACCTATACCAGTGGACTTGAGGTATTCCTCGGCGCGCTTGGCGACCGATCTTGGATCGCGCTCGTAGCCCTGCAAGGTCGTGGGCTCTACGATGTCACAACGCAAAATGACTGTGGTGTCGTCGGTGAACGGGTCAAGGACGGACGTTGCGTCATCCGGCATCAGGATCATGTCGGACTCATTGATTCCCTTCCAGCCTGAAATGGAGGAACCGTCAAACATCTTGCCGCCTTCGAAGAAGTCCTCGTCGACTTCGCCCTGCGGGATGGTGACGTGTTGTTCTTTACCACGGCTATCAGTAAACCGCAGGTCCACCCAGCGGGCTTCGTTATCTTTTATCAGCTTCAGAGTTTTCTCTGACATCTTGGGTCCTCCAAGTAAGGGTTTGATGCAGGGTGCCGTGGCAGCCTGCGTTGGTCATACTGGCCTGGTTGGCCGGCGAAAGAGCCGGGCGCAAACCAGTAAGTTTTGGCAGGCTCAATTTTAGCAAGACCTGTGCCAAAAAGGTGCCGGCGCTAACACATTGAAAAGTATTGATTAATACGGGCCATTGTTTTGAGAAGGAGCAATTACGCACCAATAAAGAGCATATATGCACCATTATAGTGCGTCGCTGCTGGGTGTGTGCTCTGTCCCAGACGGCGCCAGCCCACAAGCAACGGGTGAGGCCGTATAATGGGCGCCTCTCAGCACCGCCCACGTTATGGCCGCTATGAAATTTGTTGTCAAGTATTTCGCGGAAATCGCGATCAAAAGCAAACCGGTGCGCCGACGATTCGTGGGGCACCTGGTGGATAATCTGCGCTCGCTATTACCCGAGTTCGATCCCGGTGTCCGCGTGGCCAGGCAGTGGGACCGTCTGTATATCGAGACGGGCAGTGATGACCCCGAAGTCATTACGCGGTTACTTGCTGCGCTGCGCAATACACCGGGGATAACCTACATTTTGCAGGTTGATGAGCACCCGCTGGGCGAATTGTCTGCCATTGCTGGCCAGGTGTTACCGGTGTACGCGGATCGGCTGGTTGGTAGAACGTTTGCCGTGCGCTGCAAACGCAGTGGCAACCACCCCTTTACGTCCGTCGATGTCGAGCGCACCGTCGGGGCGGCGCTGTTGACGGATACTGATGCCGCCGGGGTTAACCTCAAGCAGCCCGAGGTGACAGTGGAGCTGGAGATCAGTGACGACAAGCTGTTCGTCGTCGCCAAGCGTCACCGGGGACCTGGGGGTTATCCCGTGGGCAGCGTCGACCCGGTGCTGTCCTTGATATCGGGCGGCTTTGACTCACCGGTGGCCAGTTATCTGACCATGAAACGCGGCATGCGTACCCATTTCCTGTTTTTCAACCTGGGCGGTCGCGATCATGAGATCGGGGTCAAAGAAGTTGCCCTGTATCTATGGCAAAAATTCGGGAGCCGCCAGCGTGTTCTGTTTATCAGCGTACCCTTCGAGGAGGTCGTGGCCGAATTGCTAAGCAAGGTGGAAGACAGCCAGATGGGCGTGATTCTCAAACGGATGATGCTGCGAGTAGCCGATCGCTTGGCCGAGGAGCTGCAGATCGACGCCCTGGTCACCGGCGAATGCGTTGCCCAGGTGAGTAGCCAGACCCTGCGGAACCTTGCGGTCATTGACCGGGTAACGGATCGCCTCGTATTGCGACCACTGATTGCGACGGACAAAGAGGATATTGTCGCCATCGCCGACCAGATAGGGACACGGGAGTTCGCAGCGAATATGCCCGAGTACTGCGGGGTAATCTCGGTGAATCCGACCACGCGCGCGCGCCTTGATCGGGTCGAAGCACAGGAGCGGCGCTTCGATCTGTCGATACTTGACCGGTCTCTGGCTAACAGCCAGCGCACCCGAATCGACCAGCTGGCCAACGAGGAACTGGCTCGTACGGAGGTTGAGGTGCTGTCGGTACCGCTTGCGGGTAGCACCATCGTCGATATTCGCCATCCCGATGAGGAGGAGCTGGATCCCCTGAAGGTGAACTCGCCCGTACTCAAGATACCCTTTTATGAGCTTCATCGCCGCGCCGGTGAGATGGCCTCTGACAACAGCTATATGCTCTACTGCGGGCAGGGTGTAATGAGCCGATTGCACGCTGCCTACCTGATCGAATCCGAGGGGCTCCAGGTTAAAGTCTACGCCCCCTGAAGGCGGCAATATTCCGTACTGTGGGCGGCTGGTTGATGGGGTATAATCCGCGGCCTTTTTTGCACGCTCTCTTGCGCCCAGAGGTTTCCCCTTGATCGACAAGCTCCGCAACATCGCCATCATTGCTCACGTAGACCACGGTAAGACTACCCTGGTCGATTGCCTGCTGGCGCAGTCGGGAACGCTCGATCGTCGCTCCGAGGGTGCCGAACGGATCATGGATTCCAACGACCAGGAGCGCGAGCGCGGCATTACCATCCTGGCCAAGAACACAGCGATCAAGTGGGGCGATTATCGAATCAATATCGTCGACACGCCCGGCCACGCGGATTTTGGTGGTGAGGTCGAACGGGTGCTGTCGATGGTCGACTCAGTGCTGTTGCTGGTTGACGCGGTGGACGGGCCCATGCCGCAAACACGCTTCGTGACTGCCAAGGCGTTCGAGCGCGGGCTCAACCCGATCGTGGTGGTCAACAAGGTGGATCGCCCGGGAGCGCGTCCTGACTGGGTGGTGGACCAGGTTTTTGATCTCTTCGATCGACTTGGCGCCAACGAAGAGCAACTGGACTTTCCCGTGGTGTTTGCCTCGGCCATAGAGGGCATTGCGGGTGACGATCACGAGGCTATGGCGGATGATATGCAACCGCTGTTTGAGGCTATCGTTGACAAGGTTCCTGCACCGCAGGTCAATGCAGCCGGTCCTCTGCAAATGCAGATCAGTGCGCTGGACTACAGCAGTTATGTTGGAGTCATCGGCGTGGGGCGTATCACAAGAGGCTTGTTGACCCCTAACACCCCGGTCTCGGTAGTTGACATGGAAGGCGGCTCTCGCAATGGCCGGGTGCTGCAGGTGATGGGCTATATGGGGTTGGAACGGGTCGATATTGATCGGGCCGAGGCCGGTGATATTGTCTGTATCACCGGTATCGAGGGATTGAATATATCCGATACCCTGTGCGACCCCGCAGCGCCAGAAGCGCTACCCCCCCTGACTGTCGATGAGCCAACGGTGAGCATGACCTTCCAGGTCAACGACTCTCCCTTTGCCGGCAAGGAGGGGAAGTATGTAACCTCTCGCAATTTAAAGGAGCGCCTGGAGCGCGAATTGATTCACAACGTTGCACTGCGCGTTGAACCCGGTGATTCTCCCGACAGGTTTGTGGTGTCAGGGCGCGGGGAATTGCACCTTTCGGTACTCATCGAGTCCATGCGCCGGGAAGGTTTCGAGCTGGGAGTTTCACGACCGGAGGTGATTCAACGAGAGGTCGACGGTGTTATCGAGGAACCTTACGAACAACTGGTGGTGGACTGTGAGGACGAGCACCAGGGCGCGATCATGGAAGAACTGGGTCTGCGCCGCGCAGAACTCGAAAACATGGTGCCAGATGGCAAGGGCCGGGTGCGGTTGGAGTTCATTATGCCTGCGCGTGGCTTGATCGGCTTCCGCTCACTGTTCCTGACGTTGACCTCCGGGAGCGGCATCATGACCCATGTTTTCGATCACTACGGACCGGTCAAGGAGGCCGAGATTATTCACCGCACGAATGGTGTGCTCGTATCCATGGTAAAGGGTAAGACCCTGGCCTACGGTCTCTTCAACCTCCAGGACCGTGGTCGCCTGTTCATCGATCCCAATATCGAGGTCTATGAGGGCCAGATCATTGGCCTGCACAGCCGGGGCAATGACCTGACCGTGAACCCCACCAAGGCCAAACAGTTAACCAATGTGCGCGCCTCAGGCACGGATGATGCCCTGAACCTCACCCCGCCTGTGAGGCATACCCTCGAGCAGGCCCTGGAATTCATCGAGGACGATGAGCTTGTCGAGGTCACACCGGAGAGTATTCGCCTGCGTAAAAAATTGCTGCAGGAGCACGAGCGCCGTCGCGCCAGTCGCGGCTAGCGGACGATGAAAGCGCTTATTCAGCGAGTCAGCCAGGCCAGCGTTACTGTTGGCGGTGAGCAGGTTGGCGCAATCGGCAGGGGCTTGTTGGTGCTGCTTGGGCTGGATAAAGGTGACGACCGCGGCGTAGCGGACAAAATGCTGGACAAGCTCCTGGCCTACCGGGTTTTCGGTGATGACCAGGGTAAAATGAATTGCAGCGTGGCTGATGTCAGTGGTGGCATCTTGTTGGTGTCACAGTTCACCCTGTCCGCCGATACCCGCAAGGGTTTGCGGCCGAGCTTTTCTTCCGCGTTACCCCCTGCCGAAGCACAGGCGCTTTACGACTACACCCTGTCCGAGCTCTCGGCCAAGCACGACAGTGTAGCGGCTGGTGTCTTTGGCGCCGATATGCAAGTCAGCCTTGTTAACGACGGCCCGGTAACCTTTCTGCTGGAGTTGACGAGCTAGTGTTGCTCGGCGCGCCGGTACAGCATCGGCGCGTGCAAGATGCCGTCCTCCATATACTCGTCTCCGACGGTTTTAAAGCCCAGGCTCCGGTAGAAGGGCTGAAGCTGGGCCTGGGCGCCAATTTTGATGTCGTGGTCCGGCCATTGGGCAAGATTGTGGTCTATGCCCCTTTGCACCAGCTGCCGGCCGAGTTGGATGCCCCTGGCGGCAGGCGAAACAATGATTCTGCCAATCGAGCTCTCTGGGTAGCTGACCCCGGGTTGCAGGCACCGTTGGTAAGCGACGAGATTGGTTCCCTGCCAGCACAGCATGTGTAACGCGCCCTGGTCGAGGTCATCGAGATCGGGGTAGAGGCATTCCTGCTCCAGAATGAATACGTCCTGGCGCAGCTGCATCGCGCGATAGAGCACAGCGGGAGTCAGTGCATCAAAGGCACTGGTCTGCCAGGTGAGCTCTTGTTTCAATGTTGGTGTCCACCGACACCGTGGGCGTGCCCGTGGGCCAGTTCCTCGGCACTGGCTTCGCGCACTTCGGTGATGTCGATAGCGAAGTTCAATACCTTGCCGGCCAAGGGGTGATTGGTGTCTATGTCCGCGCTATGGCGTCCGACCTTGGCAACGGTAACCGGGCGAGGTCCCTCGCTGGTATTCAGTTGTACCGCCATCCCCGGGCGAAGCTTTCCCTTGAAAATCAGGTGCTTGGTTGGAACCCGCTGTACCCGTTCTGCATTGCGTAGCCCGTAGCCGTCCTTCGGTTGTACTTCGATTTCGAGGCTCTCGCCGGCACTGTGGCCCTCCAGGGCATTTTCCAGCCCGGGAATAATATTGTTGGCTCCGTGAAGATAGGCCGTGGGCTGGCCTTCGCGGGATGTCTCCAGTTCCTCGCCGCTCTCGTCCCTGAGTGTGTAGTGGAAACTCGCCACGGTTTTGGCACCAATTTTCATGTCCATCTCCCTGATCAGGCGCGCTATGGTACGCGGTTGTTGTGAAGTGGCAAAGCCCCGAAACCGCGACAAATTGTGTGGTTTGTTCGTTCTACCCAGGTAATTTAGTTGTTACTATAGTGCAGGAAAGTGCCGACCCAAAGGCGCGAAATGCGGGACAAACAGCAGCCATTAGAGCTGCTGCAGATAGAATAAAGGGCATGCCATGCTGGCTAATGCTGAATTAGCGCAAGACTTTGCGCTGCTTAACCAACAGTTCAAAGAGTTGGTGGCGGGGCTGATCGACGTGGTCAATATCCCGCCGGTTCGGGTCGAGGTGTCCACTACCCCGGCCGGAAATTTTAGAGGCTTCGATGCCGGCAAGTTCTACGTTGTGGACAGTGGCTCCATAACCGCCCGTTACCAGGGTCGAGCGATTTTTATTCTCGAGGAGGGGGACCTGTTGTTGCCGGATATTGCCGGGACGACAGATCTCGATATGGCGGTGCTTTATGGCAGTGAGGCCGGAGCCAGCCTCGCCAGCTATCCTGCGCTTGAATTCATGCAGCGTATTTTCACCGAACCGCAGGGCATCAAAGTCTGGACCCGGATGTTGATTACGTACTCGGGACTGATGCTCCGGCTGACCGCTGCACAAACACGTGTTGAGACTGCGGCGACCCCTGGCTTTGAGCTGTATGAGCCCGGTGACGAAATCATCAGGCAGGGCGAGAGGGCGGACTACGTCTTTAATCTCACCTCCGGTATGGCCGATGTACTGGTCAACGAGGTCATCGTTGGCCGTATTGGCGAGGGAGAGATTTTCGGGGCCATGGCGGCGCTGACCCACGCTGATCGCAGTGCGACAGTGCGAGCCAAGACCGCCTGCTCCGTGGTGAAAGTGCCCAAGGAACAGTTTACCGACCTGATCAAGAGCAACCCGACGACCATTCATAGCCTGATAATTGATATGGCGAATTCCATCGTCAATTTGAACGAGCAACTGGTGGGTCTGCGCAGCGAGCCAGGTAAGGACTGACAGTTTTCGTAGCTATCAGGTGCCAGGCAGTGGCGCCTTAAGAATAATCCCAAGCACCACAGTTTCACGGATCAGTGACCCATGTCTGATATAGAGCAAATCGACGAGGACGGCATCGAACAGGTGTCGCTCAAGCAATATGCTGAGAAGGCTTACCTGGACTATTCCATGTACGTCATTCTCGATCGCGCCCTGCCGAACATAGGCGATGGTCTTAAGCCGGTGCAGCGTCGAATCGTTTACGCGATGAGCGAACTGGGCCTGAAAGCCTCTGCCAAATTCAAGAAATCTGCGCGTACCGTGGGTGATGTTATCGGTAAATTCCACCCGCATGGCGACAGCGCCGCTTACGAGGCGATGGTTTTGATGGCGCAGGAGTTCAGTTACCGCTATCCGCTGGTCGATGGGCAGGGTAACTGGGGCTCCCCCGACGACCCGAAATCATTCGCAGCAATGCGTTATACCGAGTCTCGATTAACTGCTTACGCCGAGGTGTTGCTCGGTGAATTGGGGCAGGGCACCGTCGATTGGGTACCCAATTTTGATGGCACCCTGGAAGAACCATCGGTTCTCCCGGCCCAGGTTCCCAATGTGTTGCTCAACGGTACCACGGGGATTGCTGTGGGCATGGCGACCGATATCCCGCCGCATAATTTGCGAGAGGTCGTGACCGCTGCCATTCGATTGCTAGAGGCGCCCAAGTCGACCCTGGCCGACCTATGTGAACACATCATTGCGCCAGATTTCCCTACCGACGCGGAAATCATCACGCCAAGAGAAGAGATCATGGCGTTGTACGAGAGTGGTCGCGGCGGTCTCAAGATGCGCGCTGTATGGGAAAAAGAGAACGGTGACATAGTCATCCGGGCCATTCCGCACCAGGTCTCCGGATCCCGGGTGCTTGAGCAGATCGCCCAGCAGATGCAGGCCAAGAAACTGCCCATGGTTGCCGACCTGCGTGATGAGTCAGACCATGAAAACCCCACCAGACTGGTAATCGTGCCGCGCTCCAACAGGGTCGACCTGGATGGATTGATGAGCCACCTGTTTGCCACCACAGACCTGGAGCGCAGCTACCGGGTCAATCTCAATATGATTGGTATCGACGGGCGGCCCGGGGTTAAGTCACTGGATCGCATCCTCAAGGAGTGGCTCAAATTCCGGACGGCTACGGTGCGGCGGCGACTCCAGTATCGCCTGGAGAAAGTACTCAAGCGACTGCATATTCTTCAGGGTTACCTGGTTGCCTACCTCAATATCGATGAGGTCATTCATATTATCCGCACCGAGGACAAACCCAAGGCCGCGCTGATGAAGCGCTTTAAAATCAGCGACATTCAGGCCGAGGCCATTCTCGAACTGAAGTTGCGCAACCTGGCCAAGCTCGAGGAGATGAAGATCAAGGGCGAGCAGGATGAGCTCGAGGCCGAGCGGGCGCAACTGGAGAAGATACTGGGTAGCGATGCGCGGCTTAAAACCGTGATCAAGAAGGAGCTGACCGCTGTAGCGGAGCAGTATGGCGACGACCGTCGTTCCCCACTGGTTGAGCGCGACGAGGCCAAGGCGTTCAGCGAGCTGGAGCTAATCACCGCCGACCCGATTACTGTTGTTATGTCGGAAAAGGGCTGGATTAGAGGCGCCAAGGGCCATGATATCGATCCGAGCTCGCTCAGTTACAAGTCGGGTGATGGATTCAAGCTTGCTGTCCGCGGTCGCAGTAACCAGCCTGTCGTTATCCTGGACTCGACGGGCCGTGCCTACGCTGTCGCGTCACACAACCTACCGTCCGCGCGTGGTCAGGGTGAGCCCGTTACCGGTCGTATCAACCCGCCCTCGGGGGCCACATTTGAAGGGCTGATGATGGGGGGGGATGAGCAGCTCTACCTGTTGGCCAGCGATGCAGGCTACGGCTTTGTTGCAAAATTGGGCGACCTGCAGACTAAAAATCGAGCCGGCAAGGCGGCCCTGACCCTGCCCAAGGGCGGGCAGGTGTTGCAGCCTGTGGCCATCGGAGAGATCGAGGGCTCGTCGGTGGTTGCCATTACCAATGAAGGCCGGATGCTGGTGTTTTCTCTTGCTGACCTACCGCAATTGGCTCGCGGCAAGGGCAACAAAATCATTGGTATACCTGGTGCCCGGGTGCAGAGCCGCGAGGAGTTTGTGGTTGGTGTGCAGGTGCTGGCCGAGAAAGATGTGCTGGTGGTTTACGCGGGCAAACGGCATCTTAAATTGAAGTTTTCTGAGCTGGAGCACTACCGCGGGGAACGCGGCCGACGTGGCAACAAGCTGCCCCGTGGATTCCAGAAAGTCGACGCGATGTCAGTGGAGTCCTGAGCCGCCTGGCGGCTCACAGCAATTCTTGCAACCGCTTCAGGATAAGGCGAAGTTGCCGCTCCAGCAGGTCCTGGTATTGTCCCGCAAATGCGCCTAATGCAGAGTAATCGCCCCAGGCATTTGCTCGCTGCTCCAATCGCCCATTGATATCGACATCATCGGCGATGGCAGGCGACAGCAGAATTTTGTCGCCTGCCTCAGAACAAGCTGCTTGCAGCTCGTCTAGGGTAGACTGCATATAGAGACCGGGATAGATGTCACTCGCATCGCCCACGCCCAGTTCACTGAATCCGACCGCCATTGCTATCGACAGTGACACGGGCATGGTCTTCTCGAGCTGATGGCATACGGCCTTGATCAGCCATGCGGTCGACGCGGCGCGGAAAGGTCCGCTGCCGGCACTTGTGTCACCGTTAAAGTAAATCACCAACCCGAACTGGCGAGCCACCTGCAGTTCGCCCCCATAAAATCCCGCGGCAGCATAGACCACCTGGTGTAACCTGTCGGTATAGCGTTGCAGGCTTTGCTCGTCGAGCGTATCGACGTAGTCTGAAAGGCTGTCGAGATGCAGGTACAGAGTGGCGGTAGCGCGATAGTTCTCGTCTCTTGGCTCGCTGCTGCTGTGGGTCCGCAGCAAATCCATTGGCAGTGCGTCGATACTGGCGCCAAGCTGAAGCAGTTCATTGGGGAGCGGCGCTGCCTGTTCAGCGCCTTCAAATCTTACTTTCCTGGCGAACTCACGCAGCTGTCCGGAGAGTCTCTGCGCCAGTTGATGACTGGCGCCGTACACGGCGAGGCTTAGCAGTATTGCCAGACCCAACAAGCTCAGCAGCAAACGTTGCCTCGCGGCCTGTGCGGTATCCGTACTGATCGTGATTACCACTTCGCCGGCAATGTCGTCGTCGATCCTGACCGGCGCCCGGTACTGCTGCCTGGTTTTACCCGTAGCCTGCCCTGCCTGGCCCAGTGCCTGCCCTTCCACGTCGAAGATGGCCACTTGCTCAGCGGAGGACGTCTCGACAAAGCGTTGTAGCGAGGCTGCGACTTTGAGCAGATCGCCTGTTTCCAGGGCGGTACTGATTCGACGGGCTATCTGGTTGGCCAGGGCCTCACCGTATTCAGCCTGCTGTGACTGTTGCATGTGCCGACTGGATGTCGCGGCCAGAGTTACCAGCGCCAGGCTGACGAGCAGACAAAAGCCGGCAGCGACCAGGGCCAGTAACTGGCTCAGGTTAGTATTTCGAATCCGTTCTTTCACGCCCTGTAGGAGTACCCCTGTTGGAAGCGCCACAGTATAAACCACTGGTGAGCGCCTGCGCCTGCTTTCTGAATCACTGCGGTTCCCCCGGTGAGGGCGCAGCGGTTAAAATAAGGATCTCTTGCCACAGCGGGATTTCCCATTGTCTGAAATACAGCTGATTACCCTGTCCGGGGAGGACCAGCCTGGGGTGACGGCGGGCATTACTGCGATACTCGCAGGGCATGCCGTCAATATCCTGGATATTGGCCAGTCGGTTATTCATGCGACCTTGTCTATCGGTGTGCTCATAGAGGTGCCCGGCAGCAACCATGGTGATGCAATCCTGGAAGCGATCAAGTCATTTGCCGACCAGCGCCAGCTACAGGCGCGATTCAGCGACGTCTCGGCGGAGAGCTACAGCGAGTGGGTAGCGGCCCAGGGTCGAAGTCGCCGCATTATTACGTTACTAGCGCGTAAGATAACCGCTGACCAGCTAACCCGGGTGACCACCGTCGTTCACCGGCACGGGCTGAACATTGACGGCATCAACCGCTTGTCCGGTCGTATTCCGTTGGGCGATTTGCCGCCACTCAGCAAAGCCTGCGTGGAGTTTTCGGTGCGTGGGGAAGTGGAAGATGTAGATAGCTTTCGACGTGAGTTACTCGAGGTGGCCGCTGCGTTGGAGGTTGACCTCGCCATCCAGCAGGACAATATGTATCGCCGTAACCGCAGGCTGGTGGCGTTTGATATGGACTCCACACTGATTGAGGCTGAGGTCATTGACGAGCTGGCCAAGGCGGCGGGGGTTGGTGAGCAGGTCAGTGATATCACCGAACGCGCCATGCGCGGGGAGTTGGACTTCTCCCAGAGCTTTCGCGAACGGGTCGCGCTGCTGGCAGGCTTACCTGAGAGCGTGCTGGAGGGTATCGCCCGGCAGCTGAGAATCTCCGAAGGCGCTGAGCACCTGATATCGACCCTGCATAGCCTGGGATACAAAACTGCCATCCTGTCCGGGGGCTTCAACTATTTCGCCCGCGATTTGCAGCAGCGGCTGGGTATCGACTACATCTACGCCAATGAGCTGGATATTGAAGAGGGTGTAGTAACCGGCAAAGTGCGCGGTGATATTGTGGATGGCCAGCGCAAGGCGTCGCTTTTGAGAGAGCTTGCGGCCAAGGAGGGTATCGATTTACAGCAGGTGATCGCAGTGGGCGACGGCGCCAATGACCTGCCCATGCTGAGCATAGCGGGCCTGGGTATCGCCTTTCGTGCCAAGCCGCTGGTCAAGCAATCAGCCGAGCAATCAATCTCTACACTCGGTCTGGACGCCATCCTTTACTTGCTGGGCATTTCTGACCGCTACCAGAACCCGCGCTAGATCTTGTCCCACATGGAGTTAAAGCCAGACTTGGTGAGTGAGCCGGAGGTCTTTGGCTCAGGCGCGTCCTCCAGCTGTTTGATGTAGCGAAAATCGAACTGGTTGTAGGTGCTGGTTGCTGCAACCAGGCGTTGTAACTGCACCAGAAATTTCTCACCCTCTTTGACCAAGGTAATTTTTTGCCGCTCCTTAAAGCCCGAGCGCGGTGTGACCAGGGTGTGTGGCTGGCCCACCAGCTTGATTTCCGGCAGTAGCAGCACCCTTATGGGATTGGTGTCGTCCCCCGTTTTTTGCTTGGCCTGGGCCCCGTAGGGCATTGCCCGGGGACTGAGCAGTTCGATACCCATCAGTGGCTTCGCATCTTCGATCTGGCTTATCCAACGGACCACGGCGATAACCCAGTCTTTGGAGCCGTCTTCCCTGACACAGGCCAGCTCGCCCGAACGCATTCCCTTGGGGAGGGCACCCTCCCACTCAACGCAGTAGCCGCCAGGACTGGCATTAATCGCCTGTGCGGGGTGGACCGGGAAGCGATCGGTGGGCTCATCTGTCAGCAGGTCCTGGTTTTCGAGCACCGCGTAGGTTTCGTCGTCTATTTCGACCGGCACTTCGGCAGAGCTGCCACTCGCATCTCCCTCGGTTTCCTCGCGGACGTAGTCTTCCTCCGGGTTGGCCTCGCTCCAGGAGTCCCGGCGTTTCTGGGGTCGCATAAACACATTGGTTTCGATGCGATCAGATGGAGGCGGTATATAGTCTTCCCCGTAAAGCAGCTGTTCGAAGCTGAGTTCTCCCGCCAGGTGATAATGGGCGTTGCTGAGCCCGATCCCCAGCCACAGTTTGTTGCCTGCACGGTTCCTGTTGAAGTTGCGCAGGCTCATGGTGCCCAGTGCATTGATCAGGTGATCCAGGATATTGGAGGGGATGCGAGTGTCCTTGTCGAAGACGACACCCTTCCGCCCTTCCGCCTTGTCAACCTGCTTGAGCTGCTCAAGATGAGCCACCAGTGGTTCGGTATCCAGGTAGCGGCACTGGGCACCGGGTGAATCACCGAGCAGGGCGGCGTAGAACGGCGGTTGGTCGGTGTTCAGGTCAACGAGGTACAAACCTTTGCCGGTGGCGGGGTCGTCGACCCGAACGAGCTGGCTCCATTCCTGCAGGCCCCGGTAAATACCGGCGATATCACTCTGGCGTAACTGGTTCGGCTTGCAGCAGGCAAGCAGTTGCGGCTGCAGATAGGCGCTGGCAATCGATGTACTGCCGAGCAGGGGATCAACAACCGGCAGGTGGGCCAGTTGCTGCCGTTCGCCCAGGGCGAATAGCTGGTGCAAAGTGATCCAGGCCCGCAGCTCGATGGGTTGGTAGAGCTGGAATGTCTGCATGATCTTGCGACCGCCGAAGCCTATGGCGCGCTGCAGTGACTCGCAGACCAGGCGCGCGGGGTTCACGTCGCGTACCATATCCCGTTGCTGGATCGTGTGCACCGCGGCCAGTGCGTAGGCTGCACCTGCGCTGGTGAAGAGGTTGTCATTCAGCTCGGCCAGTTGTCGCGGCTCTTCAGGCAACACCATGGGCTGGTTGAGGAAATTACGTGACAGCGCGGTTGTGGCGACGAACAGGCTGGGGCGCAATGCCTCCATGATGTTGAATCGCTGCACCGGTTCGAGGTTGACCTTGTTGAGATCGCCAATGGCCTGCAACAGGAGTTGTACCGTGTGACGTGCATTGCCGGCAGGCAAAGCCTGCACCCAGGCGTGGGCGCTTTCAGCGTCCAGGGCGAATTGTTCGAAGCTGTCCGTGTCTTGAATCGGCAGCTGTAACTTTATCGGTGCGCTTCCCGCCATACCCCAAGGCCTCGACTTTATACTATGTTTTAGGTGCCAGCCTGTCTTCTTGTAAGAATAGCCTATCTGCGGAGTTTGTCGCTACTGCAATCTGGGGTGGGCAGGGCCTGCTGCCAAAGGTGCGTTTGGTGCGGTATCATGTGCGCCCTTCGCAACCAAGGGAATACTAAGACCATGGCGAACTACTCTACCAATGAATTTCGCTCGGGCCTCAAGGTGATGCTTGACGGAGAACCTTGCAGCATCCTCGAAAACGAATTTGTGAAACCCGGGAAAGGCCAGGCTTTTAATCGCGTTCGCCTGCGCAATCTCAATACTGGCCGAGTCTGGGAGCGCACCTTCAAGTCAGGGGAGAGCCTGGAGGGTGCGGATGTCATGGACCAGACCATGGAGTATCTCTACACCGATGGTGAGTTCTGGTACTTCATGGAGCCCGATACTTTCGAGCAACATCAGGCCGATGCCAAGGCGGTTGGCGATTCGCACCTGTGGCTCAAGGAGCAGGACCGGTGTGAAGTCACGCTTTACAATGGCTCGCCCCTTTCTGTAGAACCCGCCAATTTTGTGGAACTCGAGATTACCGAAACCGACCCGGGTTTAAAGGGAGACACCGCCCAGGGCGGCAGCAAGCCTGCCACACTAAGCACTGGTGCTGTGGTCAAGGTTCCGCTCTTCCTTAGCCAGGGCGAAGTGATTCGGGTCGACACCCGGACCGGCGAGTATGTCGGTCGCGCCGGGAAGTCCTGAGCGCGGGTGAACCGTTGGCAGCCGGGGGCTGACCTTGAGGCGCTGCAACGGCGTGCGGGGATGCTCGCAGAAATTCGGGCGTTTTTCGCTGCCCGAAATGTCATGGAAGTCGATACGCCTTTGCTGTGCAGTACTGGTGTTACCGATCCAGCCATAGAGTCGTTTACGGTGGATCGTGGCAATTCCCTTGCCACGGCGCGCTTCCTCCAAACCTCTCCTGAATATGCCATGAAACGGCTGTTAGCCGCCGGTAGCGGCGCGATCTACCAGGTTGCTCGTGCTTTTCGCGACGACGAATCCGGGCGCCGCCACAACCCCGAGTTCTCGTTGCTGGAATGGTATCGGCCGGGGTTCGACCACCATGCCCTGATGAATGAAGTTGCCGAGTTGGTCAGCCAGGTCCTGCAGGAGCCCGGCAATAGCAGGATCAGTTACCGGGATCTTTTTCAGCAGGTGGTGGGCCTTGACCCTTTCACGGCCGGGGTTGAGGAGTTGCAGGCGGCTGCGAGGGCGGTGACGGACACGGGTAGTTTACAGGGCTCCCGGGATTTCTGGTTGGACCTGTTGCTGACCCATGTTGTAGAACCTTCACTGACTGACTCTGGACTGGTATTTGTATATGACTATCCCGCTTCACAGGCAGCGCTCGCGAAGGTGGAGGCGTGTGACGGTACTTTGGTTGCGCAGCGCTTTGAGCTGTACGTCAATGGGGTGGAATTGGCCAATGGCTACTGTGAACTGACCGATGTCGAGGAACAACGCGAACGATTTCAGTCTGATAATCGGCTGAGGCGGGAGCGGAGCCAACCTGAACGGCCCGTGGACGAGCTTTTACTGGCGGCCATGGCGGCCGGAATGCCGGCCTGCAGCGGTGTGGCCCTTGGCATTGATCGCTTGCTGATGTTGGCCATGGGCTGCGACGATATTCGTAAGGTACAGGCCTTCAGTTGGGATCGGAGTTGATGATCGCGGGGGCGTAGCCGGCAATAAACTCGTCTGGCATGCGCCTGGGTTTGCCACTACTCAGTTCGATACAGGCAAAACGCATCAGTCCGCGCAGCAGCGTGGCGCCGTCTGCAGGCCGCAGAATCTGGAAGCGCCGCTCCATTGTCAGGCGTCGGTCCCAACTGGCGATCCAGGTGCCTACGATGACATCGTCGCCCGCCCGGGACGCCGCCTGATAGTCGTACTCGGCGTGGGTAATCGCCATGGCGCGGTTGAGCCTGCGATAGCTTTCGATATCAAGGCCCAGAGAATCTGAGTGTGCCCAGGCCACCTGTTCGCACCACCTCACGTACACCGTGTTGTTCGTATGTTGTAGGCCGTCTATGTCTTCTTCAGACACACGTGTCGATAGTGTAAATGGCTCGGGCAGGTCCCAGACAATCTCTGTATCCACGCTGTCAGCTCACGCCTCTTGCACAATGTCTGCTTGCGCAGGTTTTAGCGCGATATTAAGGAAGCCGTAGGCGATCGCGATCAGCGGGCAAAACAGGTTGAAAAACGCAAAGGGTGCGTAACTGACGGTTGCTACCCCCAATGTCGCGGCCATATACGCACCACAGGTGTTCCAGGGTATCAGCGCCGAGGTCAGGGTTGCCGAGTCTTCCAGGGTGCGGGACAGGTTCAGCGCTGACAAGCCGCGTCTTTCGTATTCTTCCTTGTACATACGGCCCGGCAAGGCCACAGCGATGAACTGGTCGGCGGCGAGGACGTTGGTACTGATGCACGTTACGACCGTGGTGGCGATTAAAGAGCCTGTGCTCCTGACGCTGCGCAGCGCCTGGGTGAGCAGATAGTTGAGTATGCCCGTGCGCTCCAGTACGCCGCCGAAACCCAACGCGCAGATGATCAGCCACACGGTATTGAGCATGCTGCTCATGCCACCCTTGCTCAGCAAGTCGTCGATGAATGCACTACCGCTGGCGGATGCATAGCCATCAAAGAGGCTGGTCCAGACGCCTTTTAACAAGAGTAACGCCCGGCCATGCCCGCCACTCTCTCCGGCTAACCGCACCACGGCATCAGGCTGGAACAAAACAGCGAAAGCCGCCCCAACCAGGGCACTAATCACGATAGCGGGGTAGGCCGGCATACGCTTGTAGACGAGGCCCAGCATCAGCACGAGCGGCAGCAGCAGA
>CAZPVJ010000166.1:0-41002 GCA_964590005.1 uncultured Alteromonadaceae bacterium | reverse complement strand
ACCTCCCTGCTACCCGGCCTTCTGAGCTTTGTCGCTGTGGTCGCAATCGGCCTGCTATTGCGTGGCTACCTGTCGCGCCTCAACCTGCTGATGGTGTCGCGGCTAGCGACGCTTATCGTGCTGGTGATCTTTCTTATCTCAATCTTAAGTGTGATCGGCTACCAGCTGGGCTATAGCACCGGGATGGTAATCACGTTTTTCCCGATGATTATCATCGCCTGGACCATAGAGCGCATGTCGATACTGTGGGAAGAAGAGGGGCCACGTGAAGTTCTGGTGCAGGGCAGCGGTAGCCTTGTTGTAGCAGTGCTGGCTTACCTGTTGATGCAGATGCCCTTGCTGCAGCACCTGACGTTCAATTTTCCTGAGCTCAATTTGGTATTACTTTCCGCTATTCTTGCCATGGGCCAGTACACCGGATACAAGCTGTCTGAGCTGCGCCGATTTCACGCTATGGATGACTTACCGTGAGTGCTTACTGGTTGTCTCCAGGCCGATTGCACAAGTCGGGTGTGCTCGGCATGAACTGCCGGAATATTGACTACATTGGCCGGTACAACCCGCGCAGTCGTTTTCCGTTGGTAGACGACAAGCTGAAAACCAAGCTGCTGGCCTCCGAGCATCTCGTGCCAACCCCCGCGCTGCGCTTCGTTGTGCGGGAGCAACATGAAATCGCCGGGATAGAGGATCGACTGGCGGGTTTGGAAAATTTCGCACTAAAACCCGCCAAGGGCTCCGGCGGTAAGGGTATTGTGGTAATTAACAGCCGCAAAGGAGATCATTTCATCAAGAGCAGTGGTGGGCTGATCGATATCCAGGATATCCGGCGCCACCTCAGTAATACGCTGGCTGGGCTCTACTCGCTGGGCGGCGCCCAGGACGTGGTTATTGTTGAAGACCTGATCCAGTTTGACCCCTGTTTCCAGGGTTACTCGCACGAGGGCGTGCCCGATATCAGGGTCATCGTATTCCGGGGATACCCGGTAATGGCGATGTTACGACTGGCAACACATGCTTCTGACGGCAAGGCCAATCTCCACCAGGGAGCGGTAGGCGTCGGCCTCGCGCTGGATAACGGCCGCTGTCTCAACGCCGTCCAATTTGGTAATACCATCACCCGACACCCCGATACCGGGCGGCTGCTGGCCGATATTGCCATACCCGGTTGGCGCGACATTCTTTTGCTGGCGGCCCGTTGTCATGAAATGACCGGGCTTGGCTACATGGGCACGGACATCGTGCTGGATCGTAGCCGTGGACCACAAATGCTGGAATTGAATGCGCGACCCGGGCTGGCGATCCAGGTGGCCAACGGCAGAGGGTTGCTGCCTCGCCTGCGCCATATTGAGCAACTCCGCGAGCGGCGTAACATTGCGGTGGAGGAGCGCGTTGATCACGCGATGCGCCAATTTGCCGAAGATGTAGCTGGCTGAGCCCGATTCTGTCGATCACCCGCCCGAACATTGCCATCCCGGTCGCCAATGACAGGTAATTGTCACTGTTCCCACATTATTCCCGGGGCCCTATAATCAGTGCTATAACAGCGGGGCATAAAATAGCGCCGCCGGGACGCGTGGGAGTGTAGTTTGTCGGCCGAGTGGCTAGAGAAGACGGGTGTAATGACGGGGCAACTGCGCGCCTCGCTGGACAAGTCCCTGCACGCGCTGTCGCAACCCGCTCGCGCTGCCCGCATCCGCCAGATTTTGATCATCTTGTTTGCCTTGTGGGCAGCCACAGCCCTGGGGCGCCTGGTCTGGCAGTTTTTGCCCGCGCAGGACAGCGCACTCCCCGCCACGCTAAAAATAGTGAACCCCGCTCGCTCTGAAAGTAATATCCAGGCCTCCGCGGAAGTCGATATCAAAGCCATGCAGTCCTGGCAACTGTTCGGCGAGGCCGGCGCAGAGCAGGTGACATTACCCGCTGAGACCGCAAAACCCTCGGCATCCATCCGTGAAGGTATAGAGAATAATGCGAGGGAGACCCGCCTTAACCTGACGCTGCGCGGAGTCGTGGCATCGACGGAGGACGGATTGGGTCATGCCATCATTGAACATAAATCGCGCCAGGAAGTGTACGCTGTCGAGGACAGCTTGCCTGTGCCCGGCAAGGTGACGCTCGCCAAGGTAATGCCCAAGCAGGTAGTTCTGGATAATGGCGGCACCTATGAGTTGCTGACCCTGTTCGATGAGTCCGGCTTGAGCGCCCAGCTCCCCGCTGATCGAGCCGCACCGGCCGCCCGTCCCCGGGCTAAAGCTGATAATACCCGTGTAGAGCGGCGAGATGACCCGCAAACGGCAGCCTTGGCGGGGAACTATCGGGAGCAACTCTATTCCAACCCACAGGCCCTCGTTGACGTCGTATCGATCAGTGCGGTGCGCGAAGGCGACGCGTTACGCGGCTACCGTATCGGCCCGGGCAAAGACAGCGAGCAATTTCAACAACTGGGCTTTCGCGATGGCGATATTGTCACGGCCGTCAATGGGATAGCATTGGATGACCCCGCTAACACGATGCAGCTTTACCAGACCATGCGAACCGCCAGCGAAGCGGTTTTTAACCTGGAGCGTGATAACCAGCAGGTCTCGGTCACCGTCAGCCTGGATGCCGGGGTGACAGATCAATGATACAGTCAGGGACACCGTTTTGAGGGGCACTGAATTGGTGAACGAACTCATCCGGGCATTGCGAGTGCCTATTGTCGCCATGGTGCTCGGCCTTGGTTTTGGCGCCTCACATAGCGTCGCGCAGGACTTTACGGTCAACCTGAAAGAGACCGATATCCAGGAGCTTATCAAGTTCGTGGCGGATGCCACGGGCACGACCATCGTGGTTGACCCTGCGGTCAAGGGCAAGGTCAAGGTGGTCTCGTCCAAGCCGGTGTCCAAGGACGAGCTCTACGACCTGTTCCTTTCCATCCTGGACGTCCACGGCTACACCGCGGTGCGCTCCGGGGGTGTGGTGCGGGTTATCCAGAGTAAGGACGCCCGGTCGGCAGCGGTGTCGGTGCGAGATCCCGCCCAGGGTGAGATGAACGACGAGTACGTTACCCAGGTGATCCGGTTGGACAATATTTCCGCTGCCAAATTGATCCCCGTGCTCAGGCCACTGGTCCCCCAACAGGCGCACATGGCGGCTTATGCGCCCAGCAATGCCATCATCATTTCGGACGTCGGTGCCAATATAGATCGAATACGCGACATCATTGAGCGAATGGACCAGAGCGCGGTACAGCAAACCGATATCGTCAAGCTGCGCTATGCGGTGGCCGACGATGTGGTGCGCATGCTCGATGAGCTGGGTAAGTCAGAGGCCAAGCAGAGTGGTGGCAATGAGCCGGAAATGCTGCTGGTGGCCGATTCCAGGACCAACAGTGTGCTGGTCAATGGCGATGAACTGGAGCGGGCGCGAATGCGCAAGCTCATCGACCACCTCGACACGCCTTTGGAGCAGAGCGGCAACGTGAAGGTGGTGTATCTCGAATACGCCCAGGCAGATGAGATTGCGGATGTGCTCACCCGGGTCATGCAGAATATCAGCCGCCTGGATACCTCCGAGGCGGGAAAGCCGGCACGTTCTGATAGCCGCAACTCCACTATCGAGGCAGATGAGGGCACGAACTCCCTGATCATCACGGCTGATACCGACGAGATGGCTGCCCTGGAAGCGGTGATACAACGGCTTGATATTCGCCGGGCCCAGGTGCTGGTAGAAGCGATTATTGTCGAGATGGAACTGATCGACGGCCAGGACCTTGGCCTGCAATGGTTGTTTGCCAACCAGAGCGGCTTCTACGGCAGTAACATTAATGCGGGTGACGCCCGAGCCCGGGCGATCGCGGAAGCCGTATTGCCGCCCAATGACGACGATACGGCGACCCCCAGTAATAACGATGATGAATTTGATATTGGTGCCCTGGCCGGGGCGCTGGCCCAGACTCCCGGTCTCTCGCTGGGTTGGGGTACGATCGATGACGACCTGTCGATGACGGTTATTCTCAATGCCCTCAAGGAGCAGACTAACGCCAATATCCTGTCTACCCCGAGTCTGCTCACCCTGGACAACCAGGAGGCCTATATCACCGTCGGCCAGAACGTGCCATTTGTGACGGGGTCATTTACCAACACCGGCGCGGGTGGTGACGGGGCGCAGAATCCGTTCCAGACCATTGAGCGTGAGAATGTCGGTATCACCCTGACCGTGACTCCCCATATCAACGAGGGTGACTCGGTGGTGCTCGACATCGAACAGGAGGTGTCCAGTCTCACCGGCCTGTCCGCGATCGCCTCTGACCTGATTACCAATGAACGCAAAATCGCGACCAAGGTTTTGGCCTCGGACAGCAAGATTGTGGTGCTCGGTGGATTGATCAAGGACGATGTCCAGGATGGTACGCAGAAAGTGCCGATTCTTGGCGATATCCCGTTCCTGGGCCGCTTGTTCCGTACCGATGCCGTACAGGTTACCAAGACCAATCTGCTGATATTCATTAGGCCGACCATCATTCGCGACGACCAGGAACTGGCCGGCGCGAGTGCGGAGAAATACCGCTATATTCGCGAACAGCAGGCAATCCGCCGGGAGCGCGGACTGATGTTCCTGGACGATGAGAACACGCCGCTTTTGCCGGAGTGGGAAGAGCAGATTAAGCAGCTGGAGCAAATGCAGGATGAGAGTTCCACGCCGGTGACCGAGGAGCAGCAATAGTGGCTGACTCTGCCCCCACCCCCACCGTGGAGGCGCCAGATACTGCGGGTGTCGGCACCTTGCCATTTGGATTTGCCAAACAACACGGTGTCCTGCTGGCCCAGCAGGATGGCGAGCCTCTGGTCTACCACGAGAGACAGCCCGATTTACAGGTGGTGGCCGAACTCCGTCGCTTCCTGGGTTGCCGCTTCAGTCTGCAGCCGGTCTCCACCGAGGAGTTTCAGCGTCGCCTGACCCAGGCCTATCAGCGGGGCAATAACGAGGCCGTGCAGATGGCGGAGGACATTGGCGCGGATGTGGACTTGAGCAGGCTGGCCGATGAAATACCTGACACCGGCGATCTGATGGATGCTGAGGACGATGCCCCGATCATACGCCTCATCAACGCCATCCTGTCCCAGGCCGTTCGCGACAAAGCGTCTGACATACACATCGAGACTTTCGAGGATCGGCTCAGCGTGCGCTACCGGGTCGATGGGGTGTTATCTGAGGTGCTGTCGCCGAAGCGGATGTTGGCGCCCCTGCTCGTTTCTCGCCTGAAGGTTATGGCGAAGCTCGATATTGCCGAAAAACGCGTGCCACAGGATGGCCGCATTTCAGTGAAGATAGCCGGTCACGCAGTCGACATTCGAATGTCGACCATCCCGTCAGCGCATGGCGAGCGCGTTGTTTTGCGTCTGCTGGACAAGCAGGCTGGGCAACTGGAACTGGCGCAATTGTCGATGAATGAGCAGGTGGTAAACGCCTATGTGCGCTCTCTCAGCAAACCTCATGGGATCATCCTGGTCACTGGGCCAACCGGTTCCGGGAAAACCACCACGCTGTATGCCGGGCTGTCCCATATCAATGAAAGCTCGCGCAATATCCTGACGATTGAAGACCCCATCGAATACATGTTGCCTGGCGTCGGCCAGACCCAGGTTAACACCAAGGTTGATATGACCTTTGCCCGTGGTCTGCGGGCGATCCTGCGGCAAGATCCCGATATCGTTATGGTGGGTGAAATCAGGGACCTGGAAACAGCCGAAATCGCTGTACAGGCTTCGCTGACCGGCCACCTGGTGCTGTCTACGTTGCACACCAACACAGCGATTGGCGCAGTGACACGCCTGCACGATATGGGCGTCGAGCCATTTCTGCTCTCGTCCAGCCTGCTTGCGGTGATGGCGCAGCGATTGGTGCGTTTGCTATGTAACGACTGTAAGCAACCTTTCGACGCGACCCCGTCGGAACAGCTGCTGCTCGGTTTGTCCGAGGCTGAACCGGCGGCAACGGTATATCGCGCCGAAGGCTGTGAACACTGCCATTACACTGGCTACAGCGGGCGTACCGGGATTTATGAACTCATCGAAATTGATGACGAGGTGCGCCTTCTTATTCATGAGGGGTCCAGTGAACAGCAGATGCTCGAGGCCGCGCGGCGGCGCTACCCCGGTATTCAGGAGGACGGCCGGCGTCGCGTCCTCGCCGGTGAAACCAGCATCGAAGAAGTGCTGCGAGTCACGGCAGTAAGCTGAGAGAGACTTAGGGCCGATGACCGCCTATCGCTACCGGGCCCTCAACACCGAGGGCAAGCTCGTCAAAGGCGTGCTGGAGGGCGACTCCGAACGTCAGGTGCGCGGGCAGTTGCGTGGGCAGAGCCTGCGCCCCGTGGAGGTCTCACTGGCCAATGTTCGGGAGGGTGGCTCGGGCCGCTGGTCGCTGTCCTTTTTGCAGCCTCGCATCAGTGTCAGCGAAAAAGCCTTGATGACCCGGCAATTGGCAACCCTGGTGCAATCTAACCTGCCGCTCGATGAGTGCTTACAGGCCGCTGCGGAGCAAAGTCGCAAGGCGCGGACCAAGGGGTTGTTGCTGCAGGTGCGTTCCAGGGTGGCCGAGGGACACACGCTGGCCTACGCGATGGGTGAATTCCCAACAGTCTTTGACGAGATGTATCGGGCGATGGTCAATGCTGGTGAGCATGCGGGTTTCCTGGGTCCGGTACTCGAGCAGCTCGCGGATTACACCGAGCAGCGCCAGTACACGGGCCAGAAGTTGAAGATGGCGATGATTTACCCGTTTATCCTGGTTGGCGTCGCCATAGCGGTCGTGATTGCCCTGATGGTATTCGTGGTTCCGGAATTGATCGGTATCTTCGCCCATACCAGCCGCGACCTGCCACTCCTCACCCGTGGGCTGATCATCGCCAGCGATTTCTTCCGGGATTACGGGCTTTGGCTACTGGTGGGCATGGTCCTGCTGGCTTTTGGCGTCAGGCGGCTGCTCCGCAACCCTTCGCGTCGCAAGACCTGGCACCGATGGTTACTGGCCATACCCGGTATATCCGGTGTCGTAACCGCAGTGGATACGGCCCGCTTCGCCTCTACCCTGAGCATCCTGATGGCCAGCGGTGTGCCATTGCTGGAGGCGCTGCGTATTGCGGGTCAGGTGCTCAGTAACCTGGTGTTGCGGGAGGACAGCCAGGTCGTGGCGGAGAGGGTGCAGGAAGGCAGTAGTCTCAATCGTGCGTTGCGGGAAAGCGGCCGGTTTCCGCCCATGATGATTCACATGGTCGCCAGCGGTGAAGCCAGTGGCGAGCTGGAAACGATGCTCAATCGGTCCGCGACCAACCAGGAGCGGGAGTTGGAAATGACCCTGGGGACCGTCATGGGATTGTTTGAGCCGCTCATGGTCGTGTTCATGGGCGGTATGGTGTTAACCATCGTACTCGCGATCCTGCTGCCCATTTTCGATTTGAATACAATGGTAAGATAAAGCAATGAGCAAAGAGCAAGAAAAGCAAAAGATGAGGCTCCAGTCAGGGTTTTCGCTGGTGGAGATCCTGGTAGTGCTGGTGATCATGGGTCTACTGATTAGCGTGGTGGCGCCGACCGTGCTCAATCGTGCCGATGAGGCCCGGGTGCAGAAAGTCTATGCAGATTTCAAGGCCATAGAAACCGCACTGAAAATATATCGGCTGGACAACTACGTCTATCCCACCACCGAACAAGGGCTGGAGGCGTTGGTGGAAGCCAGTACCCTGGATCCGGAGCCACGAAACTTTAAGGAGGGCGGTTATCTCTCCGAGCTGCCTGTCGATCCCTGGGGCAGGCCTTACCTGTACCTCAGCCCCGGTGAAAATGGCGAAGTCGATATTTATTCATTGGGCGCTGATGGCTTGTCCGGAGGAGAGGGCCAGAATACCGACATCGGAAACTGGAAGCCCGAGGAATAATTCCGGGTGAATCATCCGCGCCAGCATGGTTTTAGTCTGCTGGAAATTCTGGTCGTTCTGTTTGTTATCGTCATAATCACCTCTTTGGTCAGCCTCGCAGTCAACAGCGGTGGTCGCGATTACAAGCTGGAGTCGGATGTACGAAACCTCGCCGATGTAGCGCGTTACGCGATGGATGAGGCCGAATTGTCCGGGGATGACTACGGGCTGTTGTTACAGCGCAGCGATAGCAGCCTGGAGCAGACCTATTTGTATGGCTGGCGACAGCGTCGACCAGAAGGCTGGCGGCAACCAGAGCTGGCGCAGGATGTTTTTGCGGTCACCGAATTATCCCCCGACGTAGAAATCGAGTTGACGCTGGATGATGTCCCGGTTCCAGAGTTCGAGTCTGTGGAGGAAGCGGTCGATGCAACACCCCAGGTGATTTTTTACGCCAGTGGAGAAACCACGCCGGGTGCCCTGCTGTGGCGCGATCGCCAGACCGGGGATATCTTATGGCGTCTTGAATGGGATTTGCTGGGGCGATTTTCGGTGTTACGCAAGGGCCAGGAGGAGAGTGATGCTCCGCCGTGATGCTTACCCGCTCGCAGCGGGATTTACCCTGGTCGAGGTTATGGTGGCACTCGCGGTCGTCGCAATAGCCCTGCCCGCATTGTTGTTTACCTTGTATCAGCAGGTGGATAGCACCGCGTATTTGCGTGATAAATCGCAGGCCCAAATGGTCGCGGTCAACAAGCTGGCGGAAATTCGTATCCTCGCAAAGTCTACTGGCAGCCTGCTGAACGGTCGGGAAAATGGTGATACCGAGATGGTCGGTCGCCAGTGGTATTGGTGGATTGAAAGCACACCCACCGAGGTGCCTGAGTTTTATCGGGTAGCCATCAGTGTGGGGCTGGAAGAAGAGTCGGCCGACAACACGCTGCATACTCTGGTGGCCTATTTGTCTGCGGACCTGCAAACGGATGAACTGCCATGAGCAGACATGCGGGTGGCTTCACTTTGGTAGAGGTATTGATTGCCCTGGCGATTACGGCGTTTATTGCAACCGTCGCCTACACCAGCCTGTCTGTCGTTATCGCCGGTGTGGAGAGCACCCGGGAAAGTGCCGATCGCACCTACGAGGTCAACCGGGCGATGGCTATTTTGTCACGCGACCTCAGACAGTTTGTCGCCCGACCGGTGCGCGATGAATTTGGTGTCACTGAACCCGCGTTGATTGGCGGCAGGGCGGCGCGGGTACAACTCAGTTTTACCCGCTCTGGTTGGCACAACCCCAACGCCCAGATTCGCAGTAACCTGCAGCGGGTTAACTATTTGGTCGAGGAAGATACGCTTTGGCGAGAGTCCTACCCTGTGCTGGACAGGGCTGGTAATACTGAACCTCAGCGGGTCAGGTTACTGGACCAGGTGGAATTGCTGGAACTGCGTTTCCTGGGCTCTCTCGCGGAATTGCGTCCCGGTCGCGGGTCCGACATCGATACCAGGGACTGGACCGAGAACTGGATTGTAGATACCAGTCAGCCCGGCGGGGGCCTGTCACCACCCGTGGTGATCGAGTTAAACCTTGAACTGGCTGACTGGGGTGAACTGAGGCGTCTGTATGCACTGCCACCGATATAGCGGCGCTAGTCACCAATACGGCGCCGCTTTAGTGGTGGCGATGTTGGTATTTGCTGTCTGTGCCGGCCTGATCGTAGCCATGCAACGCGAGTTCACCTTGTTCTACCAGCGCGGCGCCAACCTGTTCCAGGCGGAGCAGGGCTATGCTTATCTGCGCGGTGCGGAAGACCTTGCGACCCTGGCGCTTGTTGTCGACTACGACACCGACAAAGAGCGTGATGTACCGCGGGACGACCTGGAGGAAATCTGGGCACAACCGCCCACCCCCTATGCCCTGGAAGAGGGCGGTTGGCTGATGGGTGGGCTGGAGGATCTGCAGGGGCGCTTCAATCTCAATGGGTTGATCGGGGACAGCGCTGAACAGGAGCGCGCACAGGGGATCGATCGCTTCACACCCGCCCAGGCTCAGTTTATTCGGCTATTGCAAACCCTGGAGGAGCCCGCGATAGGGGAGGGGGAAGCGATTGCACTTGCGCGCTCCATCGCTGACTGGATTGATGCCGACAATAACCTGTCGCCCGAGGGTGCTGAAGACGACTACTATTTTTCCCAGACGCCTGCCTACCGCGCGGCCAATCGACCTATGACCAGTGTCAGTGAATTGCGTGCAATCGCCAATGTCACTCCGGAGCTTTACGCTGCTATTGCGCCATTGGTGACCGTATGGCCAGAGAACCCACTGCCTATCAATATCCACACTGCGCCCTTACCGGTTCTGCGCTCCATCAATGCTGACGACACCTTGGAGCCTCTTGCCGAGTCAGATGCCCAGGCACTGTTGGAACAGCGAGAAGAGACCGGTTTCCTGGATAAGGCAGAGTTTCTGGCACACCCGGTATTTGCCGACAAACCGATGGATAAGATTGCGCAGTTGCTGGGTGAGTCCTCGGCTTATTTTTTGTTGAGCGCCCGGGTTGAGATTGCTGACCGCGAGCTGCAATTGTACAGTGTACTGCAGCGTCAGCAGCGTCGGGTAGAGAGCCTGGTTCGAGCCAGCGGTAGCTTGTGACCCGCTGCGCGAAAGACGATTGGGAGGCCATGCTAGTCTTATGACAGCCAACGAAAACATCACCGTGCTCCGCCTGATTGATGGCCGGCTGGCGGCGTTCGCGCCTGGTAGCGACGAACAACCGGTGTGGGTTGACGGTGCCGATGCTGCCGACCGCCCCGCGGGTTCTACCGCCGGGTCGCGGGCCACCAAGGTATTTGCGGCGCCGGGAGAGGCCGTTCGTCTTCAGCGCCTGGAAATCACCCCGGAAGAAAAGAAACACCTGCAAAAATCACTACCTTTCATGCTCGAAGAACAAGTGGCGGAGGAGGTTGAAAGCCTGCATTTCGCTACGGCTCCACTGGGCAAGCTGGAATATGCGGTGGCGCTAAGTGCGCAGGCCCAAATGCATGACTGGCAGGAGCAGCTGGCAGGGCAGGAGGGAATCACTCTTTGGTTGTCGGAAGCCCTGCTCTTACCCTGGCGCGAGGGCGAGTGGTGCCTGCTGTTTGAAGGTGACAAAATCGTTCTGCGAACCGGCGAGTGTGAGGGGCTTTCGGCCGAGCGCGAGCTGTTGCCGGTTCTGCTCACAGCGGCCCGTCCCGAACAGGACTCACTGGCTGCGCTGATTGTCTATGGCCAGGACCAGGAGCGGGAACTCGCAGAGATACCTGATGAGCTAAGGAGCAAGGTGCAGTGGCGTCGCGGCAACTTTTGCAGTGCGCTGTTATTGACCGAGCTCTCTCCACGCTTGCCAAACCTTCGGCAGGGAGAATTTGCCTCGCGCTTACCGCTCGGGCGCTGGTGGCATCAATGGCGCTGGGTGGCGGCGGCGTTTATCGTGGCCCTCCTGCTGCAGCTGGTGTCCACGGGGACGGACTATTGGCGGTTGCAACGTGAAAATCTCGCGCTGCGCACAGCTGTGCAGGACAGCTATCGCCAGGCCTACCCGCGGGGCGCTATCGTCGACCCTGAGAAGCAACTGCGACGCCAGCTCGATAGCCTGAAGGGATCTGCTCAAAGTAGCGGCTTTGTGAGCTTGCTGGAAAAAGTGGGTAAAGTAGTCGCGTCCCGCCCCGGAACATCGATAGCCACGATCAACTACAGCGACAAAAGCGGCGAGATACGCATGAATATTCTGGCTAGCGATTACGAGGCCGTTGAGCAGGTCCGTGTAGGGATCAATGAGTCCGGACTTGAGGCGGTAATGGAAAATTCCAGTGCACAGGGGGAGCAGGTAAGGGCGCGAATCAGGGTGGGTGAGAAGTCATGAAAGCACTTTGGCAGAGTTTCAGCACACGCGATCAGGTCAGTCTGCTGATACTTGCCGGCGTTCTCATGGTTTACCTGGTCTACATGCTGGTCTGGTCGCCGTTGACAAGCCTGCGCGATGACATGGTCCGGCGCAATGTTGCAACGTCCGAGTCCCTGCAGCGCGTCGACGCGATGGTGTCGGAGATTATGGCTTTGCGTGACAGTGGTGCCGGGGCCAGCAGTCGACGGAACCTGACATCACTGGTCAACCAGGCAACCACGCGCCTGGGCTTGCCTGTCAGCCGTTTACAGCCTAATAGCAGGGGTGAGATACAGGTTCGCCTGGAAGGGGCAGCCTTTGACGATCTCTTGTCCTGGTTGCACGAGCTCGAATATCGTGAGGGCTTGCTAATTCTGGAAGCTTCGATTTCCCAGGGCGGCAGTGCCGGTCGGGTAAATGCCACGGTAAGAGTCGGCCAGGGGGGTTGATAGCGTGCTGCGTACGAGGGCTCTACTGGGCCTGACTGTTGTTGCCGTGGTGGTGGCATTGTTGAGCGCCCCGGCCCGGCTCATCGGACTGTTTGTTCCCACTGAACAGCTTCTGGTTACAGGTTTTTCAGGTACAGTCTGGAACGGCTCGGCAAGCCGCTGCCTGCTTGCTGTACCCGGTGGCTACCTCCACCTCGGTGCTATCACGTGGCGGCTTCAGCCTCTGTCGTTAGTGTTTATGGCGCCTAGATTGCACCTTGTCAGCGACTGGGGCCGACAGCAGCTGGCTGGAGATATAATCATCCGTGGAGACGAAGATCTGTCGTTAAGCGACTTTGAAGCGCGCTTCAGTGCCGGGCTGTTGCAACAGTTCGCACCGATATCCCTGTCAGGCGAGATCAGCGCGCAAGTGGCCAGTTTGAATTTTTCATCGAGTATGCTGGCGCAGGCCGAGGGCCGACTGGTCTGGCAGCGTGGCGCCTGGCTGTCGCCACAAGGATCGTTACCCCTGGGAAGCTATGCACTGGACTTCATCCAGGCTGAGGGGGACCCGCTGGCGGGCGAAGTGGTCACGCTTGTCGGTCCGGTCACTGCCGAGGGCAGGGTTGGATTGGATGGCAACCGTTACTCATTGGCAATTGATATCGCCAGTGAGGGGGCAATGCACCCGGCACTACAGCAGGCCCTGTCGCTAATGGCCCGCCCTGTCGATGATGGCTATCGACTGGAGCTGGTGGGTGAGCTTTAGCAGGTCCCCCCGAGTGAAGGTCTCCAGCAGTTTCACCACCGGGCAATTGACGTATAATTCGCGCTTCATCCATTGACGAGACCCCAGCGGCCATGAGTGACGCCCCTTTCCGAAAATACGAATGTGTGATCTGCGGATTTATCTATGATGAGGCCGAGGGCCTGCCGGATGATGGATTCCCTCCAGGTACTCGTTGGGAAGACCTTCCCGAGGAATGGGAGTGTCCGGATTGCGGTATCTCCAAGTCGGATTTTGATTTGCTTGAAGAATGATCACCTGCGGACAGTGGGCCTGCCATGATTGAAATTCGCCTGCAAGCCCTGCGCGAAGAGATGGCGCGCGGGGGATACGATGCTTTGATCATCCCACGCGCTGACGAGCACCTTGGAGAATATTTACCCCGGCATAACGAACGCTTGTGCTGGGCTACCGGGTTTACCGGATCCGCGGGCACGGCGGTAGTCCTGGCTGATCGAGCCGCGATATTCGTTGACGGTCGCT
Organism: uncultured Alteromonadaceae bacterium; assembly: GCA_964590005.1. Taxonomy (GTDB): domain Bacteria; phylum Pseudomonadota; class Gammaproteobacteria; order Pseudomonadales; family Halieaceae; genus CALJFL01. The sequence goes on along the minus strand of CAZPVJ010000166.1, from coordinate 27,484 downwards.
ATCGGGTACAGGTTCGCCGGCAGGTGCCCGCCGCCCTGTTCGACTATTGCCAGTTGCTGGAGGAGCCTCCCCTGCAGTGGTTGGTGGCTGAGCTTGCGCCCGGCGCTCGCGTGGTCTGTGACCCGCGTCTGCACACTGCCGGCTGGTTTAACAGGGCCAGTGCGGTGCTGGCCGATGCTGAAATTACGCTGGTTGCGTCTGTCGATAACCTGGTAGACCGGTGTTGGTCTGATCGTCCGCCCGCCCGGGTTGAGCCGGCCCTGCTTTTGGGTATCGCATTCACGGGCGAGTCGAGTCGCGACAAGCGTCGTCGTATCGGTGACCAGGTGGCTGCGTCTGGCGCCGATGCCGCGCTCATTTTTGCGCCCGATTCGGTCAGTTGGTTACTCAACGTGCGCGGAACTGATGTGCCCATGCTGCCTGTATTGCAGGCCTTTGCAGTGCTATTCCGGGATGGGGAGATGACTGTTGTCACTCATTCCGATCGCATCCCCGAGGGCTTTGAAGATCACGTGGGTGGGGGCGTCGCCGTGGTACCAGAGGCTGAAGCGGCGGGGTTCCTCGCGAGTTTCGCCGGACGCCGGATTTTGGTAGACGATGAGGGCGCCAATGCCTGGACTCGGCAATTACTGGAACAGGGCGGCGCGGAGTTGATAGCGGCTGAAGATCCGGTCCTGCTGCCAAAAGCGGCAAAGAATCCGGTGGAGATTGAGGGCGCTCGCAATGCACACCTTCGCGATGCGGTCGCCGAGACCCGATTCCTTGCGTGGCTGGACGCGGAAGTTGCGGCAGGGCGGTTGCATGATGAGGATACCCTGGCCGAGAAGCTGTACGATTTTCGCTCCCTGGGGGAGCGCTTCCATGGCAGCTCTTTCGATACGATATCAGCAGCGGGTAGTAATGCCGCCATGTGTCACTATAACCATTGCGACGCTGATGAGCCGGGGAAACTGGAAATGGGCAGTGTCTACCTGGTTGACAGCGGTGGCCAGTACACCGACGGCACCACTGATATCACCCGTACTGTCGCTATCGGCGAGCCCGGCGAAGAGCTTCGCACGCTGTATACGCTGGTGCTCAAGGGCCACATCGCACTGGATCAGGCCAGGTTCCCGGCGGGTACTACCGGCACTCATCTGGACGCGCTTGCCCGCCAGTTCCTTTGGCGAGAGGGCTTTGATTATGACCACGGTACCGGTCACGGCGTGGGGGCTTTCCTGAGTGTGCATGAGTCACCCCAGCGAATTGCCCGAGCCTGGAATAGCACAGCCCTGCAGCCCGGCATGATTGTCAGTAATGAGCCCGGCTACTACCGCGACGGTGGATTTGGCATTCGCTGCGAAAACCTGTTGGTGGTCAAAGAGGTTACCGACTGTCCCGGTGACGTTCCAATGTTGGGTTTTGAGGCCTTGACGTTGGTGCCCTTCGATAATCGCCTGTTGCTGCCGGAGCTTCTCTCAGCCCAGGAGCTGGCCTGGCTAGATGCCTACCATTGCCGCGTCAGGGAAGCACTGTCACCGCTGCTGGGTGAGGCTGATCGCGAGTGGCTGGCGCAGGTTACCCGGCCCGTATCGCTGGACAATGTGGCCGCATGAGCCGCCCCTGGCGCTGCTGAAGCGCTACGGGGTTTTGTGTAGACTGCGGATCATAAACACGAAAATCGGAGAATAAATATGGCATCTGCCGGCGGCGCGCATGCCAACTGGTCCTCCCGCTTTGCCTTTCTCATGGCCTCTGTCGGTTTCGCCGTGGGGCTGGGCAATATTTGGCGCTTTCCCTACGTAACCGGTGAAAATGGCGGCGCCGCTTTTGTGATTATCTATCTGGCCTGTGCTTTCGGCATCGGCGTTCCTATTCTCATTGCTGAACTGATGATTGGCCGTCGTGGCCAGGCCAGTCCACCCAGGGCGATGGCCAAATTAGCCAGCGAGAGCGGTCGCAGCGAGCAATGGCGCTGGGTTGGAGGTATGGGTCTACTGGCTGCTTATACCATCGTGATTGTGTATGCCGTGGTGGTTGGCTGGGTGCTGTGGTACTTGTTCAAGGCGGTGAATACCGGGTTTGCAGGAGTGGATGCGGTATCGGCCAGCGCAGATTTTGCCGCGGTCCTGGCCAGTAACAGCGGCATGTTGTTCTGGACCCTTGCGGGACTTGCGATCACTGGACTGATCATTTTTGCGGGCGTAAAAGACGGCATAGAACGCGCCGTCAGTATCATGATGCCCCTGATGTTCCTGCTGCTGGTAGGCCTGGCGATCTACAACGTTTTCGCAGGGGGCTTTGGCGAGGCGATTGCCTGGCTGTTCACCCCTGATTTCAGCAAGATCGGACCGGCGGCCGTCCTGGCGGCGATTGGCCAGGCATTCTTCTCCATCGGTGTCGCAATGGGCGGCATGATGACTTACGGTTCCTACCTGCCCAGGAGCATCTCCATCACCCATTCGGTATTGATCATTGTGATCGCCGATACCGGGGTAGCACTGCTGGCCGGGCTGGTGATTTTCCCAGCGGTCTTCAATTATGGACTGGATCCTGCGGCCGGGGCGGGACTTATATTCCAGACCCTGCCGGTCGCGTTCGCGCAGATGCCAGGCGGATACATGTTTAGCATGTTGTTTTTCCTCATGCTTTCAGTGGCGGGAATTACCTCGATGGTAGGTTTGATCGAATCGTTAAATGCCTGGGTGGAAGAGCGATTCGGTGTTTCCCGGCACAAGAGTGCTTTGCTCGTTGTCGGATCCATAGCCGGTTTGAGTATCTTGAGCATTCTCTCTTACAACGTGCTGGGTGATCTCAACCTCGGCTCCGGCAATATCAATGACACCCTCGATTACTTCTCCAACCAAATCCTGCTGCCCCTGGGAGGCCTGCTCATCGCCATTTTTGCCGGCTGGTTTGTCAAGCCTGAGGCCAGCCGCGACGAGTTGACCTCACTGACAGGTAGCACGCACCGTATCTGGTATTTTCTCATTCGGTATGTGGTGCCGCCGGTATTGCTGGTCATCCTGATCAGGGGGCTCATGTAGCGCGGCCTGAGTTTGCCTAGAGGACCGGGGAGAACAGTCTCGCCGCACCCATTGCCAGCGGGAACCAGCGTGGTTTGCCGGCAAGCTCCTCCTCGGTAACCAGTCGTGAGGCCGTCATATCCTTTTCCAGCATGGCGCTGACCTCCCCGGTAAACTGTGTATTCCTGGCTAACAGGGTGACTTCGAAATTGAGCCTGAATGATCGGTTGTCGAAATTTGCGGTGCCTACTCCGGCCAGTTCGTTATCCATCAGCAGCACTTTCTGGTGCATAAAGCCGTGCTCGTAGCGGTAGACCTTCACGCCCGCAGGCAACAGTTCCCTGGTGAAAGCCCAATTGGCCATGCCCACGACCGGGCCGTCGGGTTGATCGGGAATAATCAGCCTCACGTCGACGCCGCGCAGTGCGGCCAGTTGCAGCGCTGATACGATGGCGCGATCGGGCACAAAATAGGGGCTGGCAATCCAGATCCGCTGGCGCGCATCGACGATTAACTGGTGATACATCAAACCCGCTTCCTCAAACTCGCTTGCAGGGTCAGAGGGGAATACCATGACTTCGCAATCGCCCCGGGTGGGCCCGGTGAAATTCCAGTTGATATCAATGGCTGTACGCGTAGCCCACAGCCAGTCTGTAGCGAAGGTCAGCTCTGCACCCAGCACGGCGGGACCTTGCAGGCGAGTATGAGTGTCTCGCCAATGGCCGATACGCTTGTTCAACCCCAGGTATTCATCACCGACATTGTGGCCGCCAATCCAAGCGGTTTTGCCGTCGACAACAACGATTTTTCGGTGGTTGCGAAAATTTAACTGGAAGCGGTTCCGATGTCCCTGGGTGGTATTGAATGCGGCGACCTTTACGCCGGTCATAAGCAGCTGTTTACACAGCCGTGTGCGCGGAAATTTGCGACTGCCTATCTCATCGTAGATCAGGTAGACCTTGACGCCTTCGCGCGCCTTGTCGGCCAGTACGCGGCCCAAACGCTTGCCCAGGTCGTCGTCGCGAATGATATAGAACTGGAACAGGATGTATTCCTGTGCTGCGGCCATTCCCGCCAGAATGCTGTCGAAGGTTTTCTCCCCGTCCACCAGCAGGTCGACCCGGTTCCCCCGCGTTGCCGGTGTCCTGGCCAGTCGAAATAGTGCCCGGTAAAGGCCCATCGCACCTTCGGTCGGTATAACATGTTCCGCCAGGGAATCGCGGGTGTCGCGCTGTAGCTGCGTGAAAGCCGCTTCCATCTCTGCCCGTTGTTCCAGGTAGCCGTCGAAGCGATTGCGGCCGAACACCAGGTACAGGGGCACCGTGATGTAAGGCAGGGTGAGTAACGAGACTGTCCAGGCCACGGCGCCCTGGGCGGTGCGCGCTTTCAGTATTGCTTCCAGCACAGACACGAAAGCTACGATGTAGAACAGCACCACAGCCACAGCAATTAACTCGGTATACAGCGCGATCTCTTCCATGGTCTGAGTGTAGCAGTCGTCGCGCGGAGACAATATCGGGTTTTTGGTAACTTACCCGCTGGGTACTACAGCAACAGTTGCGACCTGAGCTGTTCGATATCCGAGTGGGTTAAGCCCAGACCGTCACGTGCGTAGCGGTCAAAACTGCCATAACGGTCTTCAATTTCTGCGAAGCCCGCTTCCAGCCAGTCCCGCTCGACCCCCAACAGTACCTCCAACTTATCCGCGGCTTCCTGCCCCTTGAATACTCGCAGCAGAAGCAGGTCGCGTCGCCTTGCCTCAACTGCGTATTGCTTGGAGAGCATGTAATCATCGAGGATCGTTTTCTTGGGAACCCCAAGGAGACGTAGCAGTATCGCAGAGGCGAAACCGGTTCGATCTTTCCCGGCGCTGCAGTGCCAGGCCACGGGTTCGCCGTTTGCCGCCAGGACGGTTTGCAGGAACTCCCGAAACTCTGGGGTATAGGTCCTAGCGAACTCGCGATTGGCTACCAGCATGAAACTATCCGGGTCAAAGTCCCCGAAATCCCCACTCTCGATTCTCGCCATGACCTCATTTGCCACCGAATTGTCGCCACCATCCAGGGTCGGGATCTCGGTCAATTCAAAATTGCGGGGCTCAGGTAGCCGATTGGGTTCTTCCTCTTTTTCAGCAGCCGAACGAAAGTCTACCAGGGTCGACAACCCCAGCTGGTTAATCGCCTCCAGGTCTTTGGGGGTAGCATGTGCGAGAGTGCCCGAGCGATACAGCCGTCCCCATTGCACTGTCCGGTTGTCAGTGGTGGTGTAGCCGCCGAGGTCACGGAAATTGCTGATGCCCTCGAAATTAAGTAGTCGATGGTCGGCGCGCTCTGCCGCGGGAAGCTGGGCCGGAATCACGACCGGCGGGGCGGGAATGAATTGAACAACGGCGAAAGCGGCAAGCAGAATGCCGAACACCGTGCTTGCAATGACTTTTCTACGCATGGCCCAGGCTCCAGCTGACTTGCGAAGAGTCCATCACGCTGTCATTGCGTCGCGGACAACCAGGCCGGTGGTCATGAGTTTGGGTTTTCATTGGCAGACGCCTGTGCTATCGCCGGGAGAGGGCGAGAATAGCACATCAACTAGCCTGGCCAGCCTCCGTAACACTGCGCGATGTGCATTGCCTGTCAGCTGGTTTAAAAAAGGTAGCGCTTCTCGAAATCGTCAACCATCAGCGGTGGATCAAAAGCGTAGCCCTGCAACACATCGCAGCGCATATTGGCGAGGCGCCCGGCAATTTCGTCGGTTTCTACACCTTCGGCGACGACCTTCAGGGAAAAGTTGTGGGCCAGGTCAATGACCGCTTTCACGATTGCGTAGTCTTTATCTGATTCCAACATCGGCATTACGAAACACTTGTCGATCTTGATTTCGTCGGCAGGCAAATCTCGGAAGTAGGCAAGCGATGAGAAACCGGTACCGAAGTCATCGATCGATACGCGCACACCCACTTCCTCACGCAGCCTGGCCAACTGCTTGAGCATGTTTTCCTGGTTTTCGACCATCACGCTTTCGGTCACCTCCAGGGTAAGTCGCGAGGGTTTTACGCCGTAAATATCGAGTGCGTCCCTCACCACAGACAGGATTTCGTCATCGAGTAACAGCGTGGGTGTTACGTTGACCGAAATGGACAGGTGCTCCGGCCAGCGCGCCAGCCTGGCGATGGTTGACTTGATTGCCCACCAGGTCATTGGCCGGATAACCTCGTTGCGCTCCGCTATGGGAATGAACTCATCCGGTCGCCGGACGGTCTGGTCCTTGGTATGCCAGCGCATCAATGCCTCCGCGCCGACCAGGTTACGATAGCCCGCATGGAGTTTGGGTTGGTAATAGAGCTCCAGTTCGCCAACCTCTACAGCCAACTCGAGCTCCTGGACCAATTGGCGTTTGTCGACGAACTGCTCTTCACATTGAGGGCTGTAAACCTCGAAGAGTTGCGCCGATTTACGCGCTTGCCGCAGTGCCATGCTGGCCTGCCGGACCGCGGCTTCGGTGTCTGTTGCATCCTCCGGTATTGTGGCAAACCCGGCGTTCACTTCCATGCGAACCGGCGTATTGAAAATATAGTGGGGTTGGTCAAAAACCCGTCGCAGTTTAGCAGCGGCCAGTTCTATCTGGGCGCGACTGCTGACACCGTCCAGAACCACGCAGAATCGATCATTGCCTAACATGTGCCAGTGATCATTCTTGCGCGTCCAGTGCTTAAGACGGTCGACAAACACGTGCTGAAGATCTTTGAAAGAGTCCGGGCCATAGGTATCACACAGACCATCGGAATCGGCCAGCTCGACCAGGCCCAGCACGTTGCTGGTGGGTGTATTCATCATATGAAGTAGTCTTCGCTGTTTACGCCAAAGGACCCGGGCAACAGTTCCCGGCCAATCCAGCGTTCGGCCTCAATCGAGCAGTCCTGGTTGGCCAGGTCGATTATATCGAGGATGTCCTTGGGCTCCTTGTCTTCGTCCAGTACAACGACAATCTCGGGCTTGAGGCGACGGGCGTCGTTCTGCCTGACCACGATCCCGACTTCACCGCTATTGAGTTCAACCAGTGTGCCTGTGGGGAATAGCCCAATTGCCTGGATAAACTGTTCGACCATCGATTCCTGGAACAAGGTTCCCTTGCAGTCCAGCAATTCCTGGGCCGCTTCATGTGAGGTGCGGGCGGTCGCGTAGGGCCGGGAGGTGATCATGGCATCGTAGGTGTCGGCCAATCCCGCAATCCGGGCGAGTAGTGGTATTGATGCTCCCTCCATACCACGTGGGTAGCCCGAGCCGTCCATACGCTCGTGATGGTTTTCGATAATTGCCAGTATTTCGAAATCGATCTCACCAGACTCGGCAACCATTTCCGCGCCGACTATGGGGTGCGCATTGATGATCTTGCGCTGCTTTTCGGTGAGCTCTTGTGGCCCGTGTAATAACTCGGCGGGCAGCTCGGTCATACCGACGTCGCACATCGCGCAGCCAATCGCGAGTTTCTCTAACTCGTCGCGATGCAGGCCAATGTGACGACCGAATATCACGGCCCAGATCGCCATAGATATGCCGTGGTTGTAGAGGTACTCGCCGCTGTCTTTCAGTCGGAGCAGGGCGGCAACGGCTTCCTGGTTCCGGAACACACCCTCGATAAGAGGATTGACCGCCTCCTGGACAGCCTGGATATCCGTGGGGCGGTTTTCACGCAGCGAATCAAAGACCTTGTCGAGTGTGTCTGTGGCGGTCTCAAACGTGACCTTTGCCTGAATGAAGTCGGCCTTGAGCTTGAGTGTTTCGGTTTCGTTGGCAACGGTGGGTTCTGTTGCCAGGCGAAGAAAGGTCTGGGCACCTTTATACTCAGCGTCGACATAAACTCGGTCGACATACTGGGAGATGTACTCTATGTCGTCGTAGTCGCGGACCACAAACCCCTGTAGTGAAAAAGGCGTCTCCAGCCAGGGTCTGTCTATCTCAGCGACAAACATGCCTGGTTCGAGGTTCATTGCCTGTAGTTCCACTAACCGCATTTCGCACTCCGGGTGCAAAAGTTTCAGTTTGAATCTAGGGTTTTGCATTTTGCGGGTCGAGTTAAGGGGGCTTCAAATGTGATCAGAGTCGCCTTTTTAGGCGGTTTTGGAGCCTTTTTATGACTCAGGTCACACTTTTTTTGGAGGTAAATCCGGTCCCGAAGCCCGGATATCAGGGCTGGAGGATAGTGACCAGGCCGCTGTCTGCATCCAGCCGCACGCGGTCACCTGTGCGTATGGTGCGGGTTGCGGTACGGGTATTAACGATGGCGGGCAGGCCATACTCACGGGCGATTACCGCGCCGTGGGAGACGGCACTACCGACATCTGTAACCAGGCCTGCGATCATGCCGAAGTAGGGGGTCCAGCCGACGTCGGTGATAGGTGCCACCAGTATCTCGCCGGGCTCCAGCGCAGCCGCTTCCGCCACGTTCAAAGCTACCCGGGCCACCGCCTCAACCACTCCGCGGGATACAGGGCGTCCGACGAGTCTGTCATCCCCATCGAGGGGGGCTAAATGATGGTCCATAGGGACGGGCTGTCCAACACAGATCTCATCGAAATCCAGTCGGTCCTGAAAATCCAGCGCAAGTCGTCGTTGACGTGTTTTACGTTGCCAGTGCTCATCATCGCGTGTGTCTGCGTCCAGTGCATACCGCATCAGTTCCTGATGAGTAAAGAAAAATACCTGGTCAGCATCGTCCAGTCGCTGCTCCGTAACCAGTTGTTCGCCCAGTGCCCGGTAGCAGGACTTTAGCGAATGGGTAATGCCCACCAACTGTGACTTGGTGGCCTCCCGCCGCCTGATCGCGCGATGGGCTTTTGGCAGAATCCAGCGAAGTGCCAGGCCCAGTTTTGACGTATCAATGGCTTCCGGCTTTGGCCTCGGTCCCGCCCCCGCCAGGCGTGCACCTACCGAGGATTGCAAGCTCGCTATCAGGGCCTGCGGATTATCGCGCCAGGCTTGCTCGCGAACGCAAAGCTCACGATAGGAACGGTGCCCGTGGCGCTGCAAAAAGCCCTCAAATGCGTCGCCCAGTTCGCCATTTGCTGAGAGCCATGCCCGGGCAGCATCCGGGTCCGGTGCTTCCGCAAACTGGTTGGCGTCCTCCCGGGTGAATATTGACGAGACAATGTCATCAAGCTGGTCCACCAGTAGCGCACTTTCAACATCACTGGCGCCGGCTAGCAGGCGCGCCGCTTCAGCTTCTTCCTCCGGCGTAGAGTTCTGTCCCCCCGACACGATGGCCTGTAACAGGTTGCTGGCGAAGCCTGAGGTAGTCGAGGACTGCAGGTGCACGCAGAAGGCTTCATAGAAAAATTCCTGGGCATCATCCAGGGCTTTGGCCAGGGTTACACTGTTACCCTCGGTAGGTAGCGTGAAACATTCGGCCCGGCTTGTGAACTCGTTGATGACCTTGTCGGCGCGCTGCAGGTAGCGCAGCAAACGCCAGGTGCCTAGCAGTCGCACCGGCAGCGATTGTTTATGAGGCTCCTCCAGTTCGTCGACGATGCGACCACAGACACTGTGTCCCATGGATTTTGCATCAACACCCAGCACAGTGGCGGCGGAGGCCAGCGATCCGCTTAGATTGAGAAACAGCTTGCCGTGGCTCATGGCGAGTTGGGTCCACTCGTCGGTAATCGCCGGCCGGCCGGCATAGCTGACATGCATGTGCTGCATGCCGTGTTCAATGGCCTTTCCCGTGGTAGAAAAAGTGAGGGGACAGGAGGCCCCAGGCATCATTTCCCCGACGTTGCAACGGGTCAGGACATCGCAAGGTCCGACCGGGGTGTCCAGTTCATTCAGGTCTGATCCCACCGTGGTAATCGGGCGCGCCTGCAGCCAGAACAGCTCACCCTGCTGGTCAAAGGCCCATTCCATGTCCAGTGGCTCACCCGCACGCTCCACAGCGCGGCGAGCCTGGGTAACAAGCTGTTGGCACTGTTCTGGTGTTAACAGTGGCTCTTTGCCGGTCAGCTGCGACAGCACCAGCTCGCCATCCAGGTTGAACTCGTAGTGGTCCGGGGTTTCTTCGCCGCTTACCAGCGATTCACCGAGACCCTTGACCGCGTCTATCACCAGTCGATCATGGCGGCCTGAAACAGGATCCACCGTGAATAGCACGCCTGCGCACGAAGCATCTACCATGCGTTGTACGACAACGCTCATATGGCTGGCGTCTACGGCGTTGCTGTCCTGGTAGGCTGAGGCGCGAGCGCTGTGCAGCGAATCGATACAGGTGCTTATAGCCGTCTGCAGCGCGTTTTCTCCCTCAACATCGAGCAGGGTCTCATAGAGGCCGGCAAAGGAGCTGTCAGCCCCGTCTTCCCCAACCGCGGAAGAGCGCACGGCCACCTTGCCGCGACCCAGTTGGCGATAGTATTCCGGTAAGTCCGGCGGCAGTTCAGACCCCTGCGGATGAACGAGCACGAAAGCAGGTGGAACCGCGAGACCCCATTGGCCCAGCTGTCGCAGGCCCAGGGCTTTGCCGCCTGCCGCCTGGTCCAGGGGGTCGGTAATCCAGTGTAGGCCGGTGGCGGTCACGCGGTTTATATCGGTGGCGCCGCGAAGCGCGGGTTCTGTGCCGCGGCGCAGTCTTCCATGCGCGACTTTGCGCTGTGGTGCCAGGGGTTGTCGGGTGGTGGGCAGAGATAGAATTGCCGGTCAATGATCCCCTGTAACACGCGCTCGGCCATTACCCTTGGCGGCAGAGCGCCGTCGGTGGCATCGATGATGGCCTGGTGAACCATCTCGCTGGACTCGGTGACCCGGGTATCTCCAAGAGTATCCGGGCGATTGCGCTGAGAGCTGCCGATATTGGTTGCGATGAGCTCCGGGCAGAGGCAGGACACACCGATCTGCGGTGCGGTGAGTGCGAGTTCGTGAAACAGGCACTCGCTCAGCGCCAGCGCCGCGTGTTTTGTCATATGGTAAATACCCGCATAGGGCAGGGTGGTCATGCCGGCCATCGAGGCGGTGTTGACCACGTGGCACTCATCGCCCTGGGCGAGCATCTGGGGAACAAAGTGCCTGATACCGTGAATAATCCCCCACTGATTTACGCGCATAACCCACTCGAAGTCCGCTTCTGTCTGCTCCCAGAGCAAACCGCCCGCGTAGACACCCGCGTTGTTGCAGGCCACGTTAATCGCACCGAAGGCGTTGACGGTCTCCGAGGCCAGGTTGGCAACCGAGGCGTCGTCACCCACGTCGGTCACTACCCCAATCACATCGGCGCCCTGTTCTTGCAGCCCCTTGACGGCACGTGAGAGTGCCTCTGGTTCTATGTCAGCCAGGGCAATTCTCATGCCCTGTTCGGCAAAAATGGTTGCCAACTCCAGGCCTATGCCGCTCGCCGCTCCGGTGACGACGGCAACCTTGTCGGTAAAATCCTGCATCGTGTGCTGTTCCTTTGGCTAGGTCGGAAACTGTGGGTGGCCTGGCTAGCTGACCATGCTGTCTTTGTCCCAGTAGGCGCGCATCTGGATCACCTTGCCGTCCTCGTTAAACTCGAAAACGTCAATAATCTGTATGGCCATGCCCTCCATCCTCGCTTCAAAGGGAAATGCCACGGCATTACCCGCGCAGCGTGGATTACCGGTCAGCACCAGTTTCGCCCCGGAGGCGAGAGCGCCCTCGTAAAAGCTGCAGACCGCATCGATGCCCTCATGCGGATCGGTCCCTACCGGGTCCTCAACAACGGCGTCGTCGGCGAAGATGTCTTTGATAATCTCTATGTCGGCCTTGTCAAAGGCTTCCACGTAGCGGTTTACCGCCGCTACTTTATCGCTATTTTCCATAGTTTGGTCTCGCGCTTGGCGTGGCTAGTAGCCACAGAGTGTTGCATATCGGTCCTTGTGAAAACCGGTATCCCCAAAAGCCTGCATGGCAGCGCGAGCACGCTTCAGGAAAAAACCGATTTCCAGTTCGTCGGTAACGCCTATGCCGCCATGCATTTGCACCGCCTCGTTGCTCACCAGCTTTGCCAGCTCATTGAGCTGCGCCTTCGCCAGGCTGGCAACAAGGGGAAGCTGTTCCGGTGACTCGTCAACGGTAGAGAGTGCCTGAAGAACCACGGAACGGCAAAGCTCGATCCGGGACTGCATATGCGCGGCGCGATGCTGGAGCGCCTGAAAGCTACCAATCTTGACGCCAAACTGCTCCCGTTCTTTCAGGTAGGCAACGGTTCGTTCAAAGGCTTCCAGGGCGCTGCCCAGCATTTCAGCCGCCAGCGCGACCCGAGCACGATCCAGGGTCTGCTCGAGCACTGTCCAGGCGGTATTGGCTTCACCCAGCAAGGCATCCCTACCGACACGCACGTTTTCGAAGGTGATATTGGCCGCGTTGCGGCTGTCCATCATCAAGGTGCGCTGACGGCTGACGCCCGGGCTGTCAGGGTCGACCAGGAAAAGACTGATGCCCTCGATATCGTCGGACTCGCCGTCGGTTCTGGCTACCACGATCAGTTGATCGGCGCTGTGGCCATCCAGTACAAACTGTTTTTTTCCTGTAATGATAAAACAATCGCCGTCGGCCTCGGCACGCGTCCGCAGGCGACTGGGATTGTGGTGGTGTGACTCCTCCAGCGCCAGAGCCAGCGTAAGTTCCCCGTCCGCCACGCGTGGTAGCAGGCTTTCCTTCTGTTGGTTATTGCCTCCCAGCAGTACGGCAGAGGCGCCGATGACAGCGGTTGCAAGCAGTGGTGAAGCCGTCAGGGTGCGGCCGGCTTCTTCCATCACCACGCCCAGGCCGGTGAAGCCAAAATCCAATCCGCCGTATTGTTCCGGCAGGATAATACTGGCCCACCCAAGTTCACTCATTTGCTGCCACAACGATGGGTCGTAACCCGTTACATCTCGTCTGTTTCGGAGTGCCCTGAGGCAGCTGACAGGTGCATTTGCTGCGAGAAATTCGCGGGAACTGTCTCGTAGCAGACGCTGTTCTTCGTTCAGTACCAGGGCCATCTTACCGGTCACCTCCCTGCGGCAGTTCAAGGATATTCTTGGCGATGACATTAAGTTGAATTTCGCTGCTACCACCGGCAATGGTCATTGCCTTGGAGGTGGCCCAGAGTCTCACTGTGTCTATTTCCTCGGTGGAGAAGCTTTCACCCTCCCAGCCAAGGCCCTGGCTGCCCATAATAGCCAGCAGCAATTCGCTCTTGGTTTTTTCGGCCTCCGTGCCCACGTACTTCATAACCAGCGGCGCGGCGCTTTTTACCCCAGCCTGGCGTTCTTCGAACGTTCGAAAATGGGTCAGGGCAATCGCATGCATTTCCATGTCGTAGGTGGCCAGCTCGGCGCGCAGATGGGGGTTGGCGATTTTGTTGTTCTCAAACTCCAGGTATTGCCGAGCCGCCGCGTTGGGGGCTATGACCTTGCGTGGCGAGTCGCTGCCGAGCTCGGCCATCAGCTTGCGCTCATGCACCAGCAGTGCTTTAGCCACGGACCAGCCCTGGTTAAGGCCGCCTACCAGGTTTTTCTTTGGGACTTTGACATTGTCGAAGAAGGTCTGGCAAAACTCCGATTCACCGCTGATCAGTTCTATGGGGGTCACACTGATGCCGGGGTCGTCCAGGTCGATCAATAGAAAGCTGATGCCCTCTTGCTTCTTGGCGTCGGGGTCGGTGCGGACGAGGCAAAATATCCAGTCGCAGCGGTCTCCCGCCGTTGTCCAGATCTTGCTGCCATTGACCAGGAAATGATCACCCTTGTCTTCGGCCTTACACTGCAAGCTGGCGAGGTCAGACCCTGCTCCGGGTTCAGAATAGCCCTGCGCCCAACGCAGTTCGGCGTTGATAATGGCCGGCAGGTGCTCCTGTTTTTGGGCCTCGCTGCCGTATTCCAGTAGCGCCGGCCCCAGCATCCATATGCCCAGGCCATACAGGGGGGCACGGGCACTGATGCCTTTCATCTCCTCTTTGATGATCTTGGCTTCTACCTCATCAAGGCCGGCACCACCATACTCCGTGGGCCACTCGGGAGCGATCCAGCCCTTGTCGCGCATGCGTTCAAACCACAGCCGCGCGTCGTCGCTGGGAAAGCTGCCCTGGCGGCCTCCCCAGTACTGCTCCTCCGGTGTGACGGGCTGCCTTTGGGACTCGGGACAGTTGTCCTCGAGCCAGGCGCGGACGTCGTTCCGAAACTGCTCAAGGTTATCCAATGTGGGGTTCCTCAGGGGTGCATTCATTCCCGTCATTCATCTGGTTGGGCGCTTCGCCGTTTAAAGGTGAGTCAGGGTAACTTACGGCGGTGCTGTGGCAATGACCTAATCAGTCAGCACCGTTGACAAATCTGGACAGGACCCGGTCTCCGTTCCCGGCTTATGCCGCTGGTATATTGCGCCGTACCGGCGCGGTTGACCAGGTTCCTGCCGGGCAGGCATCCTGCCAGGCTTGTCGAGACTGGGGAGCGCTCAAATGCAGCGATTTCAAGATAAAGTGGTGCTGGTGACAGGCGCCGGAAGTGGTATTGGCAAGGCCAGTGCGCTGCGTATCGCGGGCGAAGGGGGCGCCGTATTCTGTGCCGATTTGCAGGGTGATGCCCTCGATGCAACCGTGGCTGAAATTGTCAGTGCAGGGGGTCGGGCTGCCGCGCGCGTCTGCGATGTCAGCAGCCGAGAAGACGTGCAGGAGACAGTCGCCGAATGCGTGTCCGAGTTCGGTAGTCTGTATGCGCTGGTCAATATGGCGGGGATGTTGCGCTTTGACGACACAGAGCAGCTTGCCCAGGATCATTGGGACCGCGTCATTGCGGTCAACCTCACCGGCACCATGATGCTGTGTCGCGCGGTCCTGCCACACCTGTTAGAGACCAGGGGCAGTATCGTCAATGCCGCATCAACAGCGGCACTTTCTGGATTACCCAGCGGCGCGGCTTACTCGGCCAGTAAAGGCGGCGTACTGGCGATGACGCGCAGTATTGCGATTGAGTATGGCAAACGCGGAGTGCGGGCCAATTGTGTCTGCCCCGGGGACATCAAGACGGGGATGACCCACGGTATTAAGTACCCCGACAATATGGACTTCGACCTGATCCCGCGGATTATGTCACTGACGGGACCTTTGGGGCCGGAGGTAGTTGCCGGAGTGATCGCAATGCTGGCATCAGAAGATGGCATTCACATTACCGGCGAAGACATCCGGGTCGATGGAGGCACCTTGTCCTGAGGCGCTATACTGGCAGGTAAGGTATCAGGCGAGACAGAGTAGATGACCTTCACCCCGGTATACAGCAAGCTGACCACCCGTCTCCGGGAGCAAGACAATGGAGGCTGGGAAGTACATGACAGGGCCCTGCAAATGCAGCGCGCTGGCGAAGACGTGATCTTGCTCTGCGTCGGCGATCCTGATTTTCGAACGCCCGAGCCGATTATCGATAATGCAGTCAGTTACCTGCGCGTTGGCCGTACCCATTATTCACCCTCCCTGGGGGAGATAAAGTTTCGCAGGGCCGTCGCCGACCTGGAAACCCTGAGTTCCCCGCATCCATGCAGTGTCGACGAGGTGGCGATTTTTCCGGGCGCGACATCCGCCCTGCACGCGGTAATGACTTGCCTGCTCGATGCCGGAGACGAAGTGGTCATACCAGAGCCAATGTACGTGGGCTATCCCCCTATCATGCAGGCGCTCGACGCGCGGGTTGTCACCGTGCCGCTGGACGTCAAGTCTGCATTTACACTGGATATCGACGCTATCAAGGCTGCCTTTTCGGATCGCACCCGGGTCCTGTTTCTGAACACACCCGGTAATCCAACCGGTAGTATCATCAAAGCGAGTGAGCTGCGCGAACTCGCCGCATTTTGTCGCCAGCGCGATGTCTGGCTGGTCTGCGACGAGGTGTACTCCATGTTCACTTATGAGGGCCACCACCGTTCAGCCAGGGCCTCCGTAGAGCAGCTCGACAACGTGGTCATGGTCGACGGACTGTCTAAATCGCACGCTATGAGTGGCTGGCGCATGGGCTGGGTTGTTGCACCCCCGGCGCTGGTTGAGCGATTGGGAGATTACTCGGCGGCGACCTTGTTCGGCAGCCCTCAGTTTATTCAGGACGCCAGTGCCTTTGCGCTGGAGAATGACCAGGCCTACGTGGTGAAAATGCGCGAGGAGTATCGCGACCGACGCGACCTGGTGTTATCCAAGCTGGATAGAATCGGGCAATTGACCTGTTCACGGCCAAGGGCTGGCATGTTCGTGATGTGCGATGTCTCCGCGACCGGGCTTTCCGGTCGTGAATTTGCCGAACAGTTGCTCAGTGCGGAACAGGTGTCCGTGGTACCCGGTGACGCTTTCGGACCGTCTGCCGCGGACTTCGTGCGCATAGGCCTGGCGCAGAACGCGGTCTTGCTGAAAAAAGCCTGTAAGCGAATACGACGATTTTGCGACAGTCTCGCGGGTAACTGAGCGGCGCTTACTGCGATTCAGTGAGCGTAACCTCGAAGGTTTTTTCGTCGTCGCCCCTGCGCGTTCGTATCTCCACGGTGTCGCCAATGTCAAACGTTTCGAGGGTGCTCAGGTAGTCGTCATTGCTGCGCACTGGCTTGTCATCAATGTGGGTGATGATATCACCCAGGACGATTTCCCCACGGGAATTGCGGTAGGCCCCGCGGATACCGGCATCGTCGGCCGGCAGCCCCGGATAAACCCGCACCACGGGCAACCCCTTGATTCGGTAGCGACGTATCCAGCGGTCACTGGCCAGCTCCACGCCAATGATAGGGCGCAGCACCCGTCCGTAGCTGATCAGCTGTGGTACCACTTCCTTGACGGTGTTGACCGGGATGGCAAAACCTATGCCCGCGCTGGCGCCGCTGGGGCTGTAAATCGCGGTATTCACACCCACCAGTTGCCCCAGTGAGTTCAGCAGTGGACCACCGGAGTTGCCGGGATTGATCGCGGCGTCGGTCTGGATGACGCCTCGGATCAGCCGATTGCTGGGCGCCTTGATTTCCCGTCCCAGGGCACTGACCACACCGGTGGTCAAGGTGGTGTCCAGGCCGAAGGGGTTTCCGATCGCCAGCACCTTGCGGCCAACGGTCAGTTCGGAGGAATCACCGATGGGCAGGGTGCTAAGGTCATCCGGTGGCTCGACCATGCGCAAGACGGCGAGGTCTTTTTCCGGCGCAATGCCGATAACTTCCGCGTCATACTCTGAGGTGTCCTGCAAGGTAACGGTGAGTCGGTGAGCCCCGGCGATCACATGAAAATTGGTTACGATCAGACCGCTATCGTCCCACACGAACCCTGTACCAGAGCCCCGCGGAATTTCCTGGATGTTCAGGTTGAAGAGGTTGCGGCGCAAGGCCTTGTTGGTGACAAAGACAACCGCCGGACTGGCCTTGCTGAAAATCTCGGTGCTGTTGGCCTCGTCCTCAGTGGCGAAGCTGAGATAGTCGAGTTCCTCGCCAGCAGCCACTCCCGTCACCGACAGGCAACAGGCCAGAAGTAGCCTGCCAATGAAAGACCTACGGCAATTCAAGAGGAGGAGGCGCTACTGAATGCTTCCAGGAAGGCACGGATGCGTTTGGCGTTCGCACCCAGGTCGCTGACGCCTACCCGCGATACCGAACGTAGATCGATAACGGAACCCTGGCCGGCGCCGGTGATGCGGATTATCACGTCGTCCTTGAAGGCCATAATAGCCGTGGTATCGACGGCCTCGATGATACCGTTGGCCTTGTTCTCAGCCAGGATATCCCAGTCCATTGCTTTCGCGACCGCCAGCGCTGTGTCAAAGGCCTGCTCCGCGGGTAGTGGACTGGCCAGCGGCTTTATATCCGGGTAGGCGTCCAACTGCTGCGCGACTACTTCGGGGTTGGTTTCCAGGCTGTTGCTGTTCTCTCCACGGGCGGCAACCGCAGCACTGAAGGCAGGCGGGTTGTCAGTGTCAGTAGAGATGTCGTGTATCGGAGGAATATCCCCGCGTCCTCCGACCAGCATCAGCAGGAGAACTGTCCCGGGAACAACCCAGAGTACCTTTTGCCCAATGGCACTGCGTGCTTCTGCGAACCGCGGTAACAGGAACAGTAAAGCCAGCACCAGGAGCAGCAGGGCTGAACCCAGGCAGGCCAGGGCGTACATCAGAAGGCCCTGTTGCCAGGCCCCGGAACGCACCGTCAGGATGGACAGGGGTAGCATCAGCAGCACGGTGATTCCGAGGTAGCCAATCCAGGTGAGCAGGCGTGAGCCGGTTGTCTGTTCCGTCATGATGTACTCCAAATACGTGTGCAGCGAAGCGCAAGAATACTACTCCTGTGAATCGGGTGCGAGTGGTAGGCATGGTTCAATTGAGCAGCCCCCGAGGGTCTTTGCCGAGGGATAAATTGAGCTTTGCTGGGGTATTAGTTAACGTCCGCGCTCCAAGTTAGAGAGTGGTCACACGATTTTTTCGGCGCGGGAAACAGGAGTAAACATGGGCAGGGTAAACGGCAAGGTCGCAATTATTACCGGGGCAGCCAGCGGAATGGGCAAAGCTGACGCCGAACTGCTGGCCTCGGAGGGAGCCCAGGTTGTGGTCGCGGACCTCAACGAGGCTGACGGACGTGCGGTTGCCGAGTCCATTGGCGACAGGGCCATCTTTTTGAAACTCGACGTCACTGACGAAGATAACTGGCGCGCAGTCATTGCCGCGACTGTCGAAAGATTCGGTAAGCTGGATGCGCTGGTCAATAATGCTGGCGTGATGACAGTGGGTAATGTCGTGGATACCGATCTCGACAGCTGGCGTAAAACCCACGCGGTCAATAGTGAGGGGGTTTTCCTTGGATGTAAGCATGCGATTCCGGCGATGGCGGCCAATGGGGGTGGTGCGATAGTCAATATGTCATCAGTCGCCGCGCTGCACGGTATGTCGTTTTGCGCCGCTTACAGCGCCAGTAAAGGTGCCGTAAAAGCCCTGACCAAGAGCGTTGCCATGTACTGCAAGGAAGAGAAAAACGGTGTCAGGTGCAATTCAGTGCATCCGGATGGGGTTGCAACGCCCATGGTCATCAAGGTGGCGACCGGCAAGGATACAGCCACCCAGGAAGAAATTGATGCGCTGGCCAGTGCGAGCAACATGTGCGACCCCCGGGACATTGCTCATCTGGTGCTATACCTGGTGTCCGACGAATCGCGTTTCGTCAACGGCGCAGAAATGGTGATTGATAACGCCGCCACCATTACGCCGCCTTTAGGCGTGTAACTACATAGCCGGGTTAGCAGCGAAATGGAAAAAGTAGTCCTGCCGTTGTGGCGTCCAGCAGAACTCTCCCCGGACGGCTTTCGAGAGGCTTTGTTGACTCTGGGTTCTGCTGAGCTCTGTGACAAGCCAGGGGTTCGCGCCCTGCGGTTGGCGGTTGCCGACAGCGCGGTAGAGCCCGCGGCAGCCAAGAGAATGGCGAGCTTCGGCGAGTTGCCGGATGCCGTCCTGTCAGTATGGCTCGATGCGGTGACCGAGACGCCGCCGTTGCAGCAGTCCCTGGCCACCATTGCAGCGAGGTGTGAGGCTTACCTTGTCACCGAGTCAGAGCAGATATTGAACGCGGAAGCTGTTGATACAGCGGGTCGCGTGCCTGGTTTTTGCCAGGTGGTGTTTCTGCAGCGACCGGATCGGCTGAGCGAGCAAGAATGGCTGTCTATCTGGCAGGGTAGTCATACCGAAGTGGCTATTCGCACCCAATCGACCTTCGGCTATCGGCAGAATGTGATCGTCCGCTCATTGACAGCCCCGGTCACGCCTTACAGCGCAATGATCGAGGAAAATTTCCCGGCGGAAGCGATGACCTCGGATCACGCGTTCTACGCGGCATCCGATGATGAAATGCTGCGGCAAAACAGTAAGGCCATGTTGGAGAGTTGCGCACGCTTTATCGACTTTGACCGGATCAGCGTCATTCCGATGAGCGAGTATTTGCTGAAGCGCCAGGCGGGTACTTGACTGGCCCTCGGGTCAGCTGGTGGTGCTGGTTTCCGGCTCCGCTGGTGAGGCTGACTCAGCATCTGAGTCGACTTCTGAGTTCTCCGCTTCCAACTCGATTACCGGCTCACCCGGCACTGCCGGCAGCGGGTTCTCGCTCGCCTCGACCAGCGGTTCACCGCGTTTGTTGAGTTCAGCCTCGATGATTTCGCCGCGCAGCTCAATGTCCTTGGAGCTCAGTTCAAACAGGGTATTAATGGCTTCATCGCTGTGCTTGAGCTTCATAATGGTTTTCGGTTCGCTGCCATCAACCCAGAGCTTTGCCTTGCCCCAGTAGTGGCCGAGCTGGTTGCGAATTACGAAGATATCGGTCATGTGTGCTATGGAATCCGGATGGGTGAGGCGCGAATTTTAAGCCTTTCCCCGTGGTCTGGCCAGAGCATTGGTCAATGAATCCAGCGCTTCAGCCCAGCAGGATGTCCTTGGCCTCGTTAACCTTGGCCGCCAGGTAGTCATTGCCGCCACGATCCGGGTGCAGTTTCTGCATAAGGCTCCGATGGGCTGCAACGATAGCCTCCTTGTCGGCCTCCTCGGTAACTCCCAGTACGGCAAGTGCTTCCTGTTTGGTCATACCGGTACTGCCACCACTACCGGTTGACTGGTACCCACCGAAATCATCCTCACCTGGAAATCGCTGTTGCAGGTAGCTGGTCAGTAATTGCACGGACTCGTCATCTTCGGTCTGGCAATAGTTCAGCAGGTCCTGCAACTGGGTGCGATCCATCTCGTCCAGTCGCCATTCCCGGAAAGGCCCCTTGAGCACCTCGCCGTCCAGTTTGCCCGAGTCGTGGTCCAGCTGCATTCGCAGGATGTCGGTTGTTACCGTCGAACGCTGTCCGGCACTGGGGCCCGAACTTGAGCGGAGGCTGGCGAGCATGGGGAACAGGCGGATGAGTGTCGGCAACAGTTGACGCGCCGCGACCAGCAGGCCGGTCAGTGCCGCACCCAGCCAGTGCATACGTCCTGTGAGTGTCAGTCCGATCACCACCACAACCGCCACACCGACGCCGAGCTTGATAAGCTCACTCCGTCGTTTATGAGGGGGCATCCCCTGGGCCCGTCGAAACAGGATGTAAATAACAGCCGCTATGGCCAGCAGGAGTACGAGTCTTGCCACTTAAGTCCTCAGGGTTTGAGTTGGCGCAGCAGCAGTTTAGCACCGTCGGTGTCGATGTTCTGCAATGCTGCCCGGCCGCCGGCTGCGTAGCTGGCCACGGCGCCGAGCAGACTGGCCAGTTTGGCGGCGCTGGCCTGATCGAAGCGGGCATAGGCGCCACCGCTCACCTTGGCCATGGTACGAAATGTGTTCTCCACGCTGCTGCTGTGCCCTTCCTGGAAGATAAATAGCGGCAGCCCCTTGAGGCCGCATTGGCCGGCAAGATTGCACAAGCTATCGGGATTTTCCTCCACCGCATCGCCAATAAATACCAGTGCCTTCACTGGAGTATCCCGATGAGCGGCCAGACCGTGACGCAGAAGGCGGGCAATCTGGGTATGTCCGCCCTCGCAGCTCACTCGCGCCATCTGCTGGCCCAGGGCGTCACTCCCGGTCAGCCATGACGAGGCCTTGAAGCCGTTAAAGCCGCGGTAGTAACACAGTTGTATAGCCAGGCCCCCGATTGACCGGGTCGCCTCGAACATCGCGGATTGCAGATGGCAGGCAGTATCCCAGGTAGGTTGGCGACTGGCGGTGGCATCGATGGCGAAGATCAGGCGAGCCTGCTTGTCGACAAACTGGGTTAGGGTCCTGCTTTGCTGCAGGAAGGCTTTTATGTCAGAGGAGGATGAACGGCGGGCGGGCGGTTTGGCCATGACATTGCTGTTTGATTCAGGCCAGTGAATCCTTGCTCAGCTGTCCCAGCTCAGCCAGTTCAGCCAGATAGTGCCGCCGTGAGGCCAGCTCCTGCACGGCCGCGCGCAGATCACTTTCTGCACACGAGCCTGTTTCTGAGTCACTTATGATTTGCCAGAGCTTGCGGCTGCAAAGCTCCTGCGGGTTGAAGGTATGTCTGTCTATTGTCATTGGTTCCGTATTCTCTTTTCCTGCGTTGCCAATCATTATGATCGCGCATCAAGGCTCATTCCGGGGTGAGGCTAGCGTCTCCCTGTTACAAAGGGATGACGGCGGGGTGCGCGGACAACGGCGTAATCGGGTAGCTTACACCTTTGTTGGTGTGAAGGGGAAGGGCGGCGTTCCCTCAAACCGGGGTCCCGATATCGCCGGGGTCTCATCCGCTGCCCACAGGGGCAGTGAAAACCTGGCACGGTAGCGCGCTTCCGGAGCGCGCTCGAAAGGCCTGCTAAGGTCGTTCATGGCAACCAGGGAAATCTCCAGTAGGTCACCCGTGAATTTCGCCAGGCCATAGCCATTGGCCAGTGTGTCGACAAATTTGAGCC
Source organism: uncultured Alteromonadaceae bacterium (assembly GCA_964590005.1). Taxonomy (GTDB): domain Bacteria; phylum Pseudomonadota; class Gammaproteobacteria; order Pseudomonadales; family Halieaceae; genus CALJFL01. Next base: position 5,116 of record CAZPVJ010000166.1, on the reverse strand, counting down.
CGGGGTTGGCGTCGTTGGGGCCGAGCATTTCGGCGAGCGGGGCCAGCCCGGTTTTGCCGTAGGCAAAGGAAGCCAGCACCCCGTGCGACAGGGTCATGTTCCATAACGGTATCTCCTGGCCGTCAATTTCGCTCGCCACCAACTCGCTGAAACTGCTATCGCTCTGCTCAGCCACCCACTTCGCGTCCTCGTAGGTGGGTGAGGAACTGATGCCGGCAACGGAGAAGTCGACTGCAACAGCGCGGGCGCCAGGATCTTCTGCGGCCCGGTTGATCGTAGCGGCACCGTGTAAGTGATGGTCACCGGATAAGGAAACCAGACCGGTGACGTCCCTGGCCGCGAGGTGATCCATGATCAGGGACAGCTCCTGAGGAAACCCGGCCCAGGGGTCTATTGTGTAGATGCCATCCTCGTAGCCTGCCAACGGTATGCTCGACAAGTCGAGTCGCAGCGGCATCAGGGGTATGGAGTTGCCCCACAGTTTCCAGGGAGCCGAGGAGTTTTCCAGGGCATCGAGGAACCATTTGCGTTGCTCGTTACCCAGGCAAGTGCCCGGGTCCCGATCGCGGGCGACGTTTTTGACCGTGCCGTCCCCGTATGGAAGAAATTCCGGTGGCTGACCCTGGTTATAGGTCTTTCCTGCGTCGGCAATCTTGACCAGCTCGACGGTGTTGATTGGCAGCCCCAGCTCATCAGCGAGGCCCTCGGCGATGCAAGGCGCCGATCGGTAACTGCGATTGTCGGTGAGGACCAGGTCAAGATATTGTCCCCAACGCAGTTTACGGTAGATGCACAGTGTATTGCGGGCGGCGACATTCGGGTTGTTCGCGTTCGCGAGGTTCACGGGTCGAAAATCGTGGGCAGGCTGGTCAGTTGCGTCATCCAGCGCCGCGGGGATGAACTCAAACCAGGCCTGGTTGGCGATTTGGCGGCGTTCCGGCTCTAACTTGGACTCTCCATCGTAGGTGCTGTAGCTCTGGTGATTGTCATTACTGAACTCGTGATCGTCCCAGACGCAGATGAACGGCCAGCGCGCGCGTGCCTCCTGAAGCCAGGGGTCTGCCAGGTAGGTGTGATAGAGGTGTCGATAATCCGCGAGGGAGACGGCATGTCGGTTGACATCGGTCCTCACGCCATCGGGGAACGGCGGTACGTACCGCGACTGCGCCGTACCGTCGTACCGCCTGTTCCAGCTGCGCTCGTAAATGAAATCTCCCAGGTGAAGCACAAACTGAATCTGCTCTTGCGGCGCGGCTTCCCTGTCGTCGGCAATCATGCGCGCCCAGGATCCATAATAACCCTGCTCGAAACTCTGGCAGCTGGCGAAGGCCAGCGTAACATCCCGGGCCTGATCGGGCGTCGGGGCGGTGCGCGTTCGCCCTGTCCGTGACGCGGTACCGGCACCGCCGAGAAAACGGTAGTAGTAGTGCCTGTCAGGCTGCAGCCCGGAGACGTTGACACGAACTGTGTAATCCGAAATTGAACTGGTGGACAGGAGCGACTCCAGAGCGATACTGCTGAAGTCCTCGCTTTCGCTCACCTGCAGGATCAGTTTGACTGACTCCTGCTGCTGGCCCTCAGCCTGCTGGGTGTTTATCTCCCGGGCCATGCCAGTCGGGATGGCCCGGGTCCACAGCATGATGGCGTCGGGCCGGGGGTCACCTGAGGCAACGCCCTGGGGAAAATCCAGGGCAGCGGCTTCTTCTGGCAGACGCGCAGCCTGCGCCGCAGTGATGTTGGGCACTGTCAGAAAGAACGTGCTGGCAGAGAGTGCTCCCAGCAGCTCGCGTCGGGTTATGGGCATTGGGGTGAGCCGGGTAAAAGACGTGGGCCTACTTTAGCCCAGCCTGCCGGGGTAAGGGAATAAGTGCCTTCGATAGTTTCACGGTCCTGCCGCCAATCGCTATAATAGGGTCATGAGCTTATTTGATATTCGTAAAAAGCGCGCGCTTCCGGACGCTGCATCGGCACTGCCGGGTCGCGACGTCGCGATGCCAGTTCCTGAACACCACTTTGTCAACGGCAACCTGCTGCAGGGACCGTTCCCCGAGCACCTGCGCCAGGCCGTGTTCGGTATGGGCTGCTTCTGGGGCGTGGAGCGCATGTTTTGGCAACTCGAGGGCGTTTACACCACGGCCGCGGGTTATTCCGCGGGTATCACGCCTAACCCGACCTATCAGGAAGTGTGCTCTGGGCAAACAGGGCACAATGAGGTTGTTCTCGTTGTGTATGACCCCACGATCATCAATTATGAACAATTGCTGACGGTGTTTTGGGAGGGGCATAACCCCACCCAGGGCATGCGCCAGGGCAATGACATGGGTACCCAGTACCGGTCCGGAATTTACACTGATGGTGACGACCAGCAAGCCCTGGCTGAGCAGTCAAGAGTTGCCTTTCAGGAAGCCTTGACTGACGCTGGCTATGGCCAGATCACCACGGAAATCCAGGCGGCGACGGCCTTCTATTACGCCGAGGACTATCACCAGCAATACCTGGCCAAGAACCCTGGCGGCTACTGCGGTCTGGGTGGCACCGGTGTCAGCTGTCCGGTAGGTGTTGCCCTTTAGGCCCAAGTGGGTGACATGGCTTTGAGCGCAGCCGCGCCTGTCCGCAAAATCATTCATGTCGATGCAGATTCTTTCTACGCCTCGGTGGAGTTGCGCGAAGATCCCTCACTGCTGGGACAGCCAATCGCTGTAGGGGGGCGCTCCGAACGCAGGGGTGTCATCGCCGCCGCCAGCTATGAGGCACGCAAATTTGGTGTACGCTCAGCCATGGCGTCATCGCGGGCGCTGACCCTCTGTCCACACCTGGTGATCTTGCCCCCGCGTTTCGATCTTTATCGGGAAGTCTCTGCTGAGTTTCACCGCATATTTAGTGACTACACCCAGCTCATAGAGCCATTGTCGCTCGACGAGGCTTACCTCGACGTCACCGATACCGAGTTGTGTCGGGGCAGTGCAACGCTGGTCGCCCAGGAGATACGGCAACGTGTTCGCGAGGAACTGGCGCTGACCGTGTCGGCGGGCGTCGCCCCCAATAAATTTCTCGCCAAGGTAGCCAGCGATTGGGACAAACCGGACGGACTGTTCACGATAACACCGTCACAGGTGGCTGAATTTGTTCGGGAGTTGCCTGTCAGTCGTATCAATGGCGTGGGAAAAGTGACCACCGGCAAGCTGGCAGAAATGGGCGTAAGTACCTGTGGGGACCTTCAGCGGATTCCGCTGGAAACGCTGGTCAAGCGATTCGGGAAATATGGGAAGCGCCTGTCGGAGGTCGCCGCGGGGCGCGACGATCGACCGGTGCAATCCTCCCGCGTGCGCAAGTCGATCAGTGTGGAGAGAACCTTTGCCCAGGATATTACCGAGATGACGGGGATGGAGCAGGCTGTCGATGACCTGGTTTGTGAGCTTCATACGCGGTTCGCGCGGATTGCGGGGCGCTACGCACCGAGTAAGCGGGTGATCAAGATCAAGTACCGTGATTTTACCCAGACGACACTGGAGGAAGTATTGCCGGCCGATGGACGCCCCTGGGAGCGTCCCGAGGACTTTCGTCGCCTGCTTGCTGCTGCCTGGCCCCGCGGGGCCAAGCCGGTGAGGCTGCTGGGAGCAGGATTGCGTTTGCGACCCCTGGCTGACGAAGAAGCAAACCAGCTTTCACTCTTTGAGATGGAACCCTAGCGTGATTGCATGTGGGATCTCGCTGATGAGTTTACAGCGCACCAGTATCAATAGTTAGCACAGTTCATTTTTCACTCGAAGATTACTTGTATAAAAGAACCGCTATCAGTATAAAAAATACTGCGGTCTTATCACGGATGGTTGTCGCAGCAGATTAACAATAATAATGCTGAGGTACTTTGCATGAGACACTACCCGGGATACAGCACAGCGGCGACAGTATGCCTGGCGGCATTTGTAGCCACGCCACAGATCCCCGCGTTAGCCCAGGACCTGGTGCTGGAAGAAGTCATCGTTACCGCGCGTAAGCGGCAGGAGAGCCTGCAGGAAACACCGGTGGCCGTCACTGCGCTGGACGCCGACGCTTTACGCGATGCGGGGGTGAATAATCTTGCCGATCTCAACCAGCTCGCCCCGAATATGGACGTGGCACTGGCCAACGGTACTGCGCCACTGGCCAATATCTACATACGCGGCGTCGGACAGCGTAATACCGGTGCCAATATTGACTCGGGCGTGGGCATCTACATCGACGACGTGTACGTCGGTCGCCCGGATGGTGGCCTGCTTGACCTGAACGATATTCAATCCGTCCAGGTGCTGCGTGGGCCCCAGGGGACCTTGTTCGGTAAAAACACGACGGGTGGTGCACTGGTGTTTGCCACCAATAAGCCGGTAGAGGAATTCGAGGGTAAGCTGGGGCTGCGCGCTGGGAACTATGACCGCCTCGATGCCGACGCAGTCCTCAATGTGCCCTTGACGGATTCGCTGTGGACACGAGTATCCGCGGCAATGCGTACGCGGGATGGTTACATTGATAACCTGTATGACGGCAAGGACTATATGGATGAGGATCGCCAGAGTCTTATCTGGCAGACCCGCTGGGTACCCAATGATGATTGGACGCTGGACCTCAACATAAACTGGGCAGAAACCGAGCAGAGAATGCGGCCTCAAAAATGCGAGCTTGTACCCGAGTTTGAAGGCTGGCAAGCGGCATTGTTTGACGACCTGGCCATTGTCCCTGCCACCGGCAAGACCCTGGACGACTTCTGCGCGGAGGCGGCCGCGGTCGGTGGGGGTGACCCGAACAAGGTGCTGACCGATATCGGTGGCGATTATAAGGCTGAGAATAAAGGGGCTTCGCTGGTGGCGGAGTGGGCGATCAATGACGACCTGACTCTCAAGAGTATTACCGGCTGGCGTTATACCGAGGCCTTCCAGAACGACGAGCTTGACCACACGGCAACGCCCTTTTTACATCGCACCAATAGCGTCCACCCGTTTTCCGGGCCGTCTGAGACCGACCAGTACAGCCAGGAACTGCAATTGACCGGCGCCGGGTTCGACGATCGCCTGCAGTACGTGGCGGGTATCTACTGGTACGGCGAGGAGACGGATGGCAGGGTCAATGTGAATTTCCTTGG
>CAZPVJ010000165.1:0-2970 GCA_964590005.1 uncultured Alteromonadaceae bacterium | reverse complement strand
AGATCGCCTCCGCCAGAGAGTTTGAACCAGTCACGGGCGAACTCATTGTAGTATCCCGTGGCACTCATACGAATGTTGTCTGCCAGCTGCAGGCGATACACCAGGTTGTAACCCTGGTGATCGTTGTCCATCTCATCGGGTTCGGACAGGCCGTAGCGGCGATCTTCATCGCGATCAAAGTCATGGTCGGTTAGACCCAGGTAGGTCTCATCGGACACTTCCTCGGAGTATTGCGCCTTGAAATTCAGGCTTTGCTGTTCGGTTTCCCAGGCCAGCTTTACCATGTAATCGCTGATGTCGTAGCCAGTGTCTTTGCTACTGCGGTCTATCTCCTTGAAGCCATCACTGCGGCGTTGGGCGGTTTCCACCAGGAAACCAAAGTCACCACTGCGCGCGCCGTAGTTGGCCAGCAGGTCAGCTTCGGCATTTTCACCGTAGGCCATGTTCAGACTGCCACCTGATTCCTGGGGAATGGGAGTCGAGATCATGTTTACCACGCCGCCGGTCGTTTGGGGCCCGTAGCGCAAAAGGGGTGCGCCTTTTAGCACTTCTATGGAGTGCATACGGCTGACGGTGGGGAAGTAGTAGGCGGCCGGGTTGGAGTAGGGCGCCGGGGCGATCATGACACCGTCTTCCATCAAGGTGATCTTGGAAGCGCGTTCGCTGGTCGCGCCGCGAATACCAATGTTGGGGCGCAGGCCGTAGCCGTCTTCTTCCTGGATGTAGATACCGGGAACAGTCTTCAGCAGTTGGTTGATGTCGCGAGCTGCTTCAATGGACATCTGCTCGTTATCGATAACGGAGCCAGTGCCGGCCAGCAGGCGCGCCTGATCCTTGTCACCGATAATAGTGACTTCTTCTAATGCTGTGCTGTTGGCTTGTACGTTGCCGACAACAGCGGCTGCCACAGCGGCTGCGAGTATGCGGTGTTTCATGAATTCCCCTGTAAATTGTTCGGTGTTTCGAGCTGTTTTGAATGGTAATAGGAATGATTCCTATTGGCAACTCTAAATGAGAGTAATTTTCACTTGGCTCTGAGGGGCTTTTCGCAGTGCCCTATGGGGGCCTGATAAACCAACGCTACACTTACATCAGCGAGCGCAGCTTGCGGTTTCCGCTACGATAGTTATCTAAAAGCGAGATGCGTGGCGCTATTGGCATGGTAAGTACCCTATAGGGCAGATAGAAGTAAACAGCAGATGCTGCACATAATATGCGCACCCCGGAAAAGGCAGATGTATTGCGCGCACGGCTGACGATAGTTCGCCGAAAGCTCAAGCATACGGGGGTGGCTCAACCTATTCGGTTGCACCAACGCATGAATAAAGGAGGGAAAACCATCAAATACAATATTCCTAGAGCGTTAGTAAAACTGCTCCTGCTGTTTCTCATGCCGTCGGTTGCGATGGCACAGTGGACAAATATAGAGTCCGGTCAACTCGTGCTTCGCGGAGGCTGGGTGTTTGATGGTGTGAGCGATGAGCGCAGGCCCAACCAAGGGATCCTCATTCGCGACGGCGTTATCGTATCTGTCGATACCGAAGTTCCCCAGTCAGTCTCCAGCGCCGCAACTATCGTTGATCTAGCGGACACCGACACCATCCTGCCAGGCATGTTCGATCTGCACGCCCACTACAATCTGGACCTGGTGGACAAGGGTCGTGTGGAAGAGGTCGTCTACAACGGCATGATCTTCCTCGCCAATGGTGTTACTTCGACCTGGTCAGCCGGTGAGTACTACCCAGAGCGGGTGATAAAGCAGCGAGATCTTATCGATGCGGGAGAATCCGTTGGGCCGCGACTATTTGCCTCTGGCCCGTATTTTGGTGCCTTCCGGTGCGAGTACAAGGTCAAGGTGGCGGAGGATGACTGCATTGGTTGGCCTAATGACATTTCCGAGCTGGAAATTCGTCAAGAAGTGAATGCCTGGGCCGAGCAGGGCGTAGTTAGTATCAAGGTCAAGCAGGCAACGCCGGCTGAGATGGAAGTGCTTATTGACCAGGCGCATCAAAATAGAATGACGGTGGCCGCACACCTGGCTAACTATAATGTCGAGTACGACGTGGGGCTTATAGAGGCGATTCATATGGGCCTGGACCGGGTTGAACACCAGCTCACACTGGGTAGCGGCGGGCCCGGCAGCGAAGAGCTACCAGAGGTGATTGAGCTGATGCTCTCTCACCAGGTTTTCTACGATGCGAATTTGCAAATGTATGGGGGCATCAACGAGCGCAAAAACCATAACGATGAGATGCTGTGGACCAATGAAGCAAAGTATTTCACTCCCTATACACAAGTGTTGCTTAAAGCCCGGGGAGAGCCAGCGCCTGAGTCCGACGCCAGGGAATTTGCCCAGCGGGCCTATGAACTCAAGGCATTGCATGACGCCGGCGGGAAACATTTGTTGGTTGTTGGTACCGATGAACCGGTTTATACCGATTTGTTGCCGGGGTTTGCCTATCATCGAGAATTGCTGGCGATGACTTACGCAGGCTTGCCAACCGCCTCGGTTCTCAAGGCAGCAACGATTAATGGCGCTACGGCACTGGGTGTCGACGATCGACTAGGCTCAATCGAGAAAGGCAAGCTGGCGGACATGGTTGTCGTGCGTGGAGATCCATTGTCAGATATCAAAGCCGCAAGGGATATTCGCCTTGTGGTTAAGCAGGGCGTTGTTCATGAGCCCGCGGAGTTGTTGCAGGCCGCTGAGGGAAAAATAGGCCCCATCGGGCCAGATGATCACGCTGATTGGGAACTTCAGCTGAGAGCACTAGAGAGAGCCCGGTAGAATGACTTAGGCGGTTTCTTTCAGCGGCAGCCGTGCTAGCTAGTCCCCGGGCGCGCCCGCATCTGCCTTGAGAGAGGCTTCATGATCTTCCAGCACCTGGTAGAGCGGAAAGTCTACCCAGGTGTCATCGAGATAGAAATTCTCCGGCTCTTCTTCTTTGGGGTCTACGATCAGGTTGTAGA
>CAZPVJ010000164.1:0-9291 GCA_964590005.1 uncultured Alteromonadaceae bacterium | reverse complement strand
CAGGGCGTTGGAAAGCTCCTCCCACTTGGTTTGCGCCTTGGCGTCACTGGCCCTTCCACTGAAGACAATAACCGCCATCGTGCGTTCCGGTACGTGACGGAGGCTGACCCGTTCATCCTTTGGATGGGGTAGGGCTTCCATCGAATACTCGCTGGGCATGGTGAAGGCCATTTCGCCGTCACTGCCACCCATGGTCTCCTGGACCGGCGTCGTCATCGCAATGGACTGGTCGCCGTCATTGCCGCCGAAGATATACCCCGCCAGGCGACGGAAGCCGCCGCTGCTGTAGTCCGGCATGGGCGTTACCGCCTGTATCGTGGGCGAGTAGCGGCGAATCTCTATGGCGCCAATCTGTGAAACCAGCTCGAACTGGGGTTCCTCGATACTATTGGCCACGGGTGAAAGCACCGTCAGCAGGCACAGTACGAGAGCGCGGCTCAACACAGGTAAGCTCAATACACGCATGGATCATCCTCCGTAACATATCGCTAGTTACGGGTGCATCCGAGGGCTGGATCATGTTGCTGGGGGTTAGCCGGCGGCGGCTATCGCCTCGATTTCGATCTCCAGCTCGGGCAAAGCCAGTGCGGAGACTTCCACAATCGTGTCGGCCGGATAGGGCTGGCTAAAGTACTTTTCCCGGAGCGCGACAATTTTTGGGAAGTTATCCATGTCTTTCAGGAAAATGGTCACCTTGAGGATTTTGTCCAGGCCGGACCCGGCAGCGGCCAGTACGTCGGCCAGGTTTTTGAAAACCTGCTCGGCCTGCGTATCGAAATCGCCGACACCCACCAGGTTGCCCTCCAGGTCCAACGCGGCCTGGCCGGATACGAAAACCAGGTCGCCCAGGCGCATGGCCTGCGAGATACAGAAAGGTTCGAAGGGGTCCGGGCTGGTTTTAACCTGTTGAATGTTCATTAACAGTTACTCCTCGGAGCGCAAAAGGTAGACGGACAAGGCCTGATATTGCGCCTCGCTGAATGGGTAGATCGGCATCGGTGCCTGGGGTGATTTGAGCTTGTCGATAACCTGCACGTGATTCAGGCGGGTATTCAGTCCCTCGAGACTTACAGCACCTTCGCCGGCCTCATGGCACTCTGCGCAGTTGTTTTCGAGGTACAACTGCTGGCCTTCGCTAGCCAGCGCCGTCAGGTCGGCACCCGCCAGCCAGGCTGCCTGTTCCGTGCTCTCAGGCGCCGCTCGTGCATCCCCGAGGTTTATGCTGGTGCCCTTGTCACCGGTATACACTACGCGGTAAATCGCGCCGGCGTAGTCATCGGATATGTAGACAGAGCCATCCTGGCCCTGGATTACGTCGACCGGTCGTCCGCTGATATCGCCATCCTGTTCGAATCCGCTCAGGAAATCCCGCTCCTCGATACCGGCGTCGGTCCAGTGCAGGGAGACGACTTTATAACCATCCGGCTCACTGCGATTCCAGGAGCCGTGTAGCGCCACCAGAGCACTTCGCTCGAAGTCCTCTGGCCAGCCGTCCGGGTTGATAAAGGTAATGCCCAGTGGCGCATTGTGTGCGCGGAATCCGTGAACCGGCGCTGTCGGGGTGCGCTCGCTGGCCCTCGGGTCGGTGCCCATGTCGGGGTCGGGGTCGTTGTCGCCGTTGAAGTAAGGCCAACCATAAAAGTTGCCATCGCTGATCTGGTTCAGCTCGCATGGTGGGTAGTCGTCGCCCAGCAGATCGCGGCCGTTGTCGGTGGCATACATCAAGCCATTCCAGGGCGCCCAGTCGAAACCAACACTGTTACGAAGACCGGTGGCGATAATTTCACCATTCCCGCCATCCAGGTTGAAACGCATCATTGTTGCCCGGCGCTCGTCTTCCTCCTCACAAACATTGCAGGTCGAACCCTGGGCAAGATAGAGGCGCTTGTCAGTGCCGATGCGGATTGTCTTAGACCAATGATTGCCATCGCCGGTCAGCCCCTGAACGATGGGCTGGTACTGGCCCGCAAGTGTGCCCTGTGCGGCGTCAAACTTGACCCGACCTATCTGATCGTTTTCTGCGATATAGAGCCAATCACCCTCAATTTCCAGGCCCAGCGGCCGCTTGAGGTCTCCTATCAGTGTTTCGATACCGTCAGTTTTTCCATCTCCGTCCGAGTCCTTGCGCAGCAGCATAATGTCCCCGGCATGTGGACGACTTACCAGTAGATCGCCGTTTGCAGTAAATCGCAGGAACCGCGCGCGCGGCAGGTTATTGGCGAATAACTCAAGGGAGAAACCCGAAGGTAGTTGGTAACGCGTGTTGACAATATCGTCATCTGCCTCGGGACCGCCGACGCCGGCCATCACATTCAACATCATTCGAACGCTGCTGGTATCGATGGTGCCCATAGCCACAAGCGCACCGATTCCCAGGACCGGGAGCAAGAGAAGCGCAAACAGGATGTAGAGTAATTTTCGCAAGGTAATGTCCTCTTCGTTACGTCGCGCAAGCATAGCCGAGTTAGCCCGCCTATGGCTAATGGTGACAGGGGCGCAATTGATCGGCGGATCAAACATCAGGCGAAGCTTGCCATCCAGTCGCACATCCCGCGGGCCACTGCAAATTTGTGAACAATTACGTGGACTTATTACCATTTTAACCCAGCTGAAACACAGGGTTTTTCAGGCCTCGCAAGCTATAATTTCAGCGTGTTGATGTATTACACCGGTGTGCGCAGGCGGTGTTGTTGTATGGAAAGAATATCGGTCGAACAGCTCAGCGCTCGAATTAATCCAGTCGAGTTGAATCAGGGCTCTATTTTTGGCGCTTTATCGGAGGAGGCAACCCGGTTTCTTCTTGAGCGCGGGCATATCTTTAAAGCAGAGCGCGGCGATGCGGTATTTTCCGCAGGTCAGTCCGGCGACAGTTTTTTCGTAGTGTGTGATGGATCGCTGGATTTTTACAAGCATCACGAGGGGCTGCGAGTTAAAACCCGAACTGTGGGGCGCGGGGGCGAATTGGGTTTTGTAGCAATGATCGCGTTGCAGCCCCACAGTGGCGACGCGATAGCCGCCAGCGACAGTATCCTGCTGGAGATCAGCTCCTTGTTGTTTAGCCAACTTCACGAGGAACACCCCCAGGACTTTGGACTGATGACGTTGAACCTGGCGCGCGATATGGCCAGGGTGATAAGCCAATTGGGTAACGCACTTGTTGAAACCATTGCACCCCAGGAGCCGGCACCCTCGCTCACACTTAAATCAGGCTCTTTGTAGCACCCCTTTCGCCCATATGTGCTAGATTGCAGGATGCATCCACCTAGCATCTTGCAGGCTATCGATTGCTGGACACTCTCATAAATTTTCTGGCTTACGGCTCTCTTTTCTTTGCTGCCACCGCTGCCTACTTGCAGTTGAATAAGCTGTGGTCCCGCAAGCATATCGAGGAAGTGGCGGACAGCGTTTCTATTCCGGGGATCCTGGTTGAGTCGATTCCACTGTTCTTTTTTGGACTGTATTTCATCAATAAGGGCGAAGTGCTCGGCGCCATAGACAGCCTGATTTGGCTGGGGTCGGCGGTTATTTTCGTTATGATCGGCGCAGGTTTCTGGGTGACCGGCCGGCGCAAGCGAGGATTTTGGCGGCTGGTCGTCGATTCGATATCGAAAGAGCGCTCGGAAATGTCCACACTCGCCAGGCAACTGGTGCGACCGGCTGCCGCGCCCCAGTTACTCAGCGTGTTGACCAGCATGGCGGCGGTAGACGGCGTTGTCGACCAACGAGAGAAGGACATCATCGAACGGTTCGCCAGCGACTGGAACCTGGAGCCGGACTGGGAAGGCGATGCCGACCGTTTCTCGGGTAAGAGTCGAATTGTTCACGTGCAGGAGGCCTTGTCCGATTACCTGGCCACGACACCGCCCAAGTCCCAGGTCGGCCACTTGCAAGACGTGCTGGAAGCTATCATGGCTGCCGATGAAGAGGTTACCGACGAGGAGCACATCGCCTTTGGAGAAGCGTCCGGAGTACTGCAGAGCTACCTGAAGGCCGGTCATCAAGAGCCATCCTATCAGGTGCTCATAGCGCCCCAGGACGCGGCCCAGGAGGAGGCGGTGGAATTGATGCTTGCCGGGATAGAACCGCATGATTACGCCGGTGGTAAAGGCTATACGGTGGGACACTTTTACTCTCGTGCTTATGCAGATGTGGTATGCCTCGAGTATCGGGCGATTGGCTTTTTCACGGTGGTCGTCAATGAATCGCTTTCGTTAAACCCCTCAGAAGTAAAATAGGGTAGCTGGTGCGCCACGGAAACTTTGAGCCGCAGCAGGGTGGCAGTCTCAACTGGAGGCTATTGGCGCACATCTGGCCCTTTCTAAAGGAGAGTCGAATTCGCGTCGGCGTGGCCTTGGCCTGCCTGCTTATGGCCAAGGCTGCCATTCTCGCAATTCCTTTCCTGCTCAAACATCTCGTCGACAACCTGGGGCTGGATACCGTGGCAGCAACTGCGCCGGTGTTGTTGCTGGGCCTGGTGCTGGCCTACGGTGCCGCCCGGTTCGCCAATGTTTTCTTTGGAGAATTACGTGACACCGTGTTTGGCAGGGTTACCGAGAGGGCCATGCGCAGGATAGGCTTGAAGGTTTTTCAGCACGTTCATTCCCTGGATCTCGAGTATCACCTTAATCGTCAAACTGGTGGCCTTGCGCGGGATATTGAGCGCGGGACGACGGGCATCAGTTTCCTGATGCGATTTTTTGTGTTCAATATTGTGCCGACCTTGTTTGAGATAGCGATGGTTGCCGGCATCCTGCTGTTCAACTACGGACCCTCCTTCGCGCTGACAGTCATCATTGCAGTGCTTGCCTATGGGCTGTTCTCGGTAAGGGCGACCGAGTGGCGAACACAGTATGTACGCGAGATGAACGCCGCGGACTCAAGCAGTAATACCCGCGCGGTAGATAGCCTGCTGAACTTCGAGACGGTCAAGTATTTTACCAATGAGGGATTCGAGGCTCGCCGCTACGATGACTCCCTTGCTGTTTGGGAAAAGGCCCGTCGAAAAAATCGCTTGTCGTTGTTTACCCTCAATGGTGGACAGGCGCTGATCATTGCTGTTGCCCAGACGCTGATGATTGGCATGGCAGCCTGGCAGGTTCGAGAGGGTAGCCTGGGTCTCGGCGATTTTGTCCTGATCAATCAGTTCATGATCCAGTTGTTCATGCCCCTGGGCTTTCTGGGCTTTGTCTATCGGGAAATCAAGGGCTCGATGGCCAATATCGAGAACATGTTCGACTTGTTGGCCTTGCAACCTACCGTGGTTGATAAGCCCGATGCCCAGGATTTGGTTGTTGTTGACCCCTGTATAGAGTTTCGCGATGTAGAATTTGGCTATCAGCCTGACCGGACCATTTTGAAGGGCGTCAGCTTCAGGATTTCGGCCGGTCAGAAGGTTGCGGTGGTGGGTGCCAGTGGCGCGGGTAAATCGACGCTGGTTAAACTGCTGTTTCGTTTCTACGATCCTCAGGCAGGTCAGATTCTGGTAGGTGACCAGGACGTAAGGGACGTAACCCGAGAGTCCTTGCGCCGTTCCATAGGCATCGTCCCGCAGGACACGGTGCTGTTCAACGACAGCTTGTTTGAAAATGTCCGGTATGGGCGTCCGGATGCGACCGACGAGGAGGTTGAGGAGGCTATACGGACGGCGCACCTGGCGGAGTTTGTGGCGAGTTTACCCAAGGGTCATGAGACCTTGGTCGGTGAACGAGGGTTAAAGTTATCTGGCGGTGAAAAGCAGCGGGTTTCGATAGCGCGGACCATCCTGAAAAATTCACCGATCCTGGTCTTTGACGAGGCTACCTCCTCCCTGGACAGCAGGTCTGAGCGTGCAATCCTGAACTCACTGGCAGAACTGGCACAGCGGCATACCAGCCTCGCCATTGCCCATCGCCTGTCCACGGTGGTGGACGCCGACCAGATCCTTGTTCTCCATGAGGGCAGGGTGGTCGAGCAGGGCGACCACGTCAACTTGCTGGCGCGTGATGGCCATTATGCCGAGCTGTGGCGAACGCAGCAGAAGCAGCGTGCGCCTGATTTCCCCGAGCCGCTTCCGTCTTTATGATTCTGCGCCAGGAATGAGTGAGTGATCTAGCGGTGTCTGAGCAACCACACCAGCATAAGCGTATGGGAAGCATCATGCAGGCGATCGCCTGGCTCATTTTTATGGTTTTACTGGTTTTTTTCTTCAACGACTTGTTGGGCAAGCGCGAAAACCCCAATCAATCGGTGGCCACGCAGTATAACCAGGATGGCGTGCGCGAGGTGGTACTGCAGCGAAATCGTGCCGGCCATTACGTGGCGTCTGGGGCAATCAATGGCCAGCCCGTGGTATTCATGCTCGATACTGGCGCAACGGGAGTCGCCATTCCCGCATCCGTGGCGAGCCGAATCGGTATACCCCGCGGCCAGCCTTTCCCAACGCGCACCGCAAACGGAGTGGCAACCAGCTATGCGGCGGTACTGGACTCAGTCAGCGTTGGAGATATTCAATTGCGAAATGTGCGTGCCGGTATTACCCCCGGACTTACCTCGGAGCAGGTGCTGCTGGGCATGTCTTTTCTCCGGCACATCGAGTTCACCCAGCGCGGGAACACGCTGATTCTCCGTCAGATGCCCTAACGGGTAGGCGAATAAAATTATCCGATCCGCTCTGGAAGTAGGTTTCGCCATCTTCTGCGGGTCCTATGAAAACCCCTGGCCAGCCCTGTTTCTGACGGCGAAACAGATAGGGCGCAACCGGTATCAGTTGGATGGCTCGCTTGTCGTGCAGCTGATAGTGCAGCCTGCCTGAGGTCGTGAATATCCGCATTTCCGGCTCTTCGGCCTGCTGTGCGATCGGTGTAAACCGGAAAGTCACTCGGCGGTAGTCGCCGCACAGCATCTCGCGTGACTCGAGTGGCTCGGCTGATTGCACCGGCACCTCCGGTGGCTTTATCCCCTTGATCAGGTGGGTTTCTATCGCTATGGTCATTTGCTTGAGGGTTTCTGGTTGAAAGGCCGTGATGGCCACAAAGTAGCCGCTGTTGTTACTGCGCGTATAACCCAGCCTGGACAGGTAGCCATCGGCATCGCCACCGTGACCGCGAAACTCGGTGCCACTGCGATGCCAGCTGTAGTTACCCAGGCCGTAGCCATGCCTGAGTCCGTTTCGTGCTGCCAGCGAGGTGGTGGGTGTTTCGGTCCTGGTTATGGTTTCCCGCTTAAAGATTCGCTCACCGTCGATTTCGCCACGATTGATGAGGAGTCTCAGCAGGCGCGCCATATCAGCAAGCGTACTGTTTATCCCTGCCGCGGGCCTGAAGATCTGGTGCCAGTAAGGTATGGGTGAGTTGCCGTCCCGGTCATAGCCGGTTGGCAGTTTATCCGGGCTGGGGGGCAAGACGCTGGTGGACGACAATCCCAGTGGCTCCAGCACGCGGTCCTTTAGCAATGCTTCGAAGGCTTGCCCGGTGACGAGTTCCATGACATGACCGGCCACGCCGGCTCCCGCATTGGTGTAGGAGTAATGCTGACCCGGTCGCCACTGTGTTGTGCGCGCGGCCGGGTAGAGACGAAGCGTCTCCTTGAGTGGTCGTTGGCCCGGGTCTGAGTAGTCCCACTCGGGCTGGCTGAGGTCGGTAAAACCCGCGGTGTGCTCAAGTAGCTGGGCCGTTGTTATCGGATCTGATTCAAGCCAGCGATTGCGATAGGTATCCGTGACGGGCCAGTGCCGCACGGGTTCATCCAGACTGAACTGCCCCTCTTGCTCGAGGTGGGCGGCGAGGAGACCGGTGAATAACTTACTGATCGACCCGATCCTGAATATTGCATCATTGCTTATTTCCCGCCCCGAGTCTCGGTCGGCCAAACCACGTGTCGCCATGAGTGCCACCTGGTCGTCCTGGATTAACACGACTCCAAAGGCTGCGACATTGTTACCAGCACGCAGTTCCTCCAGGGCGTTCACGAGATTGATCTCTCGTGGTCCCTGGGCCGCGCCAGCCAAGGACAGGGTCGACAGAACCCATGCCATCAGTAGTCGGCTTGTCAATGAACGTAGTGGGTTAGTCACCACAAGAGGTATTTTGTACACTGTGAGTATGCGCCTCCTTGTTGTCATCTTACTCACTTTCCTGCTGTCGGGCTGTGGTGGTTACGAAATAAAAAACCTGGCCAAGTCCGACGTCGACCTGGTTGCTGATGAGTTTATTGCCGAGTCTCGCCGCCTGGTCAGGGAGCTGACCGTAAAGCTGTACAAACGGAACCCGCAGGAGTTGCGTAAGACGGCGGGCATGACTATCGATGGACGATTGGCTCAGCTCCGCGAGAACCGTGAAGAACTGAGCTTTAAAGAGCTGTCCTATCGCCAGGAAGTCGAAGCACTTGAACTGGTATTCAATCCCTACTTTGAGGGCGACAGGGTATTTGCACTCGTTGTGGGTCTCGGTGGCATGTTGCGGAACGCTTACGGCTACAATCCGGAGTTCTTTATGTTCGATAGTCTCGAAGGCGACAAACTACTCGCCAGTGCCCATAACGTTGATGTCCTGGTCTGGCGTTTGAAGAACTCCCGTCGAGAAAATGGAGAACCTTTCCTGGTAACCAGTGAATACAAGGGCGTCGTGGATAATCTCAGTTTCGAAAGGTTGTTTGGCAAACTGATCGTGTTGCAGGAGATGATGGCCCGGATCGCGGGTGATGCCACCGACCGGCAGGTAAATACAGTGGTGCACACGGCGTCCCGCGTGTTCATTCCGCTCCCCATATAAAGGTAGTCGCTGCAGCCGTATTGTCTGTTAAGCTAATACGGGTAAAGCCTGTTACCCGGGTGCAAGGGGGCCGACCCATGGCGGAACACGATTTGCTGCCGGAAAAGTTTGAGCAGCAGAATGACTTTATATTTACCTACCCATCTTTCCTCTCCCCACGGGAGTGTCAATCGATCATCGACGTGGCTTCCGGGCAGTTGGAGAGATCCAGCGTGCTGGGTGCCCAGAAAGAGGGTTATCGCACCAGCAGCAGTACCTGGTTGTACCCGGATGCGCTGCCGGAGTTGATTGCCAAGATAGAGTCCATGGTCGACCAGATCACGGGGCTGCCCCGGGCGAACCAGGAGGCGCTACAGGTGGTGCGCTACGATGTGGGCGAAGAGTACAAGACCCACGAGGACTTCTGGCACCCGGATACCGATTACTACGAGGAACAGATGTCGCGAGGGGGGCAGCGCGCCTGGTCTATCATGATTTACCTGAACGCGGTGCCTCGCGGTGGCCATACCCGCTTCACTCGCCTGGGTATCGATATCCAGGCGGA
>CAZPVJ010000163.1:0-23192 GCA_964590005.1 uncultured Alteromonadaceae bacterium | reverse complement strand
CTGCGGCCGTCAGGCGCCGCGCAGGCGCCACAGATGCCCACCCCACACTTGGTGAGATAATCGATGGCGCTGAAAATCTGGTGGTCTTCGCAGAACTCTCGCTGCACGGCAACGGCGGCGTGTACCATGGGCTCAGGCCCGCAGTTGTAGAACACCAGGCTCGCGAGTTCTTCTTTACTCAATTGCTGCAGCCGGTCTCGCAATAGCTCCGTAACCAGACCGTGAAAGCCGGCACTACCATCGTCGGTCGCCACGTGGACATCGGCGATCTGTTGACACTCTTCCAGGTAGTACAGCCGCTCTGCGGTGCGCGCGCCGGTGAACACCTCGGCATTGCCGAAGTCGCGCGCAAGCTGGTATACCGCGGCCAGACCGGTTCCTCCCGCTACCGCCATAATGCGGGCATCATCGCCGGGTGAGACAGGTATCCCGTGAGGGCCTCGCACGTAGGCCTCGGTCCCCACGGGAAGATCCATCAATGCATGGGTGAAGACACCCACGTCGATGACCACCAGGGAAAACGGGTCGTCGGTGAGCGCGGAAAACGGTTTTTCGCCGATGCCCGGTAGCCAGAGAAAGATAAATTCGCCCGGCTGTATGTTGATCTTGCGATCGAAAGTGAGGATTGTGATGTCTTCGCAGACGCGTTTGTTCTCGACCAGGGTCACTGGACGATAGTCCATGTCGACGTCATAGCGTACCAGGGACTCGGCGCGTTGTTTATCGGCCTGTAGATCCTGTTCCAGCGCGACAAAGTAGTCGGAAATTTCGTCAGTCGTCATGCCGATCAGGGCCGAGCCTACACCGACTACGCTGGCACCGGCATCAAAGCAGGCGTTCACGTCGGCCGCGCTGCTTACGCCACCGCAACCGATAATGGGCAGGTCGCTGACCGCGGCAACTTCGCGAATGCACTTCAGGGCTATGGGCAGCACGCCTTTTCCCGACATGCCGCCTGCACCGTTGCTCAGCACGGGTTGCCCGTGGGCCGAGGTGTAGCCCGGTCCCACTGTATTGATGGCGCAGAAACCGTCGGCGCCCGCTTCCTGGGCCGCCTTGGCGATTTCTCCAATACTCGGGGTATTGGGTGTGAGTTTCGGTATCACCGGGATATCTACCACCGCCTTCACTGCATGGACGATCTCCCAGACCAGTTCGGGGTCCTGGCCCATGGCCATGCCATAGCCGCGAGCATGTGGGCAGGACAGGTTGAGCTCAAGACCATCAGATACCGGTGCGAGAATGCGGGCAACCTCGACGAACTCCTCGATACTGCCCCCGAATATTGATGTCAGCAAAAATCGATCCTCGGGAACCTGCAGGGCAGAGAGGAGCTCCAGCGACTCCCTGGCCCCGGGATTGGTCAGGCCAACCGCGTTGACAAAACAACCGGGGGCATACTGGCTGAGAACAGGCTCTCGGTAACCGGCACGTGGCTCCAGGCCAATACTCTTGGTTGTCATCACGCCTACCTGCGGCATGTGGTCGAAGACATACTGCATGATCGGCGTCGCTGTGGTTACGATACCCGAGGGAACCGTAAAGGGGCCGGACAGGGTTTTACCAAAGAATTCGACGTTCAAGAGATCACTCGGGGTTGGGGCCAGGCTGGTGAGCAAAGCATGGCGCAATTATACGGGCCTTCGACCTTTGTCGACAATTGCGGCCTGCCTGTGCGCGATCCACGAAAACCGAATTTGTCTGCTGTGCCTGCCTCAGGTACCGCAGAAGGTTTCCTTAACTTCCTCATCGGCTCTTGGCGGCAGGGCATAATAACTGTCTGATGCTTCGTACTCGAAGGGGCGGCCCAGGCGGTCAACCAGTGCGTGAAACGGTGCCAGGTCACCTTCGTCTACCGCGGCCCGGATGGCGGCCTCAACCAGGTGATTGCGCGGGATATATACCGGGTTGGCCCGGTACATTGCGGAGCGGTGTTCGCCGGTGCCGGTGGCTGTTTCGCGAAGTCTGTCCTGCCAGCGCTCACACCACTCCGCCAGCGCATCTGTTGGGCTGTAAATTCCACTGACCGGGGTTTCGGCAGAGTCCGGATTGGCGAGGTCTGCCAGGTGCCTGAAGGTTAAGGTGAAGTCTGCTTTCTCCTCGGCCATCAGGGTGAACAGGTCCTCAACCAGCGGTGTGTCGTCTGCCCTGAGTGATGACAGACCCAGCTTCCGGGCGAGGCCATCGCTGTGTGCATCCATGAACTGCTCCGGGAAGCTGTCGACAGCCTCCTGGGCTTGGGCCAAAGCCTTGTCTGTATCGCTGTCGATTAAGGGCAGTAAGGTCTGGGCCAGGCAGGTCAGGTTCCAGTGGCCGATTCCCGGCTGGTTGCGATAGGCGTAGCGACCGCCATGATCGATAGAGCTGTACACCGTTTCAGGGTGAAAGCCATCCATAAAAGCGCAGGGGCCGTAATCAACCGTCTCACCAGACAACAGCATGTTGTCGGTATTCATCACGCCGTGGATGAAACCCAGTAACTGCCAGCGGGCAAGTAAATGCGCCTGCGCTGTAATCACGGACTGCAGCAACGCCAGGGGCCGATTCTCTGCCGTTAGTTGCCCAGGGTAATGACGTTCCAGCACATGGTCGACAAGCAGTAACAGTGCATCGTGATCCTGGCGCGCAGCGAAGAACTGGAAGGTACCGATGCGAATATGGCTGGCGGCCACCCTTGCCAGGACGGCGCCCGGTTCGAACTGTTGCCGGGCGACGGTCTCTCCGGTGGTGACCGCTGCCAGCGCACGGGTTGTGGGTACGCCCAGTGCGAACATGGCTTCACTGACTACGTACTCCCTGATGACAGGCCCCAGCGGTGCCCTGCCATCGCCACCTCGGGAATAGGGTGTCGGCCCGGAGCCCTTTAACTGGATGTCGTAGCGTTTGCCATCGAGGCCCACTACTTCACCCAGCAGGATAGCCCGACCATCCCCCAGTTGCGGATTGTAGCTGCCGAACTGGTGCCCGGCGTATACCGTGGCTATGGGCTCGGATCCCTCAGGTACCCGGTTACCGGCGATGACTTCGACGCCCTCGGGAGAGGCTAGCCAGTCCGGGTCTATGCCCAGCGCACTGGCGAGGTCACTGTTCACTCTGATGGGGCCCGGGCGAGATACGGGAGTGGGTTCCTGCCTGCTGAAAAACTGCTCGGGAAGCCTTGCATAGCTGTTGTCAAAGGGGATTGCCGGGGCTGTGTTCATGTGTCGCTCATTGTCGAGTGTCTGTCTGGCCTCACGCGGCCAGACTCCTTGGTCAGTTTACGGCAATTCAGTGCACACGGACTATGCTAAATGAGGTGTCTTGACCTCGGGGTGGTAGTGTCAGACTATGCCCCGGTTCAATCGAGGAGTGACAAATGGCGACAAGAAAAGCATGGGATACGATTATCCAGAACGGCCTGGTGTTTGACGGGACCGGTGGCAAGCCGGAGCAGGTCGATATTGCGATCAAGAATGGCCGAATCGCTGCCAGGGGTGCCGCCTTACCCAAAACCCAGGCCGCGACCGTGATAGATGCCGAGGGCCAATGGTTGATGCCGGGCCTTCTCGACATACATACGCACCTTGACCTGGAGGTCGACCTGGATCCGCGCCTGCCTGAGGTAGTTCGTCACGGGACCACCACGGTGCTTGTGGGTAATTGCAGTCTCGGTACCTGCTTCGGCAAACAGCTGGAGGGTGAGCAGAACCCCATCGTGGATTGTTTCACCCGGGTGGAGAACATTCCCAAGTCGGTTCTGAACAAATGTGTGGATGTGATCGAATGGGATAACACCGGCGATTACATGGCGCACTTTGACAATATTCCGCTGGGTCCCAATGTTGGCGCCTTTGTGCCCCATTCCATGTTGCGGGTTGAGGCCATGGGCCTGCAAAATAGCATCAGTCGCGAACCAACCGAGCAGGAGCTGCAGAAAATGGAATCGCTGCTGAGCGATGCCATGGACCAGGGCTATCTCGGTATGAGCACCGACGGTCTTCCCTTCCATTACCTGTCAAATGACCCCAATACGGACAAGCGGATTCCTACCCAGTTCGCCAGCTTCGGCGAACTCAAGCGCTTGCTGAAGGTGGTCCGTGATCGTGACCGTGTGTGGCAGACCACACCTATTATTGAAAATCGTGCCAAGGCATTTATGTATTTTGCCCTGACCAGTGGGCGCCTGTTTGGCAAGAGCCTGAAGACGTCTGCCCTGTCGGTGATGGAATTTGTGCTGGCCCCAAAAACTACCGGGGTGTTCCTGAAGTTTGCGGCATTGATGAACAGCTGGCTGTTCAAGGGCAATATCCATTTCCAGGCGTTGGGTACTAATTTCCGGGTCTGGTCGGACGGGATCGTCAGTCCCTTGTATGAAGAACTGGAGACCACGTGCCGTTTGATCGCCAAGGAATACGATGACGCAGAAGGGCGTTTGGCATTGCTTAATGATCCCGCGTTTGTTGAAGAATTCAGGCGCGAGTGGCAGTACGGTCGCGTTGGCAACAACCTGGCGACGTTCAAGGCCAAAATGGGATTACCGGACAAGCTGGTAGTGCGTGACCTGCACATGCTGGTATTCGATGGCGCCCCCGTGTCCGAGTGGGACGGTGAAAACATGCAGCAGGTGTTTGATCGGGTAGTGCGTTACCAGCGCGGTGCTGCGGACCAGGCGCGCTCTGATGCCGAGCGTGAGGCTTTCGACCTTTTCCCGCGGCCGCTTCGCGATGACGCCGAATTCATGCTCCACATGATGCGTACCTACGACAAGTCCTTCCGGTTCTGGGCCGATATCGGCAACGAGGCAAACCGGGCGACACTGGGGTTCTTGCTGCATGAAAATGCCTTGCCAGGCTTTAACGATTCGGGAGCCCACATCACCAACATGGCCTTTTTCGACGCCAACCTGATGTCCCTGAAACTGGCACAGGAGCAGGGGCTGGATACGGTCAGCACGATGGTGCGTCGCCTCACCTCTGAGCCGGCGAAGTTTTTCGGGCTGGATGTTGGCAGTCTGGATATCGGTGCCCAGGCGGACGTGGTGTTGCTGAATCCCGAGGCGCTGAAATCGTGGGACACTAACGATACCCGCGAACTGGAGTACCGAGAGCTGTTCCAGCATCAGCAGATGGTCAACCGCCCCGAGGGCATTGT
This sequence comes from uncultured Alteromonadaceae bacterium, assembly GCA_964590005.1. GTDB lineage: Bacteria > Pseudomonadota > Gammaproteobacteria > Pseudomonadales > Halieaceae > CALJFL01. The sequence continues at coordinate 18,062 of CAZPVJ010000163.1, read as the reverse complement.
CAGTCACGTCTGGATCAATGGCGAGCCGGTATGGCAGGGCGGGGATTTCACCGAGACCCTGGGTAGCAAGCCCCTGGGCAGGGCGTTACGCGCCGCCTGATCTACTTTCCCCGGGCGGGTTCTCGTTACCGGTGCTGATGCGCTGGTACAGGTAGGCCAGCGCCAGCAGGGAAAGTCCCAGGCCCATGAACGAAGCGACTCTCAGCAGTCCCTCCAGTCCGGCCATATCCACCAGGAACAGCTTGGCGATCACGACCATCAGCAGGGCCATACCGCCTTTGTAAGCCGTGGTCATCCTCCTGCGGCTGGCGATCAGGATCGCAGCCACGGCCAGCACCAGCCAGACGGCAGAATAGGTATAGAGCTCACCTTCTGAGGTCGGTAGGTCTATATCAAGTCGGCCTTGCCATAGGTGACGTATTTCCAGTGAGACAAAGATCAGGCCTCCAGCGGCGGCCACCAGTGCCGCAATTCGCCGGTAAGACAGACCGGGTATGCGTGAAGCCAGCAGGGCGATTGCTGGTGGTACGCCATAGGCCAGTAACAACAGGTTGGCAATCGGCCTTTGGCCGACGCTGTCCCCCGCATCCCATAGTGGGTTCAGCGCCGTCAGAACCAGCAGGTAGTTGAGCATGGCCATGGCCATCAGGACCTGCGACAGGCGGGTGTAGAGAGGATTCAGGTATTCGCTGATTTGTGCTCGATAGAAATACACAAGCCCCAGGCCGGCCCAAAGAGCCGTGTTAATGGCTGCCTCTGTCAGGGAATATTCAGGCCTGAATATCTCGCCATCGTACAGTTGGTAGCGTGTTTCTGCCGCGACAAATAACACGAAGAGCTGTAGAGCAACGGCTTCCAGCCAAGGCTTGAGCCGGCTCGCCGGCTCGGTCATACGTGAGGCTGCCAGGGTACAGGCGGCGGCACCCCCGTAGGTCCATAGCGACCAGTGCAGATCCGTTGGGTAACTGAGCAGCCAGGGGTTCAGCGTCAGGCGGGTAACGATCAGGGCGAGTACGCCTTTTACCAGCCAATCCAGATTGTTAACGTCGAATCGACGCGTAAGCCATGCCAGCGAAATGAGTTGCGCTGCCAATGCCAGGGTCAGTGTCGCCTCCCTGAAAAACATGGCCACCGCGAGTGTATAGGCCAGGTGTGCGGCGAGTATCAGCCAGATTGCATCAGGACCTTGCGGACTGTGGCTTAGGCGTCGCTGGGAGAGGATCGCGTACACCAGGCCCAGCGCCAGGCTGACCAGGCTCCACTGCCAGATGCCTGATAGATCGGTCACCAGGAGATAGGCCAGCGCCAGCCAACAGACGGGTGCAAGAGCAACCATTGAGCCGCGCAGGTTGTCGTAGGGTTGACCTCGGCCAAGCCATAGTGTGGTACCGCTGTACAGCACGCTCATCGCAAAAGCGAACCAGAGAAAGTCACGCCCCACGTCACTGGCTAGTGCCTGGAGCTGCCACTGGCCGTGACTGAACTCCAACACGCTGTACAGCCAGGCGAACCACTGGCTGATTAGCGAAACCCACGGGAGTGCGGCCAGTGCCGGGTGGGCCCGTGTTGCCAGCAGGGTTATCGCCACCAGTGGCGCCCAATACCACAGTGCTGCCCGGGAGAATCCATCGTGGGCAATAGAGATTGCTGCAGCGCCAATGACGAGCAATACCGACAGGGCCAGCAAAGACACGCTGATCGTATTAGATCGTAAGATCGCCAGCCTCACCGGGCCGCTGGCAGGGTGAGCGACCGAGGAGTCCGCGAGCAACCAGTCCTTGCAGGGTATGGCCAGCAGGCCATAGGCCAGGACGGCCAGGTAGTAACCGCGCACAGTCTCTGCTTCCAGACTGCCAAAGGAAATCAGCCACCAACCGAGTGCGCCGGCGAGCACGCCATACCAGAGCCAGGGGCGGTAAACCTGCCTGAGAAGGAGCAGGGCGGCGGCGCTGATAATGGAGACGTAGATCAGCGCGCTGACAATATCTCCTTCCTCGTTCGCTACCAGGATCGGTACTGTGTAGGCGCCTAGTAGCCCGATAATGGCCAGTACCGGGCCATGTAACAGCGCCATGGCCATGGTGGCGAGGGCGATGAACGCCAGCAGCAAAAACACTGTTCCGGGTGCCAGTAACTCGTACAGGTGAAGCGCGGCGAGCATGGCTGCGTACAGCGTTATGCTGGCGCCGCCCGCAAGTGCGGCGAAGGAGGGGTGGCTCTCGCCGGTGCGCCGGCGCAGCCATTCTGCGATGGCGTGCAATCCAACCCCAAGGGCGCAGGCGAATACGATTCTCGCGGAAGGGCCAAGCAGTCCTGCGTCGATGCTGTACTTCACCAGGAAGATCCCGGCCAGCGCAATACAAAGGCCGCCCAACCAGATCATCCAGTTGGCTCGGAACTGGGCGATCAATTGACCGATGGTGGAGGACTTCGGTGGCTGCTCCCCAGTGGCTTGCTGAGTTTGCTTGTCGGGTATGTTTTCCCGGGATTTCGATGCTGCTTGAGCAGTAGGTGCGAATTCTCTTGATGCGTCAGTGGCGCCCGCGGTACTGACGCCGGGTTGCTCGAGACGCTGCTGCAGATGCTTAACGGTCCGCTCCAGGCGGGCGACCCGCTCACGGGTCCGCCAGGCCATCAACCCGCCTAGCAGTCCGCCAAGAACCAGCAATAACAGTCCGCTGTAAATGAGTCCAAGCATTTAAGAGCTCCCGGCATTTGGGCCAGATTACCCCAGCACGGCCCCTAAACGAAGGCGGCAGATGTCGGCTGCGAGGCTGAACCGTGTGCTGTGGCCTATAGTAGGGTTGTTACCTGGCAGTGGGAGCGCTGTATTGCGAATAGGTTGCAATATAGAACTCATTAGATATGCTGGGAGCTTCATGTGTCCCTTGGGGAGGTAAACCATGTCAGATTGGCAGACCAGCGCCTGTATTCTTTGTGAATGCAATTGTGGCATCAAGGTTCAGCTAGGCGGCGACAACGACCGTGAAATCGTCCGGATTCGAGGCGATGAGGATCATCCCGCTTCCCAGGGCTACCTGTGCCAGAAAGCCTCTGGCCTCAATTACTACCAGAACGGTAAGGACCGTATAACCTCGCCGCTGCGGCGCCGGGCCGATGGCAGCTTTGAGGAGATTGACTGGGATACGGCGGTTGCCGAAGTCAGCCAACGGCTGTTGGCGGTGCGGGACGAGCACGGGGGCGACAAGATTTTTTATTATGGCGGCGGCGGGCAGGGCAACCATCTGCCCGGAGGCTACGCCACCGCAATCCGCTCTGTCCTGGGCAGTACCTATCGCTCCAATGCGCTGGCGCAGGAGAAAACCGGCGAATTCTGGATCAATGGCCAGATGTTTGGAGGTCACGTTCGCGGAGATTTCGAACATTGTCAGGTGGCTATCTTTCTGGGCAAAAACCCCTGGCACTCACACGGAGTGCCACGTGCGAGAGCCTGGCTGAAAGAATTCAGCAAGGACCCGGATCGCACCATGATTGTCATTGATCCCGTGGTATCGGAAACCGCGAAGCTCGCTGATATTCACCTGCAGGTCAAACCGGGTACCGATGCCTGGCTCTTATCTGCCATGGTGGCCATGCTGGTTCAGGAATTTCGCTACAAGGCCGATTGGCTGGCGGAGCACAGCTCCGGACTGGAGGCAGTCCTGGCCGCCTTCGCCGATGTACCTGTTGCAGAATATTGCGCCCACGCCGGCGTCCCCGAGGCACAAGTTCGCCAGGCCATTGACGTGATCGTTGATGCCGATGGCGCCGCCATGTTCGAGGACCTGGGCATCCAGATGAATCAGCATTCGACTCTGGTCAGCTATCTCGAAAAGTTGATGTGGGTGCTGGTAGGTCAGTTTGGTAACCGCGGGGGACAGTACCTGGGGGCGCACCTGCAAAATATAGGGGGCAGTGGGCGCTCGTCGCGCAAGAGTCCGGTGGTCGGTGCACCGATCATTAGCGGCCTGGTGCCCTGTAATGTCATCGCCGATGAAATTCTCACGGATCACCCCGACCGTTACCGCGCGATGTTTGTGGAGGCGGCCAACCCGGTTCATTCGCTTGCTGATTCAGACAGGATGCGCGAAGCCCTGGACAGCCTCGATACAGTGGTAGTGATTGATATTGCTATGACCGAAACGGCGAGACACGCGGACTACATCCTGCCGGCCGCTACCCAGTACGAAAAGTGGGAGGCGACATTCTTTAACTTCGAATTCCCCGAGAATTATTTTCACTTGCGAAAGCCCTTGTTTGAACCATTGGGGGATACACTTCCGGAAGCTGAAATCCATGCCAGGCTTGTCGAGGCGATGGGCGCGATGCCCAAAGCGCTCTGTGACGAGCTTGAGGCGGCACTGGCGCAGGGTGGACGGGAGGCTTACCGCGATCGCTTCCTGCAGGCGATGGGCGAGGACTCGACCCTTTCCAACTTGGCTCCTGTTGTGCTGTATCGGACCCTGGGTCCGGCACTGCCCGAGGGTGCCGCTGCGGCGGCAGTGCTGTGGCCCGTTGCTCTGGGCTTTGCCATGCGCGAGAGCGAATCGCTGCGACGCGCGGGTTTTGATGGTGATCCATTGGCCCAGGGAGATGCACTGTTTGACGCCATGATCAGTGGCCATTCAGGCATTGTGTTCTCCCGTGACGACTATGACAGCATCTGGAAACGCCTGGGCAATGACGGCCGCATCCGGCTGGATCTACCAGAGATGCTCAGTGAGCTGGAAGTGTTGTCGCAGGGCCCGCGCTTACCGATCAGCGAGGAGTTCCCCTTCGTTCTGATGGCTGGGGAAAGGCGCGACTATTCCGCGAACACGATCTACCGAGACGCCAGTTGGCGCAGAAAGGATGCGGCTGGTGCATTGCGCATGTGCCCAGACGATGCCGAAAGACTGGGTATTGCCAGTGGTGACCAGGCGCGCATTACCACGAGGGTCGGTACGGCATTAGCACCAGTGGAGGTTAACGCCAGGATGCAAGCTGGGCATGTCTCTTTGCCGAATGGTTTTGGGCTGGATAATGAAGATGGCACTCGAACCGGTGTCGCACCCAATGAGCTCACCTCCCTGAGCGATTGCGATCCCTTCGCCGGCACACCACACCATAAGTTTGTCCCCGCCAGGATTGAGGCTGTGGCCTGAGCTTCGCCCCGGCGCTCCTGATTTCGCCGGGGTCAGCCCTGCCGCAGGCTTAACATTTCTTAACGGGAAAGCTACGCACGTTTACCTGCCACTCTGGTCAAATTCTTCGTGTCTGATAAGCAAATGAAAGGAGCAAGACATGAAAAATTTCAAGATCGCTGTTGTTATCGCCGCCCTCACTGCGGCGCCACTGGTCCTCGCTGAAGGCTATGGCCAGGGGGCTGGCAAGCGCGGCGGAGGCGCCCATGCCGCCCACCTGCAGGAACGATTTGGTGTAACCGATGAGCAGTTGCAGCAGATGCGTGAAATTCGTGAAAGTGGTGGTAGTCGCGAGGATGCGCGTGCGATCCTCAGCGAAGATCAGCGTTCCCAGATAGATCAGTACCGACAGGAAAACCCCCGGGGTGGCTCTGGTGGTAAAAACAGGGAGGAGCGAATCACCTTTATGCAGCAGAATTTTGGCGTGAGTGACGAGCAGATACAGCAGATGCGTGAAATTCGTGAAAGTGGTGGTAGTCGCGAGGATGCCAGGGCAGTGTTAAGCGATGACCAGCGGGCACAGATGCAAGAGTGGCGCCAGGATCATCCACGAAAAGGTCACGGACACCGCGGGCGTGATGATGACAATGAGTGAAAGGCTGCGTTTAGCGACGGCTGAGGGTGTGTTGATACCCAGGTACGTCGCTCTGGCCCCACCGGAGGTAGCGCCATGAAGCGCCTGATAGTTTTGCCGGCATTGTTGTTGTCTGCGGCCTGTACCACAACCGACGAGATCATTATCGATGACCGCGGTGTTGATAAAGCCCGCTACGAAGAAGACCTGGCCCAGTGCCGGGTCTACTCTGAGCAGGTTAAAACCGGGGAGAAAGCAGCCAAGGGTGCAGCCTCGGGTGCGGTGGTGGGCGGCCTGATCGGGGCGGCCGTGGGCGATAGTCGCAGTGCGCAGCGCGGCGCCGGTGCGGGTGCTGTCTCCGGTGGCGCCAGGGGAATCTCTGAGGGTGAGCGGGACGAGGTGCAGGTGGTCAAAAACTGCCTCCGCGGTCGCGGCTATCGCGTCCTTAACTAGGTGAGCACCGAAAATACCCAGAGTATCCAGGGCGTACCCAACAACAGGTAGATGGCCAGGCAGAGTAGGGTGGTGAGACCGCCATAGCGATACACCTCCGAGCCGGTCAGATAGCCGCTGCCCACGAAAATGACATTGCAGCTGGACGCCTGCGGGGTGAGGACCGAAAAGAAGTTGGTCGCCAGTAACAGCATCATCGCCATCAGTGGCAGGGGCACCTCAGGTTGTGAAATGCCGATAAAAACCCCGAATAAGGCCAGCAGATGAGCCGTCTGACTGACGAACAGGTAGTGCAACAGGACATATAACAGGGTCAACAGAAGATAGGTCAGCGGCCAGCTGAGACCGTCGACGTAGCCCCCCAGCAAATCTCCCAGAAATTGCATAAATCCTAATCGGTCGAGTTCGCTGCTGAGGGTGAACAGGATAGCGAACCAGATGAGGGTCTCCAGTGCGTCCCCGGAGCGCTTGATGTCCGCCAGGGTGAAGATGCCTGAAATCATCATGACCGCGAGGCCCAGGAAGGCTATGGCGGTGGCATCGAGACCCAAGGGCGTCGACAGAGCCCACCCCAGGACCATGGTCCCGAAGGTTGCCAGCGTGATCCATTCGCGTGCCGACATGGGCCCCAGTTCTTTCAGCTTGGCCGCCGCTGCCTGTGGGGCTTCTGGTGTTTGCTTCAGTTCCGGTGGGAACCATTTGTACAGGCACCATGGCACGATCACCATGGCGCTGAGCGTTGGTACGCTGGAGGCGAGCAACCAGCTGGCAAAGGTGATTTCCACTCCCTGCCGTGCCACCAGCGCCACGCCTACCGGGTTCGCCGCCATGGCCGTCAGCCAGAGCGCCGACGAGAGACCCAGGCCCGCCATGCTGCACAGCATAAGATAGGCACCCATTCTGTGACGCGATGCCTCCCAGGGGTGTGATCCATTGTTTTCTGCGAGCGAGTAAACGATAGGGAACAAGACGCCCGAGCGCGCCGTGTTACTGGGGAATGCCGGTGCAATCAGTGCGTCTGTGGCAATCATGCTGTAGGCCAACCCCAGCGATGATCGGCCGAAGCTGCGCACCAGTAGAAAGCCTATGCGCGCACCCAATCCAGAGTTGACCACGCCGCGGCCAACCAGGAACGCGACCACGATGAGCAGGATGAAACCCTCGCTAAACCCGCCGTAGGCCACGGTGGGTTCCAGGGTGCCACTTAGAACGGCCACTACCAGGGCGAGAATTGCCGCCAGCAATACGCTGGCTCCACCGCTGACTACAGCGAAAATGGTGGCGATAAAAATTGCGAACAGCTGCCAGGCTTGTACAGCCAGGCCTGCAGGCGCCGGTGATACCCAGATCAGGATGCCCAGTATGAAGCTGGCTACCAGCATGATTCTCTCGCGCATAGCTGGAGTCTAGCGGCTGGCTGGCGACTTAGCGAATGGCTTAGGCTTGGCAAACAGGGCGACAGAAGCTAGTGTAGAGTCCATCTGTTTTAAGGAGAGTGCAGCATGAGCCGTTGGATGAACGTCGCCATACTGGCAGCAGTTATTGCCCTGCCCGCACAGGCTATTGAATGGCCGTGGCAAGAAGAAAAGGAGGTGCGTTACGGCTACTGTAAGGGCTTTGTGGTGGCAGGTCTGGCGGAGTTTCCCGTCGCCGATTTGTCCCGAACCCACCTGTGGCTCGCCTGGAACGTGATCAACCGAGAGGAGCTGCCACCTGGTGCGATAAGCCCCGAGGACTACGATGCTGGCCGCGATGAGTTCGGCAGGCTGTTGGCCAGCGGCAATAGTGAGCAATTACTCGGTGTCGCCGATGGCGAGTGTGGGCTGGGCCGCAACTGAGCTGGAACTTCACTGTTATCGCTTGAGCAGCCCATCAAGCAGTTTTCCGGCCTCTTTCTGGAGCTTCCGCTTGGCTTCGTAGGTGGCCATTTCCTCGATGATTTTCCCAGTATCCACCCCACACCAATCTGCCGGGTCGCCGCTTATCTTGCCTTTACAGGCCACTGGCCAGTCAACCGCTGCGTAGCGCTCGTTGATCCTGCAAGCTGGATCCAGTTCAACCAGGCCGGCGCCCAGCTTGGCGGTAAAGTCTGCCTTGAAATCCTCGCTCTGCAGGTCGAGCACCCCTGTCCCGCGCAGCTTGATGTCATCGAGGTCAGCGCGCAGTGGCTTCAGTCGCGCTTTGCCGCCACCCATTTCGATATCCATTGACAGGTCCTGGAACACGCTGTCCTCAGACAGCTGGCCTGACAACTTCTGCTGGTTGACCAGGGCCACCGCCTGGCACAGCATTTTTTCAATCCCCACGTCTTTAAGGACCGCGCCAGAGGTTGTCAGCTTCGCCGGCCCCCTCAGGTTGGCAATGAGGTCGTCAGTTGTATTGCCACGGCTGTTGATTTGCCAGGTAAGGGAGGCATTGCCGGTCATTACTGGATCGCTTTCAAGGGCTGTAAGCACTTCCGGTATATCCAGCCCGCGCAGTCCGCCTCGACTCGACATGCGTACCACGTCGCCACGGGCGTCCAGAGTGGCACCACCGTTCAGCTTGCCCTGATGCAGGACGCCGGTAAGCGTGGTGACTTTGATCAGTCCGTCTTTAGCCGTTGCTTCCAGATGTAGATCGTTGATGGTGTGGGCATCAAGGATTGCCTTGTCGACCTTCAGCTCTGCGTGGGTATCGATTTCTCGCAGCGCTGCCAACGGCAGCAGCTCTTCCTCTCCCCCGGCGCTCGCGGTCGGCTGTTCCACTTCGCTGGCCGCATCGGGCCCCGCGAGGGCCAGCAGCGCAGGGTCGAGCACATTCAGGTGCAACCTGGCGTCAATTTCCGGACTCTGGTTGCCCGCGTAAACAACAGATCCATCACCTTTCATCTCGGCCAGGCCGAAGGTGAGCGTCATGTCGGCTTTCTGACGGGCCAAGTCCACATCGCCCGCTGTCTGTAGTGTCAGGGGCTGGTCATTGTAGCTGGCCTCGCTGAGCTGAAGCTCAACCTTGCCTTTGATCGCTTCCGTGAGACCGCTGATTGTTCGGCCCTGGCTGGTGACATCCCAGCTCAGCCCGCCGGACCCGGTGAGTTCGGCTTCAATCGCGGCCAGAGCCACCGCCTGTGCCAGATTGACCCCCGATACCTGCCCGCTACTGGCGAGCGTCGCCAGGTTGTACTTGCCATTGAATGTGGCCTGTAAGTCAAAGTCGCCTCCCAGGGTGTTGCCCTTCAGCTGACTTATCTCAACCACACCATCGACTGCGCGCAACTTTATGGCGAGGTTATCGGCTGAATACTCACCAAGTCGCGCCTGGGCGATAACCAGGTCCAGCTTGGTATCTATTTGTCTCAGGACATCCAGCGGCAGGGCGTCGCTGTCGGTGGAAGACTCAGTAGTCTCAGCGGCGGCGGCAGCAGCATCGGGCCCTGCAAGGGTCAATAAGGCGGGGTCGAGCAGGTTGAACTCCAGTTGAGCGTCGATCTGCGGGCTTGTGCTGCTGGCATAGGCAATGTTCCCGCTACCCTCGGTTTCACCCAGGCCGATGGTCACCTGCAGATCAGCTGCCAGCTTTGCCAGATCAATGTCACCACTGGCCGCCAGGCTCAGGCTTTCGGGCGTAGCGCCCGTGATTACAAGCTGTAAATCCTTGAGCGTCAGTTGGTTACTACCCATGTCGAGCATCAGGTTCGCATCCAGCTCCAGGTCCACGGTAGCATCCTCAACTGCCTCGGGGGCTAGAACCTTGGCTGCCAGCGTCATCGCCTCACCCTCGGTGTTTATATTGCGGGCGTCCAGACTGGTGAGCTCGATTCGGGTGACGTCCCCGGTTGCCTGGTCAGTCAGTTCGAATCGGGCGTCGGTTATCAACAGCTTGCTGACGTTCAGCGCCAGCGGCGCCGCGAGTACCGCGGTTTGCGGATTTATCTCGGCACCCTCGCCAAGGGCCTCGCGGCGGGCCGCGTAAAACGCATCGAGCTGCTCATTACTCATGGTGCTGGTATCTGGGCGCGGCTCTGTCTCGCTGGCAGCAGGAAGCAGTACTGCCGCATTCAGGCCATCCATTGACAGGGTGCCGATCTCAACCTTCCGGGACAGCAGGGGCAGTAGCTGTACGCCCACTTCCAGCGACCTGACCTCAAGCGTCTGCGGGGTATCCCCGGGTACCGTGACGGTGGCATCACCCAGGGTGACCCCCAGTGTCGGGAATACCGAGAGGCTGGTTTCGCCCTCAACCGTAAGCGTCGCGCCGGTCTGCTTTTCCAGCGCGCTCGCCGCCGTCGCTATCAACTGGTCCTTGTCCACCAGCAACGGTACCAACAGCGCCGCCAGCACTATCAGTATGACTGGAATGGCTAATAGAATGAGAAGAGTGCGGAGCATGTCGATTCCTCTATGGAGACGCCGGGCAACCAGGTAGCGATGTTAGCAGACGCGGAAGCCTCATATTCGATCCTTTGACCTGTTTTTCTGGCGCGGGTTCGCCTATCTGGCTCAACAATTGATCGGTTGATTTGCTACAGTGTGCACCCCATAGGGTATTCCATTTCTGCCAAGCTATGATTTTCCGCTTATTTGATCTCCACAGTCAGTCCGTTTTAGGAAAGCGCTGAGCATGCTCAACAAACTCTTACTGTGCGTGGGTGCCCAGAAGGCCGGTACCAGCTGGCTACACAAGGTACTCTCCCGAAGTGCGCATATTGAGTTTTCTCCCTACAAGGAGGTTCACTATTTCGATATGCGCGCCGGTCTGACCAATCAGTTACCGATGCGAATCCTCAATGGTACAGCCCGCCAGTTCGGTTACTCCCGAAAGTTGTTCCTGGAGCGCTTGCCGGTGACCGAAAAGGCGGCACTCGAGGCGGTGAAATCGATGCTGGACGATCAGTGGTATCTGTCCCAGTTTCGCGGTGATCGCGAGTATTGCGCTGACTTTACACCCGAGTATGCCCTGCTGGACAAGCGTGACCTGCAAGGGGTCAAGCGGCTGGCCAGGCAACTGAAAATTGTTTTTATTATGCGGGACCCGGTGGAGCGCTCGCTGTCCGCGTTTCGCTATTACCATCAGAATCGGAATATCGATATCGATGGCATGTCAGATTCGAAGATCCTGAAACTGCTAAAGACACACTTATTTACAAGTCGGTCGGATTACCCCTCGGTCATCGACAAGCTTAACCAGTCCTTTGACCCGGAGGATATTCTCTACCTTTTTTACGAAGACGTGATGCGCGAAAAACAGGACGGGCTGGGACGCATTTGCCAGTTTCTGGATATCCCCCCGATAGAATTGCCAGCGCGTGCACTCAATAAAAAGGTAAACACCACGGCGCCACAGGTGTTTGCGCCCGACGTTCGCACCCGGCTGGCCAAGTTTTACGAAAAGGACAAGCGAGTCCTCGCTGATTTGTTCGGCACGCTGCCCCCAGAATGGTAGTGGCCAGCCACCGCCTGGTGATTCGATAGCGCGCTGTCGAGTGCTTGTATCGACGGCTGGCGCTGCTAGAATTGGCGCAGTTCGATCGAGCCATTATCACATGTTTTCAAGCAGTTACTGGCCAGAATAAAACATAACCGGGCCAGAACCGCAGGAGCACCGAGTGGCGCACATAGAGAGGCTGTTGTTGAGTGTGGGTGCCATGAAATCAGGTACTACCTGGTTGTATCGCCAGCTCGAGCAGCACCCCTCAATCACCTTTAGTCCGGAGAAAGAGATTCACTTTCTGGCTTATCAGGCGGGAGACCGCTCACATCTCAACCTGGCGTATCGAGCAGGGCGCTTCGCCACAGCCAGGCGTCGTGCTACTGAGCGGGGTGACACCTTACAAACCTCGGAGCTGGGCTGGTATTTGGATTACCTGTTTATGCCAAAAACCTGGGATTGGTATGCGAGACGTTTTGGTCTGGTTGAGCCAGGCAACTACTGTGCTGATTTCAGTAACCTGTCCGCCCTTCTCGATGCTGAGAGCTGGCGCCGACTGACCGAGCGGGTAAACGATCTGCGCCTGATCTATGTCCTGAGAGACCCTTTAGACAGGATTTGGTCACAGTTGAAGGCGCATTTTCGCTCTTGCGGGAGACAGGACCTGCTGCGAGAGTCCGATCACTGCATGCCTGACCTTTCGCTCACCGAGCAGGAGCTGGTTGACCATTCACTGTATGCTACGAACCTACAGCGCATACTCTCCGTCGTACCCCGAGATTGCGTACATATTCTTTTCTACGAGCAGATTGAGCAGGACCCGGAAGGATTGTTGCGGGGGCTCGAAGATTTTCTGGAAATCCCGGCGCATAACTATTTGCCGGCCAAGCTCAGCCGCCGTATCAACTCGACGGACGCCACGCCAAGGCCAGCATGGGTGAGGGAGCGCTTCGCTGGTTACTTTGCCCAGGACCTGAAAGCCCTTGGCGAGTATGGTCTGGCGGCGCCAGCAGCCTGGTACACATCATGATTTCATGCGCCGACGACTGTCCTGATGTCCGTAACTCTTCGATTGCTGTTCCCGGCCGAGTAACGTGATGATCAAGCTGGTCGTCGGGATTATTGCGTTCAACCCGCGCGTTGACCGTTTGCGCGAGCTGCATGGTTTATTGCAGGGTGACGGTATCAGGCTCTGCATTATCGACAACGGCTCTGATAACGGCCCTGAGATACTGCACGAGTTTACCGAGGATCAGGACACGGAAATCCTGGCGAATCGCAATAATATGGGCGTTGCCACGGCGGTCAATCAGATGGTCCAGCGGGCTCGGAATCTCGGTGCGCCCTATATCATGTCGATCGACCAGGATGCCCGCTTCTCGCAAGGCTACGCCAAGGACATGCTGGCTCGTTTTGAGGCGCTGGAGCGCAGTCAGCCCCGGCTGGGAGCTCTCGGAGCCAAGGTATTCGACGTCGGGAAAAATAGCCATGAGCCTTTCGTCTGCTTTGATTTTGCGTGGCAAAAACGCCGCGGAGCTTTCGAGGCTCTTGCATGCCCCTATAGTCGAGCAGACTTCCTGATTACCTCTGGCACCATCATGTCCGTAGCCTGCCTGGAAAGCGTCGGCGCGATGCGCGAGGACCTATTCATCGACAGCGTGGACCTGGACTGGTGCTTTCGTGCCTGTGCAGCGGGTTGGTGCCTTGCGGGTTGTGAGGAAGCGGTAATCTACCAGGAAATAGGAGCCGGAGTAATCAGGGTGCCTTTGCTTGGAATCAATGTTCGGACCCACAAACCCCTGCGCTATTACTACATGACACGTAATCGCCTTTTCTTGTACCGACAGCCATACGCCAAATGGGGGTGGTTGTTACGAGACCTGCCCAAAACCCTGATCAAACTTGGATTCCTGACCGCCGCGTCGCCGGAGCGCGGGCAGATAGTCAGGGAGCATGCCCGCGGCGTGCTCGACTCCTTCAAGCTGTAGGGGGAGAACGAACGGTGAAGCTACTGGAGCAACGCGGGCTAACCTGGCGAGGTCTATTCAAACTACTTAGCAACAATTTCAGGGAATCGGGCGTAAGGGTGACCGTGCGTAAGGCGCTCGCCCAACTGACTCGAACAGATATCAGCTTTGACATCGACCGCTATCGACAGTGGTTTTCCCGGTATGGAACAGACGCCGGTACCCGCGCCAATGGATTGTTTCACTACCCCTCGGTCGTGGTCATCGGGGCGCTGGACATTCCCCAGTGCAAGAAATACCGCGTGCTGCAAAAAGTGGAGTACTTTACTGATCGCGATATCCCCTGCGAGTATACCGAGTACCGCGATCTGACCCGCGCCTTCAGCATTATGCAACTTGCTACGGTGGTAGTGCTCTATCGCGTGCCCATGGGGCAGGAGCTGTCGGCGCTGCTGCAGGAGGCGGAGCGGCTAGGTGTGCGTGTCTATTACGATATAGACGACCCGATATTTGATGAGGCGTGTTACAGGGAGAACCGTAATCTGGAAACCCTCTCGCCCCGAGAGCGTGACCACTTACTCGGCCAGATTCCCTTGTATCGTCAAGTGATGGAGCAGATAGGCCGGGTGATCGTCAGCACATCCGGAATGCGTGATCTCGTCATTAGCACGTCGTCAGTGAAGGATGTACTTGTCTGGCCCAACCTCGTAGATAGCGCTACGCGCAGCGTTTTTGAGCAGCTCGTGCCGCGCCAATCCACTGATTCTGGATCCATTATTGTGGGCTATTTTTCAGGCTCCCGCGCCCATGACTTTGATCTGGAGGAAGTTGCCGAAGTGCTAGCCAGTCTGCTTGCCCAACATCAAAACCTGCAGCTGCACCTGGGCGGCTATACCCGTTTGCCGCGCTGTCTGGCGGATTACCAGAGTAGGATCACAGTCCTGGGTTTTATGAGTTACCACGCTTATCTTGAGCGCCTTGCGGAGGTCGACATCCATATCGTTCCGTTACTGATTGATTCCTTCAATGCGTGCAAAAGCGGCATCCGCTATCTCGAAGCCAGCATGTGCACTGTGCCTACAGTGGCCAGTGAGGTGGGGCAATTTACGGAACTCATCGAAAACGGGGAGACCGGTTTCTTGTGCCGCAAGCCCGAGGATTGGGCTTTAGCGCTGAATGCTCTTATTGGCGATCCGCAGCGCCGTCGCGCGATGGCGCAGGCAGCTCATGACTCTGTTGTTGCTGACCACTCCCTGGCCAGCGGACGCTACAGGGAGCTTGGCGAGGTGATTACCGATGGCCGGTAGTTTCGATAAACGCCTGCTGGTGGTGAACCTGCACTTTGCGCCAATGAGCTTTGGCGGCGGTACCATAGTGGCGGAGGCCTGCGCCCAGCGGCTCCAGCGTGATCATGGTTGGCGGGTACTCGTGCTGACCACGGTTCGTGATTACAACCTGCCCGAGTATACGGTACGCCGTTACGCGATGGCGGATCTCGATGTTGTTGCGGTGGTAGTGAATTCTGAACCTGACTATCTCACAGACTACAGTAATCCCAGGTTCGACGAGATCGCCCGCAGTGTGGTCAGGCAGTTTCAGCCCTCAGTTTGCCATGTTCATGCGCTTCAGGGCCTGGGTGTGGGCTGGTTCAACAGCCTCGTATCGGCCAGCTGCCCCCTGGCGGTAACCCTCCATGATTGCTGGTGGCTGTGCGAGCGAAAATTCATGATCAACAGCGATGGTAATTACTGCAACCAAACCCGGATTTCCCATGATCAATGTCGCTACTGTACGGTTAGCCAGAGCCACTTGCTAAGTCGCGACGCGACTCTTAAAGAGGCCTTGGACCAGTCACGCCTGCTGCTCTATCCCAGTGAGTTCCACCGGAGACTTCACGTGGACAGCGGCCTTGATGCCACAAAATCCCGGGTCAACAAAAATGGGATCAATTTGCCAGCGCCAGATTATTCAAAACGCAGAAAACAGGCATTGGCAAGGCGGTCGAACACGGTGTTCGGTTTTACGGGCGGCCCGGGTGACATAAAAGGGGCGCCGCACATACTGCGTGCCTTCGAGGAGGCCGCCTTGCCACGGTACACTCTTCAGGTGGTCGATTCGGCGCAGAACCTGGGTACAACCTGGCAGTCATCTGAGGAGTGGAAGGGCTCTGTAAAAGTCGATTTTGTGCCAGCCTATAGCCAGGACACTATGGATACCTTTTTTGCCGGTATCGATGTCTTGCTGTTTCCTTCACAGTGGAAAGAGAGTTTCGGGCTCACAGTGCGAGAGGCGCTTGCCAGGGACGTGTGGGTTGTAGCCACCGATTGCGGTGCACCCGTAGAGGATATCGTAGACGGTGAGAATGGTACTGTTATACCCTTCGATTTCAGCCACTATGCTTTAAAAGACGCAATCGTCGAGTTAGCTGACCGACAATGGCAAGGCTACGTTAACCCCTATAGGGATAGCCTGCACAATTTTGATCAGCAGAGTGCCGAACTGGATGCCATGTTCACTGAGCTGGTGGTAGGGAAGCCATGAAACCGACCTTGTACCTTCATATCGGCCGGCCCAAAACAGGGTCCACGGCTCTCCAGCATTTCTTGATGAAGAACCGTGGCGCATTGCTGGATAGGAGTATTCTGTACCCGCTAACCGGTAGCTATCAATTGTCCTCACATCTTTTCGCCTATGCGTACTCAGACGCGCTGCGAGAATCTGCCGCCCTGCCACCTATTGATCGCGGACAACTGTGGTCGAACCTGGCGGACGAAGTAAATGAGCACGCTGCATCATCGGTCATACTGTCTTCGGAGAATTTCTGGTTTGTTGATCCTGCGCACATTGCTGAAGACATAGGCAGTAACTTTGACGTTCGGGTAATTGCTTATATCCGGAGGCAGGATAATGTGGTTGCCTCGAGTTTCTGTGAAGAGGTGAAGCGGGAACTTATTACCTTGGACGCCGATGTAAACGAATACGCGCTATATGGTCCAAGGCTTCAGCTACTGGATTACCTGGATATTCTGGATGCTTGGTCCGCCGTCTTTGGTGTCCCCAACACGATGGTGCGTGTCTATGAGCGGGTAGCAGACAATGGTATTGCGCAGGACTTCAGCGAGATCTTGTCCATCGATCCATCGCTGTTCGAGATAGACCCGTCTGCCAAGAACCCCGGGTTACCTTATGATGTACTTGCGCTGATCAGTAATGCTCGATCATTCAAGTCCGGTGATGCGGCCAAGCGAAGATTTGTGACGGCGCTGTCAGAGAGTATTGTCATGCTGGACTACGCGCCGCAGTACGACGCTGCCGGTCTTTTCCCGCAGTCATTGCGCGAGCGAATCCTGGCGAAGTTCGACCGCTCTAATGCGAAGATCGGAGAAAAGTATCTCCCGGGTCATGCCGGGGAACTTTTTCCGGCCCTGGCGAGTGAGACCTATATCACGCCCTCCAAGGATATGGACCCAGAACGCATAGCGCAGCTATTGCTGGGGCTGCAAGCTAATCAGGAAAAAAGCAATATTCGGTTCCTGCGCAGATTGTCAAAGTTGGAGAGGCAGTTGGAGAAGCAGGCATCCCTTGTCGAGTCCCTGTTAAAAAGCGATGAACATAGCAATGGATAGTGCCGTGCCGTTGTTTTCAAGAGGCAGTGTGCTGTAGATGCTGTTTAACTCTGTAGACTTTATTTTCATTTACCTGCCGCTGATCTTCAGTGGCTTCCTGTTCCTGATGAGGTTCGCCGGCTACGGACCAACGGTTTACTTTCTGGCGGCGGCTTCTCTGGCGTTTTACGGCTATTGGAAGCCGGCTTACACCTTCCTGATTCTTACCTCCATGCTGGTTAATTACGGCATGGGTCTGATGCTGTCGCCAGACACGCAGGCCTTCAAAAATCACAGGAAAAAGCTACTCGCGCTTGGAATGGCTTTCAATGTAGGCCTTCTGGGGTACTTCAAGTACTCGCAAATGCTGGTAGACGGTTACTCCTTTGTCGCCGGCGTCGATCCCGTTGACCTCAATGTGGTGTTACCGCTCGCGATTTCTTTTTTTACCTTTCAGCAGATTGCCTATCTTGTAGACACGTATCAGGGGAAACTCAAGGGTATTGAGGGTGGGCGCGCCGAGTACGCTCTATTTGTCACGTTTTTCCCACAGCTGATCGCGGGTCCAATCGTTCACTACCGTCGCGTGGTGCCGCAGTTCCGTTCAGCCTGGAAGGCGCCCTTTTCGGCCCATGAGTTCGCGATTGGTGTATCCATTTTCCTGCTCGGACTTTTCAAGAAAGTAGCGATAGCCGACGGCCTTGGTGACTATTCACTACACATGTTTGACCGACTGGAGGGGGGTTATAGCCTGACCTCACCAGAGGCCCTGGCCGCGCTGCTCTCTTACACCCTGGAAATCTATTTCGACTTTTCGGGATACAGTGACATGGCGATCGGGCTTGGCCGGATGTTTGGCATCAGGTTGCCTATT
>CAZPVJ010000162.1:0-3061 GCA_964590005.1 uncultured Alteromonadaceae bacterium | reverse complement strand
CGAGCAGCCAGGCCTCGCCGTCCTTCATCAGTACGTAGGAGTCGGTCAGCTGTACTTTGCCCTCGCGCAGGCTCTTCACTTCCCACCCGGTGAGCGCGATACCCGCCTCGAAGGTTTCGAGCAACTTGTAGTCAAAGGTGGCGCGCTTGTTCTGGGCAATGACGTTGCTGGGTTTCTTATGCTTCTTCTTGCTCATGGCGCGCATTATACGGACAAGACTTCGGGGTTAAACGTGAATCTTTCCCTTTTAAGCGACCAGCCGCTGGGGCAGTCTAAGCCTATGAAAAAATACGAGTTTTTCGGATTTTGATGGATCGTCTCACGCCGCTGGGCAGCTGGCGATCGCGCACCACTTTCGTGCTGGCCCTGTCGGCGTCGGCGGTGGGCCTGGGTAACCTCTGGCGCTTTTCCTACCTGGCCGGTGAAAATGGCGGCGCCCCCTTTGTCGTGGCTTACCTGGTGTGCCTGTTTGCCATCGCCGTCCCAATCCTGATTGCCGAGGTGGCGGTGGGCAACCATGGTCGCGGCAGTCCCGTTGTTGCGCTGACCCATACTGCCGACCGTTCACTGCGGTCACGGGGGTGGGCCATTGCCGGCGTTTTGGGCTGTCTGGCGGGCACGCTGGTTCTGGCTTACTACTCGGTCGTTGCGGGCTGGGCGATGGCTTACGCCGTGAGTATGCAAGCCGGGGAGTTTGCCGCTGCCAGTGGCTTGATGGTCGGGGAATTCTTCCAGGCCTTTCTGTCCGACGGCGCCCAGCAGATCAAGTGGCATACGCTGTTTCTCGCGCTGGTGCTGATTATCGTTAGCCTGGGAGTGCGGCGCGGCCTGGGCCTGTTGGTGTGGATCACGGTACCGGCCCTGCTGGTCCTGCTGGGCATCCTGGTCAGCTTTGCCCTGGACAGTGGCGATACATCGGCCGCCCAGGACTTCCTGTTCAGCATGCAGCCGTTGGATTTCACCCCGACATCGTGGCTGGTCGCTTTGGGTCACGCCTTCTACACCCTGAGCATCGGTGTTGGCATCGGTATCAGTTACGGGGCCTACGCGCCGCAGCGCATCCCGATCGGTCGATCAGTGGTCGCCGTCGCGGTGTTTGATACCCTGATAGCGCTGGGCGCCGGCATTGCCATTTTCCCCATCGTATTCGCCAACAATATCGAACCGTCGATGGGCCCCGGCCTGTTTTTCGTCAGTGTGCCTTACGCTTTTGGCAACATCGCCTCTGGCGAGCTGTATGGCACGCTGTTCTTCGCGCTGGTGTCAGTGGCAGCGCTGGGCTCAGCCGTCGCCTTGCTGGAACCGGTTGTCGGTGCGCTCAAGCAGCACCTTAAGTTACGTCGCTTCACCGCCGTGGTGTTGGCAGGGTCGGTCATCTGGGTCCTGGGTGTGGGGGTGGCGCTCTCGGTGGGAGGGGAAGGGGGACCCGGTCTGCTGGCCGGACTCAACCTGTTGGGCTTCCTGGACACGCTGACCTCGGTGTATTTATTGCCGCTGTCGGCGCTGGTGCTGACGCTGTTTGTTGGATGGCGAATGCGCCCGGAGATACTGCGGGAGCTGTTGTACCGCGAGTCTGGCCTGTTTTTCTCGCTCTGGTACTTCTTTCTACGGTATATTGCTCCGCCGGCGATCGCGTTAGTCTTTGTATGGGCATCGATTGCCTGAGCCATTGCCTGATAAGAATCGCAACCGTTGTTCCGCTAAATGACCCTGATCAATCGCAGCGCACTACTTCCTTTCACCGCCGGTCAGTTGTATGACCTGGTTAATGATGTGGAAGCGTATCCCCAGTATATGGACGGTTGTGTTGGCGCAGAGATATTGCGACGCGATATCGACACACTGGAGGCCCGGCTGGACCTGGCGCGCGGTGGTATCAGCCAGAGTTTTTGTACCCGTAATACCCTGGTCGTCGGAGAGCGTATAACGCTGGAGTTGCTCGAGGGCCCGTTTGAGTATTTCGGTGGGCATTGGGAATTCCTGGGCCTGGGTGATTCGGCCTGCAAAATTTCCTTGAACCTGGAATTCATGATCAACAATGGCTTGTTGGGTGCGGCTGCGGCGAAGCTGTTTGAGCGGGTAACCAGCAATCTTGTAGACGCGGTTGAACAGCGCGCTACCCAGTTATACGGATAAGAGCATGAGCGAGAAGATCAAAGTTGAAGTGGCTTACGCCCTGCCCGATAAGCAGTCCATCGTGCCGCTCACTGTGCCCGAGGGAACCACTGCCCTGGATGCTGCCCGGCAATCCGGGTTGACCGAGCAATACGAGGACCTGTCACTGGAGGGAGCCAAGCTGGGAATTTTCGGCAAGGCCGTTGCGCCAACACAGGTACTGCGAGAGGGCGACCGGGTGGAAATCTATCGGCCGCTGATTGCCGATCCAAAAGAGGTGCGCAAGGCGCGGGCGGCGCGGGCCAAGGAACTCAGGGCCAGGGAAAAAGAAAAAGAAGGCTAGAGGGTCAGCTCTCGCTGGTTTCTGCGGCCTCTGCAGCGGCGGAGTTATCGCCTTCCACCGCAGCGTCAGCCCATTCCGGCAGATAGTCACCGGTGACGTTCACCAGCTTGTCATCCTCAAAGTGCACCGCGAAATGTGTCTCGCTGAGCACATCGTTGCCGTTGCGCTTGACGTAGGGGTAATCCCAGCGATCGCGGTTAAACGTGTCCTCGACCAGCGGGGTACCGAGTATGAAACGAACCTGCCGTTTGCTCATTCCCGGCTTGAGTTGGTCTGCCATTTCGGCGGTGACGATATTGCCCTGCTCCACGTCAATTTTATAGACGCCCGGAAAGCCAACGAAGCCGCAGGCTGACAGCGAGAGTACAAGGGTGGCGAGCAACAGGATGCGCATGGCGGGGTAAAACTTCCACTTCGGTTATAGGGGTGGCATCATACTCCTACTGAACTTCACAGAGAACCCCCCGAACCATGGCCGTGGAAAATCAGGAGCTGCGCAAAGCGGGTCTGAAAGTGACCCTGCCTCGCGTGAAGATCCTCCAGATCCTCGAGAGCACCGATGAAGGCCCCCAGCACATGAGCGCTGAGGATCTGTATCGCGCC
>CAZPVJ010000161.1:0-69235 GCA_964590005.1 uncultured Alteromonadaceae bacterium | reverse complement strand
CCATGTCTTTGGTGAGGCTTTCAAACTCTGGTCACGCGAAACCGTTGTCGATGAAGACCACACCATGGTCTGCGCCTGGCAATTCCTGGAGTCGCAAAAAGAGAAGTACATGACCTTTGGCGTGCTGCGCTGGGAGCAGGGGGAAAACGTTCTGGCGCCAAACTACGTCGACTGAGAGTCAGACAGTCAGGGACCGAATACGATCAGGCCGGGCCCGACTCCATCGCATCACACACCGCGGCCAGGAATCTTGCGCCGGCCGCGCCGTTAATGACCCGGTGATCACAGGCCAGGGTCAACGAGCAGTAGCGCGCAGAAGCGGGCTTACCCTCTCTGAGTACCACGCGGTCCTGTAGGCCACCCACCGCAAGAATCATTACCTGCGGTGGATTGATGATCGCTGTAAAACTATCCACGCCGAGCATACCCAGGTTGGATACGGTAATCGCGCCGCCATCGAGATCGCCCGCCGCCAGTTTATTATCACGGGTCCGTGCCACAATTGCGGCTGCACGCTCGGCAATCTCCTCAATCGTCGCATCACCGATATCGCGCACTACCGGGGTAAGCAAACTGTCGCCCGTATCGACGGCAATAGAGACATCAATGGTTTCGAGATCCCGGATACCACCGGGCAGTACATTGATGTTCATCTCGGGAAAAGCACCCATCGCCCTGGCTACAGCGCTCACCAAAAGGTGGTTGACGGTCACGGGTTGCCCCGATTTCTCGCGCAGGGCATCCAGAGAGCCCAATGCCGACTCCATGAAGCAATCGCGTTGCAGATAGAAGTGGGGAATAGTTTGCTTGGCCTGCGTCATCCTCTCGGCGATGACCTTTTGGGCACCTTTGAGCTGCCTCAGCGGTGATCCACCCCCTGAGTCGCGCACCGCCTCAATATCATCGCGAAGAATACGCCCGCCGTAACCTGACCCGGCTACAGTGTGCAGGTCGATGCCCAGGCGCTCTGCCTTACGGCGCAATGCGGGCGAAACCTTAATCTGCTCGCTGACTGAGGCGGGGGTTATCGATCCCAATTCTTCGGCCGGGGTATCAGCGGCCTCCACCGCGGCCGTGGTTGTCCCGGCGTTTTCAGCGATGAAGGCGTCTATTTCTTCCTCGGCAACCGGTTCGCTGGCCATAACACCAATCAACGTACCGACGGCCAGATCCTCGCCCTCTTGAGCAATAATGCGCACCAACACACCGTCATGGGCGGCTTCAAAGCTATTCACAATCTTGTCAGTTTCTATATCAACCAGCTCTTCGCCCTTGACGACCCGGGTCCCTGCCGACACACGCCATTCGGAAATGGTCCCATGTTCCATTTCTATGCCCCACTTGGGGATAGTGATCGGAATAAGCTTGGACATTACCGGGTCTCCGTGGGTGTGCTTTCGGGAAGGGCAAAGTTAAGCAGGACATTGCCCGGTACGCGGGAGCCGAACAAATAGCCGGAGTTAACCAGCAGGTGACCGCGATAGGGCATGGGCCCATCACTTTCAATTGAGCCGCCGTGGGCCTTACGACCCGCGACTGAGGTAAAGGCGCGATTGGTCTGGTAAGTCCACAACACTTCGCCGCTGTCACTGTCATAGACTCTGAGTTGTCCATCGAAACCACCGGCGAACACCAGACCAGGAGAAGCCGTTGCGGCTGCGGATACGCCGGCGTCACAAGCGGGCTTCTGCTCTTCGCGGCAATCCTCCTCGGCGCGGGTATACCAGCGCTGCTTGCCAGTCCCAGCGTCAAGGGCAAAAACACCCGGGAAACGCTCGGCATCAAAACGACCGATAAAATCAGTATCGGCATTGGGTGCAAAAACAGTAGTACCATCGGTTGCCATTCCCCAATGAATACCGCCCGCATAACCACCCAGCCCTACTTTTCGCTGCCAGATGATGGCACCGCGGTTGTCCGGGTCCATGCCGTAGACCATGCCATTCTTCTGACCGACCACCAGGATATCCTTTTCAGCGGAGAGTGATATGAGCAGCGGTGGCGCACCGATGTCCATGTCAGGTCCATTTTCTTCCGGGCAGTTGTAACTCGAACCGATAAAACAGCTCATGTTCCAGGCATCGTTGGCGGTGAGTTGCTTGCTCCAAACCAGCTTGCCGGTCTTTATCTCAAAGGCCACCACAGCATCACTATTGCCATGTGCGGGGGAGGTATAAGACTCACCGGTGCCGACGTAAAGCAGCCCTCGTTTCGCGTCTACCGTTGGCGAATTCCAGATCGGCACGCCCGAGGGCGCTATGATGGGCACGCCCAGAGGGTTGCGTTTACCGGTATCCACGGGCTCCTCGGGAATCGCGTAACTCTTCCACAACGTTGAGCCATCGGTGGCATTAAAGGCCGCAATACCGCCGCGAAAAGTGCAGCAGGCATAGTTGGGGTCAGCGGCAGTTGCCCATTCACGCGAGGAGATAGGTACAAAAAGACGACCATCGTAATAGCGCGGCGAACCGGTAATCGTGGCATTGGGATGGTCGTTCAGGTGAGCGCGCCAGTGCACTGAACCATCTGCACCGCTGATGGAATACACGTTCCCTGCCACATCACCAAAAAACAATGCCGGTGGCTGACCGTCCCGTCGAGAGATAACGCTGACTGCCGATCGCACCTCGGCATCGGCCTGAAAACTCCAGTGAACACAGCCCGAGTCGAGGTCAATGGCATACACCACCCCGTGTTGCGATCCCAGGTAGATGACATCGCCGTAGAATGTCGGCTGGGACCGGGTGCGAGTGGCACCGGGAAAATCAAATACCCAACGGAGCTCCAGGTCGCCCACGTTGTCGCGGGTCAGGCCAGCGGTCTGGGCGTCGACAAAGCGGTGGCTCTGTTCATTGATACCCCAGGAGGGTATCGATGTCGCAGCTGATCCGGTTACAGTGAGCGGCGCTTCGCACATCACCATTGACCGATCGATATCCGCCATGTCTTGCGCACCCGCCAGGTAATTGGCGACCTGTACACGTTCTTCAGGCGTCAATGCCGCGCCCTGGGCTTTCATCACCCCTTCGTTCAGTGCAGCCAACAGGTCCTCTGGCTGCGACATCCGAAACAGGATGTTATGCGGCGCGCGCGGAACATTCCCTTCATGACACTGTGCGCAGTGCTCCTGATACAAGGCCTCGCCAGGATCGGTAGCTTGCGCGCCCTGGGCTACCAGCATGCCCAAAAACACCGCAGGAAAAACTGACAGACGAATTAACCGGTCGAAACTCAACCCCGGGTGCCCTATCAGCGGGCTATTCGTTTTTCCTTGATTCACGCCCATCAGTACGCGACGACCTCGCGAATAGCCGCCTCTATCTCTGCCACCGAGGGCACATATTCCACCTCCAGGACGGGGCTGGCGGGCACAGGCGTATGCGGCGCAGTGACCTTCTTGATCGGCGCGTCCAGGTAATCAAAACCCTTGTCGACCACGATACTCGATACTTCCGAAGCCATGCTGCAATAGGGGTTCGCCTCGTCGACGACCACCACCCTGCCAGTCTTCTGGAGACTGGCAAGTATCGCCTCATCGTCCAACGGAGACAGGGTACGAGGGTCGATAACCTCCACCGAAATACCCTCGCCCGCGAGTGCGGCAGCGGCCTGCTCCGCCAAAAGCACCATACGGGAAAAGGCCACCACGGTGACATCGCTACCCTCACAGACCGTTCTCGCCTGACCGAAAGGTATGGTGTAAGACTCGTCCGGGACCTCACATTCTTCGGTGTATATTGCCTTGTGCTCGCAAAAAACGACGGGATCATCATCACGAATCGCCTGGGCCAGCAAGCCTTTCGCATCATAGGCGTTACTGGGCGCAATCACCTTGATGCCAGGGATGGCTACCAGCAAAGGGTACAATATGGCCGAGTGCTGTGGGCCTGTGCCCGCCCCGGCGCCGATCATCGTGCGGATAGTAACAGGTGTCGTCGCCCGGCCACCAAACATATAACGAAACTTGGCGATCTGGTTCATCAGCTGGTCGAGGCAGACACCCAGGAAGTCGATGAACATCAGCTCAGCCACTGGCCGCAGACCAGTCAGCGCTGCGCCGCCTGCGGCGCCAATGATTGCGGACTCAGTAATCGGAGTATCTATAACCCGCAACTCACCAAACTCATCGGCCAGACCCGCGGTGATACCGTAAACGCCACCACTTTCCCGGTTAGCCACATCCTCACCCATGACCACCACGCGGTCATCACGGGCCATTTCCTCGTGCAGGGCCTGGTTGATCGCCTCCCGTATCGATATTTTACTCATGCGGTTTCACCCCGGTAGCTAATGTAGACATCGTCGTAGAGCTGGTCCGGGGTAGGATCAGCGGCGGCCAAGGCACGTTCAACGCCCCTATCCAGTATCTCCTGTATCTCCGCATCAATTGCTTTGATCTTAGTGCTGTCGAGTTCGCTGCAGCGCTCATCGGCAAGGAATCGTGCTATCGGGTCAGAGCTCGCACGGGAGGCTTCCAGCTCGTCATTATCGCGATACTGCTGCGCATCACCCTCAAAGTGTCCGTAATAACGTGAGGCAACGGCTTCTATGGCCGACGGCCCTCCTCCCTCGCGACCCCGTTTAACCGCCTCAGCGACGGCTTCGTACATGGCAAAGAAATCGCTGCCGTCTATCGTGACCGCCGGCATACCGTAGGCACCCGCTCTCTCCGCGATACGTCCGTCAGGTTTGGGGTTGCGGGTGAATTCGGCGTAATGATTGTTCTCGTACATGAATATCATCGGCAACTGCAACACAAACGCCAGGTTGAGCGACTCGGCGACCGTGCCCTGGTCTGAGGCCCCGTCTCCGATAAATGCCATGGAGACCATGCCATTGCCGAGCGTCCGCGCCGTGAGCGCTGCACCCGCCGCGATCGGCGGTCCTCCGCCAACAATCGCATTGGCACCAAGCATTCCCTTGTCCATGTCCGCTATATGCATGGAACCACCCTTACCCTTACACAGGCCATCCTGCTTACAGGCCAACTCGAGCAACATGTCCTCAATATCACAGCCCTTGGCTATGCAATGCCCATGGCCACGGTGTGTGCTGGCAATGTAGTCGTCGTTGCCCAGGTGCATACAGGCCGCGACAGCAATGGCCTCCTGGTTACGATACATGTGAATGAAGCCCGGCAGTTTTCCCTGCTGGTACTCCTCCCGTATCCGCTCCTCAAATTCGCGTATCAGCTTCATTGCGCGATAGGCTTCGTATAATGTCTCGGTTGAGTAGTTCAAGAGCTGCTCCGGTTAATCTGTTTCAATGAGGTCCAGCGTGTAGCTGTAGATACTTTCTGTTTTGTCCTCGCCAATGACGAAGACATTTTCCATGTGCGACGGGCCCAGCCTGCTGCCAAAGTACAGGGCGTCAAAACTCAACACCATGCCGGCTTTGATCTCAAATCCTTCGACGGCTGCATGCAACCCGGTAGAGGGAAACTTCACTGGGCTTTCCAGCGGCACTCTCCCGATCGAGTGAACAATCATCAGTAATTTCTCCGGTGCACCGAGCTCGCGGGCAAGACCGCAGCGCACGGGCTCACAAATTTCAGCGGAATTGGCGCCGGGTCGCAGCCGAGATACCACTTCCTCGAAGCAACGCTGCACAACGGCGTGCTGTTCACGGTATTCCTGACTGGCCTTGCCAATATGGGCGGTCCGGTTGATATCGATCCAAAGATTCTTGTAACGGCCCTGCGTCTCCAGGATGGCAATCTCTCCGCCCTTGAACGGTGTATCAAAGCGGGTGCGAAAAAGATCCGGCTTGAAAATAGCATCGTAACTGCCACCAAACAGCATGGGACTATTGGGTAGCGGGTCTATATCTTCATCAATCATGAAGTGCGCTACCGCTTTCTCCACCTCGGCCCAGCTTTTACCACGACCCAGCTGACTGACCGTAAATGCCATGACTTTATCGGCTTTTACACCACTTTCCCGAAACAGCGCAATTTCCTCGTCTGTTTTAAGGGCCCGCGCCGCAAGTATCGTATCCAGACCATCCGCATACCGCTGGCCACACAGGTTCTCCTGGGCCAGCGCTACACGCATATCGTCAAACATCACGGTTTCAGAAGTGACGCCGAGGTCCTGTAAACAGGCAGCGATAGCGTCAACAATCGTCGGCGCACACTGGCCATCAACCCGTGAGCCCAGTTGCTCCAATTGCTCCAGTAATTCCGGGTCCAACTCAAGATGGACGTCCTCGGAACGCGCCGTAACGCAAAAGTTAAGCAGGTCAAAAGTACGCAGGCGATCAAACGCGGTGGGGTGTTGCTCATGTTCCGCCACAACAAGCCCGATAAGACTGGCTTCGGGGAGGAACAATGTCATAGGCAGTTCCGGCGATGCGGGAACGAAAACCGCAGAAATAGGCTCCGGCAGATGCCAGCCGTCCATAACCGACTCATAACCCGACAGGTAGGCGACATTGTCTGCGCTGGTCAGCACAATGCCTGCGACCCCTGCATCGGCCAGGCGTGCCACCAGCTTGTGTCTTATCTCCGCGAGCACCACTAGACTCCTTCAAGCGAAAAAAAAGCCGACGTAAGCCGGCTTTATTTTTTTGGCGGGGTTTCCTAGAAAGCGAAACCTACACGCAGACCGTATTCACGCGGCGGTGCATAGCGGGTGAAGTTCCACAGGCCCGCAACTGCGTTAGCTGACTGGCGCCAGATCTCGTCAGTGAGGTTCTTGCCATATGCTGTGACGTTCCACATGCCGTTGTAGCTATCCCACATGATATAGGCATCGACCAGCGTCCTGTCCTCGACCTGGGTAAAGCGCTTGGTCCGCAGGACACCTTCAGGCTGGGCATCTGCCGGATATGGCTGGGTTTCCATTTCATCCTGGTAGTGCACGCTGCCGTTAAGTGTGATGGTTCCAGCATTGCCCAACTCGAAAAAGTAGGTTGCTGACAGGCCGTAGTTCCATTCCGGTGAGAAAGGCACATCCAATCCAGACAGGTCTACACCCGCCCACTGGGCTGAGGTTTGCTCAGTTGGCGTGAACTCATCGTACTCGTGGTGCAGATATCCCAGGTTGAAGTCGATCCGCAGGTTGTTGATGGGCAGGTACGTCATCTCGACCTCGAAGCCATAGGCCTCTGTATCACCATCATTAACTGCCAGGGTCTCCTGGAACTGGTTTCCGGCCGCGTCTAGAATCGTTACCACCTGGCTGCGCTGCAGGCTTTCATACTCGGTATAGAAGCCCGCAACATTCAAACGCATGTCGCCGTCCAACAGCTCACTTTTGAGACCGATCTCAAAGTTTTGATTCTCTTCTTCCGAATATGGCTGGCACGAAAGTACCGAGCCACAGGTTTCAGAGAATCCGCCTGCCACAAACCCGGTGGCGTAACTCGCGTAGATCATCATCTCTTCAGTCAGGTCATGATCTGCCTGGACGCGCCAGGTTGTCTTGCTCCAGGTCTTGTCATCTTCAACATTGGTACCGAAGTCATCATCTGACAGAGGGTTTGTAAAAGGTCCTCGATACTGCGCCAGCGTGATCGCACTGCTGAAGGGGTTTTCAGCAGTACCGAATTGCAAGCGCTTGAAGTCCTTTTCATCTGAGGTGTAGCGCAGACCGGCCCACAGCGTGGTCTTATCACTGATGTCATAAGAACCGTCTATGTAAGCGGCGTAGCTGGTTCGATCCTGGTCCGCAGCCTGGATATCGAATCCGCCGCACACAAACAGGTCGAAGCAATTGCCGGTCGCATTCGCGGCCCGTGCGGACTCGGAGTTAACGTCGTATACCGGAAGATTATTGGCCAAACCTACGAAGCCGAGGTCGGCGAAAACGATGAATTCAACGTCGTCCGTGTAGTAAGCCGCCCCTGCTACGAAGTTCATCGGACCATCAAACTCGGTGGTCAACCTGAATTCCTGCTGGGTTTGCTCGCGCTCACTATTCCTGCTGGCGTCATACAGAGACGTGTAGGCCTCACCCGTATAGGTGCTTGCCAGGATCTCCTCTTGATCGCGCATGCCACTGATAGACTTCAGCGTGAAGTCGTCGAAGTTAAAGGTCATGGTCAGGTAGTAGCCGTCAGCTTCTATCTGGTGACCCGCCGCGACATCCGCGGGCGCATAGCTACCATAGCTCTCCCCGGTATCCAGAGGATCTCGCCACCCTTGCTGCTGAATACCCGGGAAACCGATAAGCGGGAACAGATAGCCCTCATCATCGGGGCTCTCATGCGTCGCTGCTACCGTGTCAGACTCATCGTCGACATACTCATAGGTGAAATCAGCGCGGAAAAAGTCACTGGGTTCCCAGGCCAACTTCAGTTTGCCGGCCAATACGTCCTTACCACCAATATCTTCACCCCGGCCTACGGAGGGGAAACTACTGTATACACCGGCGCTATCGGGGGGTCGGGAAAATTGATCCGGGTCGCTGACAAAGCCAGGGGGCTTGCCGTTGCTGTAGTAGCCGTCTGTCTTGTCCTGGATCAGGGCCAGTCTTGCGGCAAACGTATCTCCGAGAGGAATATTCAACCCCAGACTTACCTTGGTGATGTTGCCGTCATTACTGTCGTACTGGCCGTACTGAGCGTCTACCTCACCAAAGAAGTCGTCCATCTGCGGCTTCTTGGTCGTAATGTTGATCGCGCCGCCTGTCGTATTCTTACCAAACAAGGTGCCCGCCGGGCCACGGAAAACCTCAACCTGCTCAACGTCGAACATCTCCACAAACTGCGACTGCACGTGGTTGAAGGCGAAGTCATCGACCGTCACACCTACGGAGGGATCCTTGGTGACCAGGATGGAAATGAATCCTGTTCCCCTGATACCACCACCGACAGCATTAAAGCCATTCTGCTGGAGAATGTTAACGTTCGGAGCGAGTTGCGTTACCGACGTCACATCGGTAACAAATGAGTTCTTGATCTGGGTATCTGTCAGGGTGGACACAGACATTCCCAAATCCTGCTGGGCCACGTCGCGCTTGGTCCCTGTTACGATAACCTCTTCCAGATCCAGCCTGTTCGCGCCGTCCGCATCTTGCGCAAGCACGTTGCCTGCGGTTAATAGCTGTGACAAAGCTACGCAGACGGCAGATCCCAAGACTTTCCGGTTCAGATTAACCATGGTCGATCCTCGTTTATATTTATAGTTTGTTTCTTGTGAAGCCCGGTTTTATTTTTTCCATAGAAGGCTAGCACAAGCGTGCAGTTCAGTTTTGAATATAATTCAAACGAGAATGGCTCGCAACCGTTTTTTTGAATAATATTCAAGACCCGTCAGGGGGCCAGAAGCGGTTGCCTGACGTCGACCGGACTTGACCGGCCCTTAAACAGTTCAAGCCATTGATTTAATTACCAATATCAAGCTGTGTATCGCCCTGGGCCAGGCCAATCAGGGACTCCGCGTCAAACACATAATCGACCGTGCCATCCTCCTTGAAATAGGTTACTGCGCCCGACCCCAAAAAAAGCATCTCGGTTTCGATTTCACAGCGCGCCTGGGAATGCTCGGCAAAGATGGGCTCAAAACCATAGGTTCCCTCGGGCGCTTTGCCCACCTCGTACAGCAACTCGCCCTTGGTGATAAAGAACTGGCCGGGGCCCTGATGACGATGTGGCTGAAAGGCGGCCCCCGGTTCCATGTGCACATACAGCGCCCAATCGCCGGTGACCCGGCAGGCGCGCAGTACCTTGAAGCGTGTGCCACCCCCCACCTCCAACCACGACATAGCATGAATATTGGCGAGGATATCGCCCTCCTCGGTGACATAGGGTTGGCTGGCGGTATCCATCTGAATTACTCCTAAAACAGGTCGGGTTTGTCGATAACGATACTTAGGGCTACTCTGAACGGCAATACATGGCCCAAAAAACGAGATTCAATGAAACAACTCCCAACCGCGCTATGCACGACGTTACTCTTGCTCTTCTCCTGGTCTGCCAACACCGGGGCTGAGGACTGGCCCCATGTCGGCGGCGCCCTGGGCGGGGGCCATTTTTCCACACACAGCCAGATTAACCGGGATAATCTGGACAAGTTGGAGATTGCGTGGGTACACCGATCTGGCGATTATCGCGAGGGCGGAAACTTTAAGGACGGCAATAACTATCCGGCGGAGCCACTGCAGACCGCGTTACAAGTCACACCCATCCTGTTCAACAATGCCCTCTATTACTGCACGCCCTACAACCGCGTGTTTGCCCTGAACCCGGAAACCGGCGAGGAACTCTGGTCGTATGACCCTGAGGTCAACCTGGATGAATACGCGGTGCCGCGCTGTCGGGGCGTGAGCGCCTGGACCAGCAGTAAAGTGGCCGAAGGTGAGGCCTGTCACAGGCGCATTATTGCGCCGGTTGTCGATGCCCGAGTGGTTGCCCTGGACGCATTGACTGGCGAACGTTGCCAGGATTTCGCGAAAGGCGGCGAGATAAATCTGCGGGAGGGCCTGGGCGAACATCCCAATTACGAGTACCTGCTGACGTCACCGCCGGCCATTGCAGGCGACCTTGCCATCGTTGGCAGCGCTGTCACCGACAACATGTCCACGACCGTACCGGGCGGTGTGGTCAGGGCTTACGACCTGAACACCGGTGAACTGGCCTGGTTCTGGGACCCCATACCGCCGGGCACGGAACCCGTCCTGGAGGAGGAAGGACAACGCTACCAGCGCGCCACCACCAATGTTTGGTCCATCATGTCCTATGATCCTGAACTGGACCTCGTGTACCTGCCAACCGGCAATACCTCACCGGACTATTATGGCGGCCAGCGCAATGGCTCGGACTATTACTCCAGTTCAGTGGTGGCCTTGCACGGTGCAACCGGCAAAGTGGCCTGGCATTTCCAAACAGTGCATCACGATATCTGGGACTACGATGTTCCCTCGCAGCCGACCCTCTACGATGTCACCATGAATGGTAAAGCGGTCAAGGCGCTGGCCCAGACCACCAAGATGGGCTACATATTCCTGCTCAACCGGGAAACCGGCGAACCCTTGTTTCCCGTGGAAGAACGACCCGTGCCACAGGGCGCGGTAGAGGGGGATTTCACCGCACCCACGCAGCCGTTTCCAACCAAACCACCCACGCTGCTGGATACCAATTTCGGGCCGGATGATGTGTGGGGGCTGACGCCCTGGGACAAGAATGCCTGCCGAAAGCGCCTGGAAGGCCTGCGTTCAGAGGGCCTGTTTACGCCTCCCGCTGTCGGTGGCTCCCTGCATTTTCCCAGCGCAGTGGGTGGACAAAACTGGGGAGGTCCTTCAATTGATATGGATCGCAAGGTGCTGGTGGCAAATACCCTGCACATGGCCAGCCTGGTTGAGTTGATTCCCCGCGACCAATGCGAGCAGGCAGCGATCGACCGGGAGAACGACCCGCTACAAAGGAAGTTTGCCTCCATCGAGCCCTCCGAGGGTACACCCTATTGCGATCTGCGCTGGGTCGGCTTCTTCTCGCCACTCGAATTGCCCTGCTCACCGCCCCCCTGGGGCACTATCGCCGGGATCGACTTGAGTAATGGTGAGCTGTTATGGCAGGTACCGCTGGGTACGACCCGCGACCTGGCGCCCTTCCCGGTCTGGTTTATCGAGGGTGTACCGAATACCGGGGGACCACTGTCAACGGCCTCCGGGCTCACATTCATAGGCGCGACGACCGATTTTTTCCTCCGCGCTTTCGACACCATGACCGGAGACGAGCTTTGGAAAGCACGACTCCCGACCGGCGGCCATGCCACGCCCATGTCTTATCAATCCGAAAGTGGCAAGCAGTACGTCGTTATTGCGGCGGGTGGCCATTATTCATTTGGCACACCGCCCAGCGACCATATTATCGCCTTCGCTCTGGCCGATGATTGACTAGCCCCTGAAATTTCTGGAAGCGACCGCGATGGAAGATGCGTTGAGTAAGGATGAGATACAGCGATTGCGAGAGTTGCTGGAGATCGAGGCTATACGCCAGTTGCGAATCGATTATTCGCTTTATATGGACCTGCGGGACATGGACAAACTGATCGCGCTGTTCACCGACGACGCAGTCTGCGAATACGGGCCTTATGGTTCCTGGGACGGCAAACCGGTTATCTTCGATAACTACAAGGCGACGTTTGCGGGGGAACTTGCCGCACCGTTTACCTCGATGCATATCAACACCAACCATCGAGTCGATATTCATTCCGCCACCTCTGCCAGCGGGCAATGTTATCTGACCGATATTGTTACCCACGTAGCACCTGATGAAAATCCCATCCTGTGGTTCGCGTTGTACGATGAGGAGTACCGGAAAGAAGATGGGCAATGGAAATTCGCCCGCACCAGCCTGCAATTTTTCTGGCCAGAGCGTCAGGCCGTGGCCCCCTATGCGTAGTTCAAGAACAGGCCGGAGCCAGTGTGCTCGCCTGCGCATGCCATGGCACCTGATTATTACGGCGCTATTGTCCCCATTTGCACTGGCTGCTGACACCGCTTACTCGCCCGGTGTGGGCCAGGAATTCCCGCGCAATGTGTACTGGGGTGATACGCATCTGCACACCCGCAACTCCGCGGATGCATTTAATCTCGGCAACACGTCGCTTACCCCGCAGGACGCCTATCGTTTTGCACGCGGCTGGCAGGTGACCTCGCAGACAGGCTTGCCAGCAAAGCTGCGCCGCCCTCTGGACTTCCTCGTCATTGCCGACCATGCGGGCTACCTCGGTGCGTTTTACCGTTTCATGGAGGATGACCCGGCCATATTGGACACCGACGTCGGGCGCCGTTGGTCAACCTATGAAACAGCCAGTGAGCGCTTCGCCGACGTGGTGCGATCCATCCAGGAGCCGGGGGTGTATGCCCAGCTACCGGCAAGCACTCAACGCTCAATCTGGATTTCAGATGTCGTCGAGGTTGCGGACCAGCACAATACGCCTGGCATCTTCACCGCGTTTACCGGCTATGAGTGGACCTCCATGAAGGACGGCAACAACCTTCACCGGGTGGTAGTTTTTCGCGATGACGGCGACAAGACCTCGCAGATAACACCCTTTTCCGCCAGCGACAGCGTCGACCCGGAGGACCTGTGGGACGCCTTGGCAGACTATGAAAGAAAGACCGGTGGCAAAGCACTCGCTATTGCACACAACGGCAACCTGAGTAACGGTTTGATGTTCGCCAGTGAAACGCTTGACGGCAAGCCCCTGTCCCAGGCCTATGCCGCCAAGCGGTCGCGCTATGAACCACTTTACGAAGTCACCCAGATCAAGGGCGACGGGGAGGCACACCCCCTGCTCTCTCCCAATGATGAGTTCGCTGATTATGAAACCTGGGACGCCGATAACATCGCCATGACGGCCAAGAAGGAAGACTGGATGCTGCAGCACGAATACGCCCGCAGCGCACTGAAACTGGGTTTGAAATTCGATGCCGAACTGGGCGACAACCCCTTCAAATTCGGCATGATCGGCAGCACCGACTCTCACACATCCCTGGCAACAGCGGCGGAAGATAATTTTTTTGGCAAGTTTCCGGAGTCCGAGCCCGGGCCAGACCGGGTCAACAATGGCATGGCCGGTTACATGTGGGAGAACTGGCGCATCACTGCCTCCGGCTACGCAGCGGTGTGGGCACGGGAGAACACGCGGGAGGCGTTATTCAGCGCCATGCAAAGGCGCGAGGTCTATGCCACAACCGGCTCGCGCATCAGCGTGCGTTTTTTCGGCGGTTGGGGTTTCACGGAGAGCCACTTGGCCAACCCAGACTATGTCGCCACGGGCTATGCCCTGGGCGTGCCGATGGGAGGGGACCTTCAGCCGGGACCGGACAATACAGCACCGGTTTTCATGGTAGCAGCGACGAGGGATCCAGAGGGTGCCAACCTGGATCGGATTCAGGTGGTCAAAGGCTGGCTGGACAAACAGGGCAAGCTGCAGGAAACCGTCTACGACGTGGCGGCTTCAGGGGGGCGCAGCCCTAATGCCACCACCGGTAAGCTCGCTGACGTGGGCAACACCATCGATTACGATGAGGCGTCTTACAGCAATACGATCGGCGCTTCGCAACTCTCTGCTGTTTGGTCAGATCCTGACTTCGACGCAGGGCAACGCGCATTCTATTACGCCCGGGTGCTGGAGATTCCCACGCCGCGCTGGCCGGTGTATGACGCGCGCAGATTCAACTACGCACTGCCAGCGGGTGTCCCTAGGGATAACCGCGACCGGGCGTATACGTCCCCTATCTGGTATACGCCGCGCTGATTCGAAGTTTGTTAGACTTGCCCCACGTATTGGCCTTGCATCCGGAATACCATGACGCTCACCTTATCCGTACTGGACCAGTCCCTGGCGCGCGACGCAAACCAGGCCCCGACCGCTCTGCAGGAAACCCTGGAGATGGCTCGCTGGTGTGAATCGCTAGGCTACAAGCGATTTTGGGTCTCTGAGCATCACGCTTTTCCGTCGGTTGCGGGCAGCGCGCCAGAAGTCCTGCTGGCCGCACTGGGGGCCGCCACCCGCGACATCCGCCTCGGATCCGGCGGGATAATGCTGCCGCACTACAGTCCCTATAAAGTCGCCGAGGTGTTTTCACTGCTCGCCAACCTGTATCCCGACCGTATTGACCTGGGCATAGGCCGAGCGCCGGGTGCTGACATGTCAACGGCAGTCGCACTGTCTACCAGTGGTCGACCTGACTTCCACCGTTTTCCCCAGCAGGTTGCTGAACTCAGCAATTACCTATGGAGCGAACAAACCTCGCCGGTGGTTAGCCCCAAGCCGCCACCCGGCTTACCGATATGGATGCTGGGTTCCAGTCCCGACAGCGCCATGCTCGCCGCTCAACGCGGTTTGCCCTACAACCTGGGCCTGTTTATCAATCCACAAGCCCACCCCGAGTTGATCGCTCTCTACAAGCGTAATTTCCAGCCCAGTGCACTGCAGGAGCAGCCATACGCGATTCTCGCGTTTTCCGTTTTCTGCGCTGAGTCGCAGGAACACGCCGAGGCACAGTTACTAACCCACGATCTCAACCTGTTCAGGTTTTTCACCGGACAATCAAACGGCCAGTCTCTCACCCCACAAGAGGCGCTGGCCTACCCACTGGGCGTTCAGGAGAGGGCATTTATCGCCAGCCGCGCCAATAGTCGCGCAGCGGGGACACCCGAACAGGTAAGAGAGCGAATCGAGGAACTCGCCAACCGATACCACGCGGACGAGGTCATGGCGGTGACCAATATGTACTATTTCGAGGATCGCAAGCGGTCGTTTGAACTGGTCATGGGTGCCTTTGCCGACGAGCGAAAAGCCAGCCGCACTGGCTGAGAAAGATCGCGTTTTACAGCTCGATAATCAACTGTTCCCGATCCCAATTGATAGCGGCGTTACGCACCCGTGCATACAGTTCGCGCAGGCTGTCATTCACCTTGTAGACCTCGACCATGTGACCCAGCGCACTGCGCGTATCAATATAGGAAGCGCCACGACCCTCGGGCGTAGAAAGCTCGGTTACAACCTCAAAACCCAGGTCCGTATAATGTTTAACCTGCCGGTCGTGATCATCCATCGCGACGGCAACATGGTGAAAGCCCTCCTCACCCCGCGCGAAAACGTCGCTGAAGGCAGAGGGCTCGTCGCTTAGTTGGGAGACCAACTCAACCATAATGTCACCGGATTGGACATAGGCCACCGAAATTTCCAGGGCACTAGGCGCACCCCGGTAGGTCACATTTTCCAGGACAAAATTCCGGCGCACAAAAAATGGACCAAGACCCCATAAGTTGTGCACTCGCTGTACCGCGGCTTCGACGTCAGCTACTACGTAGGCATTCTGGATAATCTCGTGGCAGTGCATCAGGAGGTTCCGCCTGAAGACGTTTCGGCGCTGTCGACCAAGGCAGTCTGCCGTCCCGCTGGCTGCCACCAGCGGCCACGTGACCAGCGGTTCAGGTCATCGAGAATCATATACAGACACGGCACCAGCAGCAGGGTAATCACCGTGGCGA
This sequence comes from uncultured Alteromonadaceae bacterium, assembly GCA_964590005.1. GTDB lineage: Bacteria > Pseudomonadota > Gammaproteobacteria > Pseudomonadales > Halieaceae > CALJFL01. The sequence continues at coordinate 53,284 of CAZPVJ010000161.1, read as the reverse complement.
AAACGATACCGAAGGCCAGTGAGACCGCCATGGGCAGTATTTCCTGCGCCTGCGCGCTGCGCTCAAGCAGCATGGGTGCCAGTCCGAAGAAGGTGGTCAGTGAGGTCAACAATATGGCGCGAAAACGACGGGTGCCGGCTTCCATCACCGCGTTGGAGGTCGACTCACCACTGGCAACACGCTTGTTGACATAATCAACGAGGATCAAGCTGTCATTGACCACGACCCCGCTGAGGGCGATGACACCCATCATGGACATCATGCTCATCGGCAAGCCAAGTAGCCAATGGCCGACCACAGCACCAATGATCCCGAAGGGAATAACCCCCATGATGATTAGTGGCTGCAGATAAGACCGGGTAGGAATGGCCAGCAAGGCGTAAATCCCCAGAATGGCAAGGCTGAAGCCGATGATCATACTGCGTACGGCTGCCTCTTCCTCATCGGCAAGTCCGGAAACGGCGTAGGTCAGGCCGGGATACTTTTCCAGAAGGCCAGGCAGTACGTTCTCCTTTACATCATCCATGACCCGGCGCGGCTCGGTGCGGGCTTTATCTACTTCCGCCGTGATTTCCGCGGCTCTCTGGAAATTGATACGGGTCGCCTTTAACAGCCCCTGCCGAATATCGACGCTGGCCACCGAGGCGATAGGTACCTCGTCTCCTTCCGGCGTTCTTATAAACATGTCGTTAAGGCTGGCAACACTTTCGCGGTCGGCCTGGGGATAGCGCACCATCACCTTCACTTCATCAAAACCACGCTGGACGCGCTGCGCCTCGGCGCCGTAGAAGGCATGCCTGACCTGGTTGCCAAGATCAAAGCGCGTCAGGCCCAGCGACTCAGCCTCCGGCAAAATATCGAGATGAAATTCGTCCGCGGTATCACTAGCACCGTTGCGGATGTCATAGAGACCATCGTAGTGATACAAGGCGGCCTGAAGTTCGTTGGAAGCCGCACGCAAGGTGTCGAAATTGCTGTGCTTGAGGTCGAAAGCGATAGCAGGGCCAAACTTGGGTCCGTCTGCGTTGATCACCGAGAGAATCTCGGCACCGTGTACGGTGCCAATCGCCTCGCGCCAACGGCGCGAGATCTCGGTTGTGGCAATTCCCCGCTGGTCTTCCTTGGTAAGCTCGACGGTCATCATTCCGTTGATGCGTTCGAAACCGTACAGCCCGACATGCTCTATAAGCCGCTCATCAGCTCCCGACTCCTGTTGATAGTCTTTCTCTACCTGGAACAGCGCCGCCACCATAGAGCTAATTACTTCCTGCGTACGCGCCTCCGGGGTGCCCTGCACCATGCGGACCTCGGCCTGTATAAACTCACCCGGTACATCCGGCGCTATTATCGTGCGTACCACGCCTCCCAGCACCAGGCCGCCACAGAGAATCAGCACCGACAGAAACAGCGCCAGCGTAAGATAGCGATTGCGAACGCATCGCTTGACGAAGGGTATGTAACGGTAAGTGACGAAGTAGCGCATCACGTCGTTGACCCCCTCCTGCACATGGTCGATCTTGAGCAGCAGTTGGTTGCGCGTGGGTTTTGTATGCGCCAGGTGGGCGGGCAAAATCCACTTTGACTCAACCAGGGAAAAGGCAAGGCATAGAATCACCACCCAGCCACAAGCCTCGGGGAAGGCGGACATGGGCCCTTCAATAAACAATGTCGGGGAGAAGGCCACTATGGTCGTGAGAACACCAAAGGTCGCGGGTGTACTCACCCGATAAACCCCCTTAATGACATTGTCGACAGTGTGGCCCTTCGCCTCAACTTCGCTGTACGCGCTCTCTCCCATAATGATCGCATCGTCGACCACGATTCCCAGCACCAGGATAAAGCCAAAGATGCTGATCATATTCAGGCTCGCCGCGATGTACGGCGTGTTGATCAGTGCCATAGCGCCCAGGAAGCAGACGGGTATACCCAGCATCACCCAGAAGGCCAGTTTGATCTCAAGGAACAGGGCGAGAATGATGAATACCAACAGGGCGCCCATTGCCAGGTTGCGCATCATCATGCCCAACCGATCATGCAGGTAATAGGTCAAATCCAGCCAGACATCGAGTTTTATGCCGTCGGCGAGTGTGGCGCGCTTCTCCTCAACATAAGCCTTGGCTGCATCTGCGGTAGTCACCACATCCTGGCTGCCGGAGGCATAGATATTGATACCAAGGGAATACTTCCCGTCAAACGACGCGAACCCGCTGCCGTCTACGAATCCATCATTGACGGTGGCAATGTCGGACAGGAGTAAACGGGTGCCATCCGGAAATGTACGCAACACAATGGACTCGAAATCCTGTTGCACATAAGCCTGACCCACCGTACGCAACATGATGTCCCCGGCCTCGGTACGAACAGACCCACCCGGCAGGTCCAGGGAAGATGCAGATATTTGCCGCGCCACCGCCTCAAGCGTCAGGTGGTATTCGCGCAATCGCTCCTCCGGTATCTCAATGGCAATCTCGTATTCCCGGGCGCCCACCACGTCGGCGGCGGATACTTCCGGCTTGGCTACCAGCTCTCGCCGGATTTCATCTGCCAGTGACTTCATCGAGCGTTCATCGAGATCCCCTGAAACCTGTATGGATAAGGCGGGAAAGCGAAGTTCGGGTTGGGTTACGATGGCCTTCTCAACCCCGTCGGGAAAATGCTGGATGCCGTCGATCTTGTTACGCACTTCGTCGGTCAGCTTACCCAGGTCGGTACCGTCCAGCGGCTCAATCATTATCCGGGCGTGAGACTCGAACGCGTCGGATTCGATACGTTCAATACCGTCGACGTCCTTGATGGCCTCTTCGATGCGCATGACCACGCCCTTTTCGACTTCCTCCGGCGCAGCTCCAGGGTAGGCAACGGTCACAAAAATAATCTCGATATCGATCGAGGGGAAAATGGCGCGCTGGATGTTGAAAGCTGACCCCAGGCCAACAATCATTATGAATGCCATCAGCAGGTTAGCGGCAACCGGATTCCGGGCAAACCAGGCAATAATGCCGGTGGGTACGGGGTCTGTCACCGCGCTGCCACCGAGGGTTGGCGCTTGTAAATGTCCGTGGAAACCCGGGATACCACATCAACCTCTGCACCATTGAGGCTGCCATCGACGGTGGTAAGAGAGACGAGATCACCCTCCTCCAGGCCAGATTCAACGTAAATAATCTCGCCGCCGGTCTTGAGCACCGACACCTCGCGGTTGCGCAGCCGCTTATCGGCATCGATAACCCACAGTTTATTACCTGCGCGCAACACATACCGCGGCAGGGCGACCAGGCCGGGTATGGCTTTTCCCTGGATCGTCGCCTTCACAAATGTACCAATACGCAATGGCTGCGCGTCCTCACGATGCAGTCCGTAGGGATCATTAATCCGCGCGACAGTAAAAAGTACCCGCGAGCGCTCATCAAACACTCCCTCAGTACGATGCAGAGTGGCCTGCCAATGGTTGGCCTTACCGGCAACCTCGGTGGAAAGGTCGATGGGCACAGCCTGGTCATAGCCTTGCAAGCCAGGCAAATCCAGATACTCCAGCTTGCTCTGCGGTATGGGCAGGCGCACCTCCGCGGTGTCCACTGATACCACCTCCGCCAGCTGGCTGCCGGCGCCCACAAATTGGCCAAGATCAATATGCTTGCCGCGAATCAGCGATGCGTAGGGCGCTCGTATAATCGTACGCTCGAGATTATCCCGGGCTGTATTTAAATCGGCGGTAGCCGCCAGCAACTGTGCCTCCGCCTGCTCGAGTTGCGGCTTGCGCAGGTAGAGATCTTTGGCTTCCTGGCTTCGCTGGCTGCCCTTGGGCAGTTTTTGCCACTCGCGCAGCGCAACCTCCGCTCGCCCCCGCTCCTGGGCAAGGTTACTCTCGGCGGACTCCACCGCGGCCTGTGCCCTGAGCAGGTTAGTCTGGTAATCACGGGGGTCGATGCGCAACAACACTTCATCGGCGTCGACGAATCCGCCTACATTGAAGGCCTCCGATACCTCCACGACCCGGCCCTTGATCTCCGACTGCAGGGTGGTCGATTGCAGGGGAGTCACAGTGCCCTGCGCTATGACGGGAATTCGAATGGTATCTTTGGCTGCCACGGCAACATCCACCGTGAGTGGCTTGATAACCGGTTCGGACACCACAGATGGGGGCCTGTTAAGGTACAGCAACCAGGTAACCAGGCTCGCGCCCAGAACCAGAACGATAGAGAGGAGAAATTGCTTCTTGTTTAATGCCAAAATACTTCCGCAGCTGCCCGACGTCGAATAGATTTCAGTTTCCGGCCCTGGCGGGCGAGACCTGTTTGCCGGTGGCGTCTTTATACCACAGGCCGACTGTGGATAATCGTGAATATTTCTTCAGAAACCCAGGAAACCATTTTGTTGCTACGCAGCAACTACCTATGGTCAAGCATGCCTCCGGGCAAACGCTACGGCGCAAAAACCAACGCAAATCACGACAATCAGCCAGCTGAGGTAATCTACCGCTTTGTATAACGAACTGGACATTTCCGGCGCATTCCGGGAAATCAATGAAGTACTGCCGATAGCGCTGGACTGGTGTCGGGAAGCTGAGTTTACGGGCGCGCCCACGGTTGAGAAAAGATGGTATTCGCCCGCCTCAACATTCACCTACCACACAATATCCGCTATTGAGGGGGCCAGCGAAAACACACTCGTGGATATGGCCGAGGTATTCTTTCGGGCGAATTCGCTGGTTTCTCAGCCCTGGTACCCGGCCTTTCTTGGCGGGTGGTCGGAAGCAGTTGACGGTCCGCTTCCGCACGCCATCTCCCAGGCCCGCCGCGGACAGGCTAGCTTTGACTTTGGCTTGAGACGTCGCCGGTTCTACAACCAGCTCGTGGCGGCCGTGTCACCCGCTGAGAATATTCGTGGTGTCGCACTGCGTTCGATCTCCGGCATTGACGGGAGAGAAAACGAGGTCAAAGCCTATACCTTGTCGCCAACCATGGACCTGTTCCACCTGAAGGGCCACTTACTCGAATGGCATCATATCGTGACTGTCGCCGGCCCCGCGCTACTGCCGCCGGTCGCTGACCGGGTATTGATGAACACGCTCAGGCGTCTACGCCTGAATTGGGCAGAACGAAACACCTACCTCGAGGAGGCGAGACTACTGCGGAAGATAGAGCCGGCGCAGTGGTCGCAGCTCCGACAGCAACTAAACTGATCCTCGTAAGAAGGAACAGTCGGCCGATGAATGACACTTAGGTGCAGAGCCACCAAAGTTAATCTACACTTAGCGCGCACTTAACTGGAGACAAGTCGCATGGCAAAAGTACAAACCAAAGACCACGAAATGGTATCGATCTACCCTTTCACCGAGGAAGAAACCGAACAGCTGATGACCAACGCGGTCGAGTGCGTGTTGATGTGGGCCACTAAGGACGGCTGGCCCGTAGGCGTCACCCATGCTTTTGTCTGGCATGATGGCAAAATCTGGTTGACCTTCACTGCACAACGCCATCGCGCCGCGGCAATACGCCGCGACAATCGGGTTTCGGTTAATGTCAGCAGTGCGAGCTACCCCGAGGGCAGTGACCCTGATATGCCAACCGGTGCGATCACCTTCAAAGGCACCGGTGAATTTTTCGAAGACGACGAGACCAAGCAGTGGATGTACACAGCGCTGTCTCGCAAACTGAACCCCGGTAACCCGGAGGGCGAAGCGGCCTTCTACAGCCTGCTCGACTCGCCCATGCGCATCGTTCTGGCGGTTACCCCGGTTAAAGCCATTATGTATAACGCGGGCCTCGCAGAGCGGCACATGGCGGGGACTGTCGACGAAAAAGAACTGGGTGAGCGACTGGCCAGCGACACCGAACGCATGGAGCGAGAACGTAAAGCCCGAAACATGGCCTAGGCGTCAGGACACCGGCTACCCTCCTTCAGGTAGTTGGTGTCCACTTTCAACATAATCCCGCATCATTTCGAGCGCACGGCTGTCACCGGCGATCAGGCTCGCAAAGAGATCACTTTCTTCGTCGAGACCATCCTGTAGGGAGCGACCGTAACCAGACCTCATTACGCGCTTGATATAAGCCAATGCCGCCGGTGGCTTATCCAGGAATTCCCCGGCGATATCCCTCGCTGCCGCCAGCACATCACCGTCGATATAATGGTGCACGAGGCCCTGTTCAAAGGCCTGCTTGGGGCCCAGCGTAGTGCCGCGCAGAACCCATTCGAGCGCACGGGCTGTTCCCACCGCACGCGCTAATCGGACGGTCCCCCCCGCGCCCGGTAATATGCCGACCAGTATTTCCATCTGCCCAATCAGGTAGTCACCGGGGCCGGCGAGACGAATATCGCAACACAGGGCCAACTCACAGCCACCGCCGCCGCAGACTCCGTTGATCGCGGCAATTGTGGGCTTGGAAAAGTTATCCAGACGCTCCCAGACGCCGCGAAGCGGCGCCCTGGAAAAGCGTGGCGTGGGCAAACCCTTGGCCTGCTGTGCTTGCAGGGCTTCCGACATGGCAAGGATTTCCTCGACAGCGAAGTGGCGAATAAAAACGTCGGGCATGCCGCCGGTGAGAATCACAGCGCGCGCATTGTCGTCACCCTCTATCTGGTCCAGGTGCTGGCCCAGCGTCATCAACATCTCCGACGTCAGGAATCCCTTCGGAGGATTGTTAAACGTAATCGTGGCTATCCCTGCGTCTATGCTCAGACCAACCGCTTCCATGTGCTACTCCCCTGTGATGACGACGATGCATATTGCCCTGTGCCTGAGTGTAGGCCATAGACTGCTGCCGGCAAGGCCGCCCTGGATTGCCCGGTGTCGGGCAACATGGAATAACGGGCCCGATTGTGAATTAAAAATCACGGGAGTACACTGCTGGATGATGCAAAAATAAGAATCACCGTCTTCAAGGGAGGTGTGTCATGCAAGTAGCCTTAATTGCGATCGTTATCATCCTGGGTTTCGGCGCCTACCTGATGATGCGCAAGCCGGACAAGCCATCCAGGAAAACTCCCAAAAAGCAGGCAGCACAGAGCCCGTCGTATTCTCGCTATTCATCATTGTCTATCATGCTTCCCAAATCCTGCTGCGGCGCTGCCCAGGAATTAGTCGGGCAACGCTTCCTGGCCCACGAGGCCCCAAAGCTACCCCTGGCCAGCTGCACGATGACGCCCTGCAAATGCGGGTACATGCGGCATGAGGACCGCCGCCTGGACGATGGAGACAGACGAGCCATTTACGGGCTGCGGGCCGAAATGCACGCACTCCAAACTGGCGAGGAACGTCGCAAGCGGAAAGGCCGCCGGGCGGGCGACCTTGCCCTGGCCTGAGAAGATGATCTGAGTCCGCTGCCACTATCCAGGCACATTGGCACCGGGTAAGGCGCGTGGTTCGACCTCTGGAATACTGGCAGTACGTAATTTCATATCGCACCACTTTCTGCAGCAAATACTACTTAGCCACTGTCGCTACCTTCGACTACAATGCAAGGGTCAGCAAAGGAGAATGTGATGGCAACAATTGATCTGAGCTATATCCGAGGCCTTTTTGGAGACAATTTCAAGAACGAAGGCGACGCGGAAGCCTACCGGGAACTGATGGTCATGGTACTGGCGCGCGCGACGGATGCGGATTGCTACACCCATCCAGCAGAAGTGGCGGCGGTGCAGAGCGTTATCAAGGAACACCTTGACGAGGATATCTCGGAAGAAGACATACACAGTGTTGCCACCACGGATCTTTACCAGTCAGCACCTCTTGAGAAATACATTTCCCGCCTGGCACCGAAACTGTCGATCGAGCAGCGCAAGAGTATTGTCCACGGACTGATGGAAGTGCTGGTTTCAGACGGCCAGGTCGCCGCCTCTGAAGTCGAGTACTTTAACGGTGTGGTGATGGCGCTTCGACTGACCTATGCGGAAGTCGTCGGCCTCTGCTAAGAGATGGCAGCGGCTCAGGTAACCTGGGCCGCTTTCTCAGCTTCCTCTATTGCCGCATCACCGTGGCTCCTGTCATAGAATAACCAGGCCAGCGCCGGCAACAACAGCAACGCCCCCACCATATTCCAGAAGAACATGAAGGTCAGCATCAGGCCCATATCGGCCTGGAACTTAATCGGTGAGAATATCCAGGTACCCACGCCAATCGCCAGGGTGACTCCGGTAAATGCTACTGCACTGCCACTGGACATCAGGGCCAACAGGTAGGCACGGCGCAGCGTATCACCTCGCCGACGATTGGACTCGAGGGCTGTATAGATATAAATGCCATAGTCCACGCCGATACCGACGCCCAGGGCGATTACCGGGAGTGTCGCAACCTTCACGCCTATTCCCAATCCTGCCATGAGCGCCTGACCTAAAGCCGAGGTCAACATCAAGGGTAGAATGATGCACAAGGTCACCCGTACCGAGCGGAATGTCAGCAGGCAAAGCAGAATCACAACGCCGTAGACCCACAGCAGCATCTTGGTCTGGGCCTGCTCTATCACGATATTGGTGGCTGCCTCGATACCGGCATTACCGGCTGCCAGTTTTAGCTCTACCGCGTCGGTGGGAAACTCCTCCTCAAAATTGGCCACCGCCTCCACGACGCCATTGAGCGTGTCTGCCTTGTGGTCATCGAGGAAAAAGATTACCGGCGCCATTGAACAATCCGTGTTACGAAGCCCACTTGGTGCCCGACTCAGGGAGTTATTGAGGATCAGCTGGTTGCGGCTGACGTCATGCCACTTCGGGTTACCCTCGTTCATTCCCATAATCACCAGCTTGGAAACATCTGCCAGTGACGTGGAGGACTGAACTCCGGGTACCGCTCCCATATACCCCTGGAAGTAATCTATCGCATCGATAAATCCATAACTGCCGCACTGCTGCTCACCGGTCTGTGCCATGACGACGAGAACATCGGTGCTGGTCGAGTAATTTTCAGTGAGAAATGCGTTGTCCAGGTTGTAGCGCGAATCCGCGCGTAACTCGGGAGCGCCTGCATCCAGGTCCCCTATTTTCTGGAATTGGCCACCGTAAAGACCCAGCCCAAAAAGACCCGCCGAGACAATAAGTATGGTCATCGCCGGTGCACGCTTGGTCACACCTGAAATCAGCTGCCAAAGCGGTTGCGGTTTGGCATCCCGCTCCTGGCGATGCCGGGCGCCGCCAGCGCTAATGCCCGTGAGTGACAGTAACAGGGGCAACAGGATCAGGTTAGTGGCGATCAGTACGGCGATACCGGTGCTGGCGACTATCGCCAACTCCTGAATGACCGGAATGTCGATAACGCTGAGGGTAAAAAACCCTACGCCGTCACTGACCAGCGCTATGAACCCCGGCTTGGATATCTTGATAAACGTGAGCTGCGCCGCTTCATCACGCGGGGCCCCTTGAGCCGCATATAAGCCAAACCGATTGATGATCTGCGAAGCATGGCTGATACCCACCGCGAACACCAGGAACGGAACCAGCATCGAATAGGGGTCCAAACCCATACCCAAGGTGCGCAACAGTCCCAGCTGCCAGACCACTGCAATGACGGAACAGATCAGGGCACTGGCCATCAGTCGTACACAGCGCGCGTAAACGAAGAGCAGCACCGCGGTGATAACCAGGGCTATCAGGAAGAACAGACCCACCAGGGTGGCTCCATCAATGAGATCGCCGACCAGCTTGGCAAAGCCGGTAATATGAATCTTGATAGTGTCGTTCTGGTATTTGTCGCGTACCAACGCTTCGAGATCGCTGGACAGTGCCTGGTAGTCCAGGCGTTCACCGGTTTCGGGGTCGGACTCGGTCAGCTGGGCGAGGATAATGGCCGACTTGAAATTGTTGGCAACCAATCGCCCTACCTGTCCGGATTTAAGTACGTTTTCCCGAAGCTTCTCCACCGCGCGCGGTGTATCGTCGTAGTCGTCGGGCACAACGGCACCACCGACAAAGCCCTCTTCGGTGACTTCCTGCCAGCGGACAGATGGCGTCCAGAGCGATTGCAGCGCCGAGCGGTCTACGCCTTTTATGTAGAAGACTTCGTCAGTAATTTCGCGAAGCAGGCTCTGGAACTCGGGCGTGAATATATCGCCCTCGGTAGTCTCGATGATAATCCTGACAGAGTTACCGAGCCCCTTGAGATCGTCCCGGTTTTCCAGGTAATTGATAATGAACGGATGAGAAACCGGAATCATTTTCTCGAAGCTGGCATCCGGGCGAAGCTGCGACATCTGCCAGCCAAAGAACAGCGTGAGGCCGGCAAACAGCAGCATCAGCGGCAGTCGAATCTTTAGGAGCAGCCCCGCCAGCCAGGGGCGTAGGCGCCCGTCTTCTGCATCCAGGTTTGTACGCAGATCACTCACGGCCAAGCTCCTTCAAGTTTTCACGCAGAATGCCGGAGGAGCCGGCCAACAGAAGATCTTCACCCACAGTCGTTATGGCGGACAGTGCCGCTCGGCTGGGATGGGTAAACTCGGAAAAGGTCTGCCCTTTATCGGTACTCAGCGCAATCCTGCCGCCCGTGCCGACCAGGTAGATGCCCTCATCGGTAACGGCGCCGTTGTAGAGACTGCCGCTGCCTTCCATCGCAACATTTGACCAGCTCATGCCACCGTCAACTGAGCGAAACACGTTGCCACGCAGTCCTATGGCCAGGACTGCGTCAGGTCCTGCCAACAATGCGAACAAGCTGCCATCATAAACATCCTCGGTCCGGGTCCAGGTCTCGCCCTTGTCGTCCGAATAAAACAATAACCCGGCCTCGCCGCTGATGTGCAAACGCCCGCTGGGGTCTTCGGCAATGCTATACAGGTGATAACGGTAGCTGTTATCCACACTGTCTATGGTCAGCTTCCAGGTGTCACCACCATCCTCTGTTCGATACAGCATATTGTAGGCACCAACAGCGATGCCGATGGTGTCATCAACAAACAGAATATCCAGGAAAGGATCGGCGGGACCCGTTTCAACTGCGACCTCAGCATCATCCAGGGCAAACAAGGCATCTTCCACGGCGTAGCTGGCATCCTCTATCGCCATCTCATCGGGATCTTGCTGTGCTTCCAGTTCAGCGAGTTCTTCCTCCAGGCGCTGCTTGTTGACTTTAGCCCAGGCCAGGAACTGCTCGTTGGCTTCGCGGCCATCGAACACTTTTTCCCAGGACTCACCGCGGTCCTTACTGCGCAGGATGGTGCCACCATGGCCTACCGCCCAGCCCTGACCATTGTCGGTGAATGTAATGGCGGTCAAGGTGGCGCTCACCGGTACCCGGGCTTGCTGCCAACTAGCGCCACTGTCATCGCTGTAGGCAATCAGGCCACGCTCACCCACAGTGAACAGCCGGTCTTTTGACCAGGCGATCTCCACCAGTTTATAGGTAGCCGGATCGCTGGCCATTACGGCGTCGGTGGCTGCAAATTGGGCCAGAGCGTGTGCTGGGGCCAACAGCGAGGCCAAACTGAGGCAACAGGCCAGCGCCTGCACTCGATAGTGTGTTATTCGCAAGGGCTTTCCGGACTCCGCGATGCCTGGCGTTGCTACGACCGGGGCAGGCGCTTTCATCCGCCTCTCTTATTCCAAAATTTATGAACCCGTTTTAAATCAGTATACACAACTATTCAAAACTCGCCCGATTGGACGACTACCTTTTATGTACCGGTAGCCGTACTGGCTTCAAGCCATTACTATAGCTCGCAGGCCGTCCTCGGGAAACGCGGTGGAAACAGTCAAAACAGCACCGGAACAACTGACAATTCACTCGGGCCTGGAGCCGGGTGAACGTCAGCGGGTGGACGACCTCGCCTCGGTGAAATCGGTGGCTGCACAGAGTTACCTCATTCACCAACACAGCGAGGCCCGGTACATCTACATGCTGGAAGAGGGTGTGCTGATCATGGAGCGCACCTCTGCCGCGGGCCGCAGACAGGTCATGGCGTTCATCTATCCGGGCAACTTTATCGGCATATCCCAAAACGAATTCTACGAATTCTCGGTGAAGGCGCTGACCGACGCAAAGCTGCAGGAAATACCCGCCAGGGCCTTTATTGCGCTGCAGGACCAGATTCCCCGATTGAAAGAAAATGTGCGGCGAATCGGCGGCAATATCCTCGCCCACACCCTGGACCAGGTGTTCGCTCTGGGACAAAAAAAGGCCCACGAGCGAATCTGCTTTTTACTACAGCAACTGGCTGACCGCACGGGCGAAGATCAATCGGGCATGATCGACCTGGTTATGACCCGACAGGACATCGCGGACTATCTGGGGCTCACTATCGAAACGGTCAGCCGAGCTTTCAGCAAACTCAAGCGCGAGGGCGTGATCAATATCCACTCAGCGCACACAGTCGAGGTGCTGATGCCAGACGTAGTCCGTGAAATGGCCATGTCCGATTAGGAGAACCCCGCTGTCGCTGGCCGACTAGTGGGTAAACCGCGGCCGTCAACTCTCCATTCCAACAAAGCCTTGCGACCCTTCACCACTAAGATACAATGATATACTTTTATATCATTTGATGGGGATCGGTGGCCCATGGCCGCAGAACATCGCACCACTCTGAAACAACGGCTGGCAAGCCTCGGCAATCCACTGCGAGTTCCCGGGGTATACGACGGCCTTTCCGCGCTGCTGGCAGAACAGGCCGGCTTCGAGGCAGCCTTTTTATCCGGGGCCTGCCTGTCCTTCGCCCGCTACGGCAGACCCGACGTTGGGCTGGTCACGGCCAGCGAGGTGGAAGATACCGTTGCCGCCCTCAGGGACAGGGTCGGAATTTCCCTGATCATCGATATCGATACCGGGTTTGGCAACGCACTTAATGTCCAGCGGACGGTGCGCAGTCTTGAGCGCGCAGGGGCCAGCGCGCTACAAATGGAGGACCAGGTAGCTCCCAAGCGCTGCGGTCACATGTCCGGTAAAGCGGTTATCTCCAGCGAAGAAATGGTCGGTAAAATCAAAGCCGCACTCGATGCACGCCAGGATGACAACACCCTTATCATCGCTCGCACCGATGCTTTGGGCGTCCACGGTTTTGAAGATGCACTGCTACGTGCCGAGGACTACCTGCAGGCCGGTGCCGATGCGCTGTTCATCGAAGCGCCGCAAACGGCCGAGCAAATGGAGGTCATTGGCCAACGTTTTGGCCAGCGAACCCCCCTCGTGCATAACCTGGTGGAAGGCGGTAACAGCCCCGTCGGTGACGCTGATGCCCTGGCGAAAATGGGTTATCGCATTGCGCTCTACCCGGCTGCCCTGCTCAACATCGTTACGCCGGTTGCGCAGAAGATCCTGGGCGTTATCGCCGAAACAGGCTCCACCGCCAGCCTGCAGGAACAGATGTACGACCTGTTCGACCTCAATCGATTGCTTGGGGCAGAGGAACTTCTGGCACAGGGCGCGCAGTTTGGTAGCGAGGAATAACATGCTGATCCGCCTGCTGCGATGGCTGTCGGTGACGGTAGCCACGATCCTGGGGTTGATTGCGTTGCTGGCCGCGTTCCTGTGGTGGGACAACCGTGATCTGCCGGTTGAACTGCTGGAGCAACGCTACGGTGGAGAGAACCTGCAGAGAGTCACTGTGTCTGGCGTACCGCTACGCTATAAGGTTGAGGGCCAGGGGCCACCGCTGTTATTACTGCATTCGCATTTCTACACCATGCGCATGTGGCAGCCCTGGGTCGATGAACTGGCGCGTGACTTCACCTTGATCCGTTACGACCTCACCAGTCACGGCCTGACCGGTCCTGACCCAAGCGGTGACTATAGTCGGAAGCGCGGGATAGAGCTGGCCCTGGGTCTGCTGGATCACCTCGACATCCAGAAAGTCAGCATCGCGGGATCCTCCACCGGCGGCGGCCTGGCCTGGTACCTCGCGGGCAACGTACCGGAGCGGGTGTCAAATCTGGTATTGATCAATGCACCGGGTATGCCCCGGGTCACCAATAAGTACATGGAGAAAGAGTTGCCCACCTGGGGAGGATATCTGCTCTACCTACTGCCAGAGTCCTTGTTCAGACCCTTCCTGGAGGCGCCGGTCGTAGACAAGTCACTGATTACTGATGAACTTATCCACGAGTTCCACCAGATGTATCGGCGGGAAGGCAACCGTCTGGCCGAATACCAACGCTTACTCGCCTGGGAGAAAGGTGACATCACCCCGACGCTGGCGAGAATTACTGCCCCGACGCTCATTATGTGGGGCGAGGATAATCCACAGTTACCTGTGGAACACGTCAAGCAGTACCAGCGAGCCCTGTCGGGCGCGGAACGCGTCGATACCAGGATCTACCCCGGGGTGGGCCACGTCATCCCCCTGGAAATCCCCGTGCAATCGGCTCGGGAGGTGCGCAGATTTCTGCAGGAGGGTAAGGGTGATTAAATTTTCGCAATGGTTTCGGTCCGCTTTACTGATCCTGGCGATCTCTGCCTGCTCCAGCGAGGTGGAACTACCACCTGCGCAGCCACTGGACGCAGACCCCGCGGCAATTGCCAGCCTGCACGGCGCAAAACCCGGCCCTCATACGGTGCAAAGGCAGCGCGACATTACATTGACTGGCAGCGGTGAAGAGCGCGAGCTGTCTGCAAACATTTACTACCCGGAGAACGGCGAGAGCTACCCTCTTGTGCTGTTCTCCCACGGCAACTGGTCTGACAAGGACAGTTATGACCGGGTGATTGAGCACTGGGTCAGTCACGGCTACGTAGTGATTGCCACTGATCACCTGGATTGCTGCGGTGCGGTTAACGGGATCTTCAACAGCCTGCGCTATGGTCAGTTCGGACTCATTGAAGGGCGCGTGCAAGACCTGCGACGCCTGCTGCAAGCAATACCCGAGCTGGAGCAGCGTTTTCCGGGCTTTGGCGGCAAAGCGGATAGACAACGCCTCGCCGTCACCGGACACTCGTTTGGGGCCTTTTCGGCCCAGCAACTGGGCGGCGCAGGCGCTTTTAACCCGGATGATGACCAGTATCACTACTTCACCATGCCCGAGGTTAGGGCAGTCGTTGCGCTATCTCCGCCAGGGCCGATGTTTGACACGATTACGGAGCAGAGCTGGCAGCAACTGGCGGCACCGACCCTCGTCAGCACCGGTACCTGGGACGTCCAGCCCAGCTTCTGGCCGGATTGGCGCATGCACCTCATGTCCTACGAGACCGCCCTGCCCGATGACAAGTTTGCCCTGGTTATCGAAGGCGCTGACCATTACCTGGGCAACCTGATTTGTCGCACTCACCGGGAAGCGGAACCGCAGGAGGATGCCCTGCAGATGGTACACATCGCCACCACCGCTTTTCTTGACGCCTATCTTAAAGATTCTCCGGGGGCCCGCGCCTTGATCAGCGGGAATACTATCGCCGAAACCACGTCGAATTTCGCCAGTTTGAGGCGGCGCTGAAGGATAAGTCTCAAAATGCCTGCAGATAAGAACGCATCATCTCGCAACACGCTGGTCGGCCTGCACAGCCTGGGAATTCTGGCCTGCCTGCTCATAATGGCCGTTATTGTCGGCCTCGGGCCCTACAGCCACCCTTCCATGTTTCTGCCCGACGAAGGCATGCTCTGGTACTACTGGAAGCTGCCCGAGCCCACTTTCTGGACCCGCTTTTCCGCCTGGCTGCTATACGGCTTACACCAGTTATCCATCTGGGGACTGATTGCCTATGCCCAGGCCCGACGGCCGAAATACAGCGGCAGGCTACACCCGGTCAACGTCCTGGCGTTGGCAGCCAACGGCCTGTTTGTCGCACTGCATATCTGGCAAACGCGGGTGTTCTACGATGGTCTCGCCCAGGATACCTCGGTCATGGCGTCCCAGTTCTCGGTGATCTTCATGTTGGTGTTTGTACTGATTATGGAGAATAGCCGGCGCGGCCTTTTCTTCGGACATAAAGTGGCGTTCTTCGACCGGTCCGGGGGGTTTATTCGACGCTACCACGGCTACTATTTCTCCTGGGCGATCATTTACACTTTCTGGTTTCACCCCATCGAGGACAACCTGGGTCACTTGCTGGGGACCTTTTATATTTTGCTGCTGCTGTTCCAGGGCAGTCTGTTCTTCACCCACTATCACCGCGACCGTGTCTGGACCTTGATGCTGGAAGTGTTTGTGCTGTTTCACGGCGCCATGGTTGCTTACCTGACCATTCCCGGAGAGCACTGGAAGATGTTTCTCTTTGGTTTTTTAACCCTGTTCATCATTACCCAGATGCACGGTATTGGCCTGGGTAAAAAGGCGCGTGGCGTGATCGTGCTGCTTTACGCAGTGGCGGTGCTGGTGGCCTATCGCGGTCGGGAAAGCGATGCCCTGGAAGTTTTCCGCATACCGATGGTAGAACTGGGCATCGCATTCGTTCTCGCCGGCATTGGCTGGTTGTGCTGGCGGCTGGCTGCGCGCCGGGAGCAGCAGCCAGGTTAGTGCATCAGGCCTGCTTGTCCTCTGGGACAACGTTGAGCGGCTTGCGCACCGGCGGCACCAACGGCACCGTTTCCAGGGCCCAGCGCATATCCGGGTTGGTTCGGCGGGCGGGCGACGAGATGGTAAATACCTTCTCTTCCTTGAATGGCTCCATCGCCTTACTGTCTATTTTCCAACCTTTCTCCTCGACGTGAACCTTGCGTATCTTACGCCAGGCACCCATAAACTTGTCCTGCTCCACCGAAACCTCAGCCTCCAGCGATTCCGGCAGATAATAAGGTGACAGCGCCTCGACGATAGCAGCGTCTTCCTGGAATACTTTCTGGGTACGCTTGACCGAGCCCTTGTCGAACATGCCCCACTTGAAGAAGTTCCGGACCTGCACCACGAAAGAGCGGGTCGTGTTCTCATCAACCGGCGTGTTGCAGTCAAAGATGATCATTTCCATCCAGGAATTGACCTGGATATGCAATCGTACCGTATGACCTGGCAGGTAAAAGGCCGGATGCACATGGGTTGCCGCCTTGTCCTTGCGGGCGAATTTCATCAGGCCCAGGTTGCCTTCCATTGGTGGCGGGTAAAGCACACAGGAGGAGGAACCGGAGTACTCGTCTCTTTCGATTTTGACAATATGATTCTTGGCGGCCATTTCCTGGTAGCCGAACCCGGGATGTACAAAGGCCGTATGGGCAATATCAATCCCGTTCTCAACTACGCGGTTGACGTCTGCATTCCAGGAAAACTCGGTGTAGATAGGCCGCCAGTTTTCCCTGTCGTCATACTCCGGGAAGGGTGGAATCGGATAACGCTCCTGCTCCTCGATATCACCCATGAACACCCAGATCATCCCGTAGCGCTCCTGGGTTGGATAAGCATCGATACGCGCCCTCTCAGGCACATCGGCACCCTCACCACGCGAGGGAATAAATTGTACTTTCCCCTCCGCGTCGAATTCCCAGCCATGATAGGGACAAGCCACACAGTCCCGGTCCGTAGTCCAACCGTTGGACAGTGAGCCACCGCGGTGAATACAAACATCACTCAGGCAATTGATCTTGCCCGACTTATCCCGAAAGAGAACGAAATTCTGTCCCAGTAGCCGCGTTTTAACGGGCTTGTCCTTAACCGAGTCTGACCACTCGGCGACATACCATAAATTTGTGAGCATATTGATCCCCCGCAAGCGTATATTTGTTATATACGTATATCATTAAAACATGGATTAACCCCAATTTCTAAAAGGATACGCCCGGCATTGGACCCACAGATCACCTACAATAGTTGTCAATCATGTCTTTTTCCATAATCAGGTTGTTAACCCCGGTCCTCGTGGTCGCCGCTGCCGTCGGGCTCTACAGCGTGCTGCACGCCACCAAGCCCGAGCCGGAACAAAGCGCAGAAAGTCCTCGACCCATCAGTGTCTACACGGAATTAGTAAAGGCCGAGGACATCACACTGAGGGTAAGCACCCAGGGCGAAGTCAGGGCCCGGACCGATATCGACATCGTGGCCCAGGTGGGCGGTCGTATCGTTGCCGTGTCGCCGGAATTTACCGAGGGTGGCAGGATAGAGCCCGGAGTACCCCTGGTCTCTATAGAGGACACCGATTACCGGCTCAGCCTGCGCCAGGCCGAAGCGAGGGTGGCCGGAGCGGAAGTGGGGGTACAGCAGGCGCTGGCCGACGCCGATGTGGCGCGCAAGCAACTCAGGGGGGACCCTACCGCCTCGCCACTGGCACTGAAAAAACCACAGGTAGCGGAAGCCCGTGCGCTGCTGGCTGCTGCCGAGGCCGAACGGGAACAGGCGCAGTTAAACCTCCAACGCACAGAGATATCACTGCCCTTCGCGGGTCGACTGGTCAGCACCCGCGCGGACGTTGGCCAATACCTCACGCCCGGTTCGGTGCTGGGACGCGCCTTCAGTACTGAAGTCGTCGAAATTCGCCTGCCCCTCAACAGCGCCCAACTGTCCTCCCTGGGCTTACCACTGGGCTTCAAGGCAGCGCCCGGAGAGGGTTTGAAAGTCGAGTTCAAGGCCGAGGTCGCCGGTGCCAGACAGCAGTGGCATGGGGAACTGGTGCGCCTGGACGCATCGATCGACCCCAGCACCCGACTGCTGTTTGGCCTTGCCGAAGTCACCGACCCCTATGGCGCCAACGTGTCCAGTAATGGCGTACCGCTGGCGGTAGGCCTGTTTGTGGAAGCCGAGATCGTAGGCCGCCAACTCTCCCAGGCAACCATAATCAGCCGCGAGGCCCTGCGGGCGGGCAATAGGGTTTACCTGGTGGATCAAGATGGCTTGCTGGAAATACGTCAGGTCGAAGTCACTCACAGCGACCCGCAGCAAGTAGTCGTTCGCGGTAACCTGCTGCCCGGTGAGCAGGTCATCATATCTGCTATTCGCAACCCCGTATCGGGAATGGCCTTAACCGCTATTAATGCAGAAGCAAAACAGCAGGCCCATCGATGATGCCTGGGGTAGCCAAATAACATGGCTAGCTTGATTGGCTGGTGGGTTCGCAATCCCGTCGCAGCTAACCTGTTGATGCTTGGTATTCTTTTGTCCGGTTATCTCGGCTTCAAAGCGATGGAGCGCGAAGCGTTTCCCGAATTCAAGGTAAAACAGGCAGAGATTAGCGTCATCTGGCCGGGGGCTGCGCCCCAGGAAGTCGAAGAGCAGATCATCGTTCGAATCGAGGAGGCACTCAAGGATCTGGATGGCGTAAAGCGAGTGCGCTCCGTGGCCTCCGAAGGGGCCGGCAGCATCATCGTGCAGGCCAACTCCTACGTCGACATCGACGCCTTCGTCAATGACGTCAAAAATCGGGTAGACGCGGTCAATGCCCTGCCCAGGGATATCGAGAACCCCAGGGTCAAGCGCGGGGAATTACGCCGTGAGATGATCCGGGTGGCCCTGTACGGTGACCTTAGCGAGCGGGAACTAACGCGTCTGGCGGAAGAGTTGCGTGATGAAATTGCCTCGCTGGATTACATCTCGATCGTGGACCTGGCCGGAAATCGCCGGGAAGAAGTCACCATCGAGTTATCCGAGGCCTCCATGCGCCGCTACGGGCTCAAGTTCAGCGATGTCGCGGATGCCATTCGCGCCAGTTCGATCAACCTTTCGTCCGGCCAGGTTCGCACTGCAACCGGCGATGTACGCCTACGCGCACGCAACCTCGCTGACAGCGAGCAAGATTTTGCGCAAATAATTGTCAGGCAAACCGCAGAGGGCGCAACCATTACGGTGGGTGATGTCGCGCGTGTCATCGACGGCTATGAAGAAAATGAGCTGCGCTCGCGTATCAATGGTAAAAGTGCCGTGCTGTTAAAGCTGATGACCAGTGAAAACATGCAGGTCGTCAAAGCCAGCAACGAGATCCGGGGCTGGGTCGAAAACATGCGTCCACAGCTGCCGCAAGGTGTTGACATGGCAGTCTGGTTCGACAGCGCGGATATCTACAAGAGTCGCATGCAGATTATCGGTGACTCGGCCTGGATGGGCCTGGCGCTGGTATTTCTGGTACTCATCGTCTCCCTGCGGCCTACCGTGGCACTCTGGGTTACGGCCGGCATCGCGGTGGCATTCATTGGCACCTTCTCGCTGCTACCCGTTTATGACGTTTCCCTGAATGTCATTTCGACCTTTGCGTTCCTTCTGGTTCTGGGCATCGTCGTGGATGACGCGATCGTCGTTGGCGAGAGCATTCACAACCACACACACCGAATGGGCGGCGGCAGCGAAGCGGCCATCGTCGGTGCGCTGGCAGTTGCGCGTCCGGTAATTTTTGCGGTGCTGACAACCATGATCGCCTTTGCCCCCTGGTTGTTCCTGGATGTCGACGGCGGCCACATGACCGGACAGTTCTCGGTTGTAATAACAGTAGCCCTGGTGATTTCGCTGGTTGAGGCATTTCTCATCCTGCCCGCCCACCTGCGGCACTTGCAACATCGTACTAACCTCTCGGGATGGCGACAGCGGCAAAAGCGTATCGAAGAAAGTATTGTCGCGTTCGCCGAGCAGCGCTACCGACCCATCATCACCCGGGTAGCCGATCGTCGTGTGCTTACCACGAGCATATTCATAGCCGGCTTTATCATTAGCCTCGGGCTGTTCAGTTCCGGTTGGGTCAAGTTCAACTTCTTTCCCGAAATACAGAGCGACGAGGTGTATGTCACAGTCACCTTACCCAGCGGCACACCCTACTCCCGCGCGCTCAGCGTTCTTGAAAACATGCGCAGTGCGCAGGATCAAATGGTCAGCGAAGTGCTGGCAGAGGCCTCTGACACGGGCGGAACAGGGGAGTTGATAGAGGGCTGGTATACCCGGGCCACTCGCGACAGTGTCTCTGCGATAATCAGCCTTGTTCCCATCGAAAGACGGAGTCTGTCGGCTGAGCAGACCGCCAAGCGCTTTACCGAATTGCTCGGAGACGTACCCGATGCTGACGATATAAGCGTCCGCTATACATTCACCAACGATGGCGCGGCAATCACCTACGTCCTGCGACACAAGGACATGGCCACCCTGCGTCAGGCCAGCGATGAGCTACAGCAACAACTCCGCTCCTATAGCAGTACCTACTATGTCCGCGACAGCCTGCGGGGCGAAAATGACGAGATACTGCTAAAGCTGCTTCCCGGCAGCGAGAAACTGGGAATCAACCTGGCGCAGGTCTCCAACCAGGTCAGACAGGCCTACTATGGCGAAGAGGTACAAAGGTTGCCCCGGGAGAATGGCGACGTGAAAGTCATGGTTCGCTATCCCCGGGCCTTACGCGAGAACCTGAATAGCCTGGAGAATTTCCGCGTGCGCACTGCCGACGGCCGCGAGGTGCCCTTACTGTCAGTCGTCGGTATAGAACTGGCCAGTGGCGTACAGCAGATTCAAAGGCGAGATGGCGAGCGGATGGTTCGAGTTTCCACCGAGGCACCCAAGGAAACCGTGAGCGACATCAGCATGGATCTCACCAGTAATTACCTTCCTACATTGCAGGCGCGCTACCCGGAGCTGGATATACTCAAGGGCGGGCGTCAGGAAACCGAGGCAGAGTTCTTCAGCAAGATAACCTCGCTTTACATGATCGCTTTCTTTGTTATGTATATGCTGATAGCGATAGCCTTCCATTCATACTGGCTACCGCTATTGATCATGACTGCAATACCCTACGGCTTCATGGGCGCCGTATTTGGTCACTTTATCTTCTCGACCCCCATGGCGATGTTTTCCTACTTCGGTATTGGCGCTGCGGCCGGCGTGGTCGTGAACGACAACCTGGTATTGGTCGACTACATCGGCAAGCTCCGGAAACAGGGTAAGTCCGCTACGGATGCAGTCATTGAGGCAGGTGTCCAGCGGTTCAGGCCTATATTGCTGACCACGGTCACCACCTTTATTGGGCTGGTCCCCATCATGGCGGAGCGCTCTGTCAGTGCACAATTTCTGCAGCCCGCAGTGCTATCGCTAGCCTTCGGGGTGCTGTTTGCGCTTTTCGTTTCTCTGCTGATGGTGCCCTCTCTCTACCTGATTGGCGAAGATTGCGCGGCCTTTATGAACAGAATCAAAGTGCGCCTGTGGCCATGGCGCGCAGAGCAGGCCGAACAATGAGTATTTCTTACCAATAACACTGACAGGGTTACTGGATGCGACGCAGAACTTTATTGAGTGCATCGCTGGGCGCAACACTGGCGGGCTTGCCGGCGACACTGCTCGCTCAGAGCAATGGCAGCAAGCTGAGAACGACACCGCAGGTTGTGGTCGTCGGCGCTGGTATCGTCGGCGCCTCTATCGCCTGGCACTTGAGTCAACGCGGTTGCCAGGTCACCGTACTTGAAGCCCGCGAGCCAGCGTGCCAGGCCTCTGGTAATAGCTTCGCCTGGATAAACGCCTCTTATGCAAAAGTACCGCGCAGTTACTACACGCTAAGTAGCTTTGCCCTGCATGAGTATCATCGACTGGCCGAACAACTGGATCTTCCACTGCATTGGGGTGGCTGCCTGGAATGGATGGACGACTCGTCCGCGCAAGCAGAAATGGTCGCCAGTATCGACACCATTCGAGGCTTTGGCTCGCCAACCTGGATGATCCCTGCCGAGCGCGCCAGGTCGCTGGCACCCGCGATCGACTTTGGCCCCGCCACTGATGTAGCTTTCTGCGCCCTGGATGGAGCCGTCGATGCGAAGCTGGCCACTGAACAGCTATTACAGGGAGTGCAGGACTCGAGCGGTAACATCGTCTACCCGGCCAGGGTTTCGGCAATCACTCGCACTGGCAATAAAATCGTCGCCAGCACGGCAGCAGGCGAGTTCACAGCCGATCACCTGGTAATCGCAGCAGGCCTCGGAACGACCAATCTGGCGCAGAAAACGGGCTTTCCAATTCCGCAGCGCCCCACCCCCGGCATTATTGTCACGACGGCACCCCTCTCACCCATTCTGGAGCCCGTCATAGTGGCTCCTGGCGTGCACATCCATCAGCGCAAAGACGGGCGCGTAGTCCTGGGGGAACAGGCTGGCGCGCCCGCCACGCAAGAGCACCGGGCTTTTCTGGCCGAGTACCCCAACCGCCATCCCAGCCCGGAGTTGGCAGAGCAGCACGCGCAACGCATTATGACCATTGCCACACAATTTTTACCGGCGCTGGCGCAGGCCCAAATCGAGGAAGTCGGCATCGGCTGGCGCCCCATGCCCATGGACGGCCTGCCGGTGGTGGGAAGGCACCCCTCAGAACGAAATATCTATTTCGCGGTGATGCACAGCGGCGTCACCCTGGCACCCCTGGTAGGCCGATTGGCGGCCACTGAGATACTCGACGAGATCGCTATTTCCCTGCTGGATGATTTCAGGCCAGCGCGTTTGCAGGGCTGATAGTTTCCTTAAGCACTTGACCCATCACTGGCGATTGTCGAGGCCGTCGGAAACGCGGCGTCCGAAAGATGGGCATCGCGCGCGCGAACGAATGCCTGGAAGTCTCCCAATACCAGCTGCCAGGTGATAAATACTTCTTCGCCCGGCTCCCCAATCGTAAAAGGGCAAAATCCCATAGGCACCATAGCGAACACCTGGTCATCACTGGCGCTCGGGTAAGTCAGGCGTTGAAAAGACTCCAGGGCCTCCTTCTCCGCCAATGGCACAGTGTCGAAGAAAGCGATTGCGGGGCCATCATAAGCCAACTGCCTCAGGAATTCGGCGGGGAATAAACCGCCTGTCCAGCGGGCATTAATCTCGGTGACAATGACCTCATCGCCGTCGACAAAATAATCGATACCGCAATTGGTACCTTCTTCCTGCACATGACCCTGCTCTCGGGCGTACTCCCCCACCGCCAGCAGCACCTCTCTATGGGCAGGGCTCAGGGAGTTGTCAGGACCGAAGTAATTACCGGCCCATTTACCCTGGGCAAACAAAAGCTTCCTGACATTATTGATTTCTACACGACTGTGACTGATGGTCAGGTCGACTGTCATCTCGGTATAACGGTCGGTGTCCAGCTTTTCCTGTAACAACACTTCCAGCGAGTCATCGAACTCTGCTATGTAAGCCTCGCATTCATCCCGTCCCGCTACAGCGGTCACGTTACGGGCGCCTGCCAGGCCGAGGATCTTCAGCATCACACCACCGGGATTGCGAGCAAAAAACGGATCAGCAGCCCCCTGGCGAATCTGCAGGTGGCTGAATATATGTGTTTCTGGAACAGGGATGCCCGCATCGGGCGCATGCCTGGCAAAATGCAGCTTTGAGTTGACGTTACGGCTGATTTGGAGTGCTTCCTCACTCTGGTGCAACACGGCGTTGTCACCACTTATCATGTACAAGTTGAGTAACTCCGCACCGGATGCCACATTGGCTACCTGAGAATAGTATTCGGCCAACGGCACATAATGCAGTCCGCTCTTCTGTACGGGGTTCAAGCCCATGCGCGAGAAGAGATCATGGTAGTGATAAAACAGCGGTTGCCAGTCGGGCTCGGAAAACTCAGTCAGCAGCGCAACCTCATCGTCGGGCTTACCCAGGCCGACGAGTGCCACCTGCAGAGCAGCCGTCAGCATCTGGTTTTCCGCGTGATCAACCTGCTGCTTACTGGTGAGCTTGTCGAGGTCATGGTGCAGGGAACAGTCATCGCCCGCCATGGCGTATAGCGTACGCTGCACTTGTGAGGGCGAAAACGAACCTACTTTCATACATCGCATCCTGTCAGACCGGCAATCCAGCGCTGACTTTACACCAGGCTGTCGGCTCGAGAAACTTTCGAGGGCGCAGAGCGATAACGCCGCAGACTATCCGCCAGTTGCTAGACATCCAGGGACGCCTGAAAAGGCGCTCAGCTCACGGTAACGGGTGTTGAAGGCAAGGTAATCACAGGATAATTACCCTGGCTGACCAGACCGGGGCAATGGCCTGATCAATGGGCTGTTGCATACTCTTTCGGATAGCGCCCCATGACGAGAATCAATAAGGTTGCCACGATGAACAACCCTGAGGCGACCATAAACCCGATGTCATAGCTTGCCGTTTTGTCGTAAACGCTAGCGAATAACATGGGTGCGGTTCCGGAGCAGACCGCCAGGGTCGCATAGAGTACCGAGTAAATTTTCGCATAGTGCTTGAGACCAAAGTAGCGGGCGGCAAGAAAGGCCATCAGATCGAGCTCAGCGCCTGCGGCGAACCCGATCAAAAAGCTGGCTGCCGCTGCCATCGCCAGGGTCTGATCACCGAACAGGATCCAGGTGCCGATCGCGGGCATTATCAATGATACAGCCGCCACGCCAGGTGCCCAAAGCCGATCCAGCGTGTAACCCACCACCACCCTGCCAATAACAATTGAACCCCCAAAAATACTCTGGATGGTTGCGGCTTGGCTGCGGCTAAAGCCATCATCTGTCATCGAAGGCAGCAGGTTGGGACCGATACCGGAGAACCCCATGTAGGCAAATAATATAGAGAACAACAGCGCCCAGAAGCGGTAGTCTCGTGACGCCTCGGTGAGTGTTTTGCCTGTTTGCCGAGCCGCCACCTCGTCCTTATCGGAAAGCTGGTTTATTTCCACCGGCTTGAAGAAAAAGAACAGGACGGGAAAGGCCAGCAACATGGGGATAAGCCCAAGACCAAGGTAAGCACCGCGCCAACCGTACTCGGAGGTCATCCATACAGTGATATGGGGTGCCACGGACGCGCAAATACCCGTGCCGGTCAGGGTCAGGCCCAGGGCGAGGCCACGCCGGCTGAAGAAACTGGTGGCGATGGCACGGGTCCAGGTTACCGGGATAGTACCTGCCCCCAAAAACGCCATCGCGCCGTAGGCGAGAAAAAGCATCCACAGCTGACCCTGCATTGAAGCGGCGAAAAAGAACCCGCAACCCAGGCCCAAAACCGAGGGGAGCGCCACCCTCCGCGCGCCATACCGGTCGATCAACCAGCCCACCAGGGGCGAGGTCAATGCGCCAAGCCCGGAGCTGAACAGGATGGCGGCCTGAAACTGTGCCCGGGTCCAACCGAACTCTTCTGTCACCGGCACGACCAGTGCGCCAATGGTGTAATAGGGCAACACGTTCGAGGCGCAGACCACTCCCATGCAGGAAGCCAGGATCAGTGGCCAACGTTCCAGAATCTCGTCACGTCGTGTGCTTGAAATGGTAATACCCTCCGCGCAGTGAGTCCGACAGAAACAAAGCGGTCAGCCGATACCGGCGGCTTTGAGTTGCTGTTGGTAATCGGCAAGATCGAAATAGTCTCGCCACTGACTGATCTTGTCACCCGTCACCACAAAGATACCCATTAAAGGCAGCGCAACCGGGTGACCATTGATGACAAAGGCGTCGATACGCTCAGTAAGTACCGTATCGCCCGAGACTGCGATATTTATGAGGCGCCAGTCGCACTCGCTGAATATCCATGCGCCGCTTAGATAGTCGGTGACCTTGTCATGCCCGGAGATCGGTTCCATCGGGATATTGTGGTAGTAAACATCCTCGGACAGGGCCGACACCACCGCGTCAAAATCCATGCGATTCCAGCTGGCAATAAAATTTTCGACTACCGATACTGGCGTCATACTGCAGCCCTCAGTAATCGCTTGGCGTTACCGGCAAACAGGTCCTGGTACTCGCCGCCCGTACCAATGGCATGCTGGTCCCAGCCCGAAAAGTTGGTCCCCATTACCAATCGGTCATGGCCCATGATCTCCATCACCAGCGCCAACACCCGGGCGTCGTGCACGTGGGTATCAAACCAGAGGCCAGCGAGTGCTTCCTCAAAGGCGCCCTCATGTTGGAGATGTTCCGGCACCCAGGGTCGCTTCACGCAAGCGCGGTTAAGTCGACCGATCAACGACGTCACACCGCCACCAGCATGGGAGAGGCAAATGTCCAGGTCGGGAAAGCGATGCACTACGCCCCCATAAATCAGCGTGGCAACCGCAATGGTCTCCTGTCCGGCAAACCCTGTGAGCAGATCCAGGTCAAACTGTTTGAGGTTGGCGTCGCCCGGTGGCCCGTCGATACCCGCTGGCGCGGGGTGAATAAATAGCGGGACATCCAGGGAGACCAGTTTTTCATAGAAAGCATAAAGCTCAGGGTCGTTCAAAGGCCTGCCCACATCGGTGCCAATATAGGCACCGACCATACCCAGGTCATTTACCGCGCGGTCCAGCTCTTCGCAGGCCGCGCCCACGTCCTGCATAGGCAGCGCTGCACAACCCACCAGTCGATCGGGATGACGCGCAACCAAGGACGCCAGGGCATCATTGTGTTCTCGACAGAAATGTATCGCCGGCTGCGATTCAATGAAATGAAAATAGGTTAGCGGATTGGGCGACACCACCTGCAGGTCGATACCGCAGCGATCCATTTCAGCGACGCGCAGATCGCCCTCCATGAACGGACCGCCCTCATAACGGACTCCGTCGAGCCGATAATCGCCAACCCTGAACCAGGGTTTACCGTCGTCGGTATAGCCAATCTCCGGGCCGTGTCGGCCCGCTTTACCCATGCTATCGGCGAGTACCGCGTGAGCGTGAACATCGATCACCCCGGCGGAGGCGATAGCGGCACGCGCGCTGCCTAGATTACTCATAGCACCTTCGCCGCACCACCATCGACGGGGATGGCGGTACCGGTAACATAACTGGCGGCGTCTGAGGCGAGAAAAACTATGACATTGGCGATCTCTTCGGCCCTGGCAATTCTACCGAGCGGCACATTGGTCGCGATTTCATCGCGCACCTCATCGACCGTAGCGCCCGTTGCTGCGGATTTCTGCTGCAACAGTGACGCCACCCGGTCGGTATCAGTCCAGCCAGGGCAGACGGTATTCACCAGGATGCCGTCCTCCGCGACTTCATTGGCCAGCGTCTTGGCCCAGCCAAGCACGGACAGGCGGATGCTATTGGACAACATCATATTGTCCATGGGCTGCTTGACCGAATAGGAGGACAGGTTGATCACCCTACCCCGACCAGCCTGCTTCATCGCCGGCAATACCAGCTCGGTTAATCGAACCGCGGACTGCAGCGTAAGCTCAAAGGCCTGCTGCCACTGCTTGGCATCTATTGTTGTATGACTGCCTGCGGGCGGCCCACCCGCATTGTTAACGAGAACCTCTATAGGCCCATACGCCTCGGTGGCGGCCTTGACCAGTGCCTGGAGTTGTTCCGGGTCTGAGACGTCAGCGGTTACGGCCAGCACCTCACCACCCGTGGCGGCGACAAGTTCCTCGCGAGTCGCTTCGAGCGCGTCTTTGTCGCGAGCACAAATGGTCACCCTGGCGCCTTCCCGCAAAAACCCCAGCGCCGTGGCCTTGCCGATACCTTTGCTCGCAGCTGCTACCAATACAGACTTGTTCTTCAGTCCAAGATCCATCGCGATTACTCCTCGGGAGCTATTTGTAAGCTGAGACCATCCATATCCTGGGTCAACTTCAGCTGACAACTCAGGCGCGAACGCTTGTCATCAAAATGCTCCTGGTATTGCAGCAACATGGATTCGATATCATCCCGCGCCGGGAGACGCTCTACCCAATCGTCGCTAATCAGCACATGGCAGGTAGCGCAGGACGCGCAACCACCGCATACCGCCTCTATGTCCTGGTCAGCATCGTAAAGCAGCTGCATCAGGTTATCCTGGCCAGGCTGGTTTTCCAG
The DNA here is from genome assembly GCA_964590005.1 of uncultured Alteromonadaceae bacterium. GTDB lineage: Bacteria > Pseudomonadota > Gammaproteobacteria > Pseudomonadales > Halieaceae > CALJFL01. The sequence continues at coordinate 24,787 of CAZPVJ010000161.1, read as the reverse complement.
CGCGCTATGTGCGCCCTCACGATTGGTGACGTTCACTGTTATATGTAGCTTTTCTGCCATGAATAGTTTCCTGGACTCTGTTAGTAAATAAAGACTCAGCCGTCAGTGAGACCCAGACCGAGACCACCGTCGACATCAACCTGTGCACCGGTGGTCCACTCTGCGCAGATGAGGTAAGCCATCGCCTCGGCGATCTCCTCTTCGGTCCCAATGCGCCCGAGGGCATGCATATCGGACATGCCTTGCAAACGCGCCAACGCCGTGTCGTCGTCGAAAAGGCCTGCGCGCTGGTTTATTTCGGTGAATACTGCGCCGGGCAAAATGCAGTTGACCCGGATTTTCTGATCTCCCAGTTCAGCGGCCAGCACCCGGGTTAGTGACTGGACGGCGGCCTTTGTCGCCGCGTAGGGAGAGGCTCCGGGAAATGCCCGCCGGGTGTGAATGGAACCGATAAAAATAACGGCACCCTCGGTACGGGCCAGATGCGGCACCGCCAGGCCGGTCAACATCATGCCTGCAACGACATTGGTGTTGAAGACGTCCAGCAGCTTGTCTTGATCGAGCTCAGTGATCGGTCCGCGGTACATATTACCGGCGTTATTCACCAGCGCATGCAGTCCATCCCCGTGCTCTACAGCCGCAGCCACCAGCTTGTCACGATCACTCGCAAGAGTAATATCTGCCGGTACCCCGAGACACGCTTCGCCCAGCCCGTCAGCCGCGGCAGCAATTTTATCCGCCCTTCGGCCGCAGATGGTGACGCGCGCCCCGGCGTCGACGAAGTAACGCGCCGCACCGAGACCCAGGCCCGAACCACCACCGGTAATCAGTATTGACATCCCCTCCAGCGTTTTCATGGCTTTACCCCTCGCGATGCTAACGCCCACTCAACCGAGCGCGACAACGCAGCAACATGCTCCGGCTGGCGCAGCGACGCCGCGTCGTGTCCCAGTGCGTCGTAAACCACTCGACCACCGCGCCATTCATGAATCCACAGCAAGGGCTGCGGCGGATGTTCCTGCGTGCTCGCAGAAAGAAGCAGCGGTTCAACACCTGAGCGAAGCTCAAGGTCTGTGTACACCTCATCTTCTACGGTAAAGGGGGCAATGTCCGCCATCAGTTCATGCTCGACGGGGACAACCGACAGTGCTGACGGTGGTGGATGCCAGGATCGGCCCCACTGCCAGGCGCCACCCAGGATGTCACCCCAACCGGACCAGTCAGAAAAGCAGATGCTGGCGGTGTGCAGGCCAAGCAAGGCGCCCCCCGCGGCTACATGACCCTCGATGGCCTCGCGACCAGCCGCCGATAAGGTCATAGCCCACTCCTCCCGATAGGGGTCATACTTCTCGCCCTGCATCTGCCAACGCAGGGCATTCACGGTCAACATCTCGTAGCTGCCGCTGGCCAGCCTGGCAAGGCCCGCCTCGATATCATCCTCAATCTCAGACTGGACTCCCAGCGGTCTCAGCATGCCGGACAGTTCAGCGGACGTGGCGTGAAATTCATGGAAGATTCCACCACTCAATATCAGATTGCGCATCATGGTTTATTCGCGTGGCAGGTGCGCCATAACACTGTTTATGACGCCACCATCAACAACCAGCTGATGACCGTTGATGTAGCTCGCATTATCCGAATCGAGAAACAGTACAGCCTGGGCAATGTCATTGGCCTCGCCGAGACGCCGCGAGGGCACTCCGCCACCCCTAACTTCTCGTACCCGGGGGTTTTCATAAATGGGTTTGGACATGCCCGCGTCGATAAACCCGGGCGCGATTGCGTTTACCCTTATGCCACCGGGGCCCCACTCCACCGCCATGACCTGCGTCATCGCAGCCATTGCCGCCTTGGTTCCGCCGTACATGCCAACGTAGGGCGCCGGGTGAATACCATTAATGGAGGTGAGGTTGACAATATGACCGGAGCCACGGGCCAGCATGCCCGGCGCTACTTGTCGCGCGCAAAGACAACTGCCCAGGAAGTTGATATTGATCGTCGCAGTAAAGTCTTCGACCGACTGCTCTTCCAGTGGTCCGAAACGGACAATACCGGCATTGTTCACCAGCAGGTCAGGGGCATCACCGAATGCCTTGAAAGCACTCTCCACCTGCGCGGCGTCAGTTACGTCCGCAACCAGAGGCACCGCGTCCGCCAGCGATGCAGCGGTTGCCTCCGCCTTATCGGCCTGGTTATCGAGGATACCCAGGCGGTAACCCTCCCCTGACAGTACCCGGGCAATATCGGCGCCGAGACCATCGGCACCCCCGGTAATAATGGCTGTTCTCATCATGTGTCCTCTTAACCCAGTAATATCGGGTAGGAACCCCAGTTCTGGCGCTCAGTACCGGGGTCTTTTACGGGTGGATTTTGCGGATCAGGCCGCGCGTTATGTTCAAACAGACTTTTTATCAAGCTCGTCACGGTACCCAGGTGATGGGTGGCCGGCTCGGTATCCGGGCCGGGCAGCGCGCCACCCGCGAGGTCGCGACCAAAACAGGTGTGCAGTCCTACCCCAAAAGTAAGCGCATAGGGCGGCACGCGATCAACCGTCTCCCGATGGGGATTGTATTGCGCGGCGTCGTCTCCATAAATCGAAACGTCCTGGTTGGCTCGCTGCAGTTCGATTACCACACTGTCGCCCTCCTCCACGGCCTCACCCGTGGGCAGGTCAAACGGACAGGCAGCCGTGCGCCAGGCAACCGGGCTGGCAGGATGTAAACGCAAGCTTTCGTGTACGCAGCGCTGCAAGAAGACAGGATCGCTGCCGATTCTCTCTCGATCCTCAGGATGCGCTTTACACCAGCTAATAATCTCGTGAAACGCATGTACCATCGAATTCGAGGTGCTATGCGATGCGGCCTGCATGAAAAACGCGACCTCCCGCCGAATCATGGGATCATCAAGTTCCTGTTCATGGCGATTGGCAAGCAAAATTGAGAGCACATCCCTGGGTGCGTCATTCGCATCTCGCGTGCCTGCTTCTATATCCGCGAGAATGGATTCACGACGAGCGCGCGATGGCTGCAGGAAACGGGTATCGAAGAGGGCCAGTGCCTCGGCAACTTCCTGTCTGACCTGTGACTTGTCTCGCGTGGAGTGAAACAGGGTGGCGCCCTCACTGAACGTCTTAACGATCTCGAGCAGACATTCGGTTTCCTCGCGAGACTGCGGATCGCGATCTATGCCGGCGATGTCCGCACTGAGATTGATATTGACGCGAAAGCCAAAGTCAGGGAGGTCAAGGTGACCGGCCTGCAGGTAGGGTGCCAATGTCGCCGCCAGCGTCTTCGGGTAAACCTCCCTCTCGTAATAGCGCGTAAAGTCGCGGCGAAAAAGCTTCAGCTCGATGGCGCGCCTACGGGTATGTTCCTCGCCATGCAGGGTCAACAAGACCCGGTGCATCAGCTCCTCGCACTCATCGTACATGGACTGGACCATGCGACGATCACACAAGGTTTCGAAGGCCTTGCGATAAGTGTCGACAGAGGCGGGTTGCTTCATCAGGCGCCAACTTCGCCAGTCATGACCACCGGGTACGTCGCCCAGACATCTCTCTCTGACGCCGCGATCTTCTCCGGCTTGCGCTCGGGGTGCGGTTGCATACCGCGGGCGAGTAGCTCTTTGATAATCAACGTGATGGTGCCGAACTGATGATTGTCAGGATCGTAATCGTCATCGGACTTGAGGATGGTACCGGCCACCAGGTTCATTCCCAGGCAAACATGCATACCACCGCCAAACGACAGGCCGGCAGGACTGATGCGATGCATGCGTTCGCGCAGGGGATTGAAACTGCCCGCGTCTTCACCGAATACCGATTCATCACGATTGGCAGTCTGCAGATCGATGACCACCTTTTCGCCCACTTCCACTGTGTCATCATCGGCAAGCTCAACGCGGTCTTCGGCCTTGCGCCAGGCCTCGGGGCTAGAGGGGTGCAAGCGCAGACTTTCGTGGGCAAAACGTTGCAACAACAGCGGCTTGTCGATCAGCTCGAAAGCGTCCCGCGTATTAGCTGCATACCAGCCAAACACCTCATTCACTGCATGCACCAGCGTATGCACGGAGGTATGGGAACTTGCCAGGTAGAAAAAAGCCACCTCGCGGACCAACAGCTCATCGGGCATATCCAGCTTGTCACGGTTGAGCAATAGAATCGTGAGAATGTCCCTGGGTAGTTCGGTTTCCTCTATCTCGCCACGCTGAAACGCATCAATCAGCGCTTCTCTGCGAGCGCGTGATGGTGCGAAGAAACGGGTTTCAAATTCGACCAGGGCATCAGCAATTTCGTCCAGGATTTGCTGACGCTCGCCTTTGTACTGCCCAATCGTCGCCGCCTGGCCCAGCTGTATCAGCAAACGGTGCTGTGCGTCTGCTTCCTCAACGGTGAAATCCACACGATCAATTCCGGCGAATGCCAGGGACAAATGCACCATGATCCGATAACCCAGTTCCTTGAGATCAAGGTCATCGGTATCCAGAAACTGATCGAGGGTTTCCTGGAGCAAGCCCGGGAATACATCACTTTCGTAGTACCTGAAAAAGTTGCGGCGAAACAACTGGCTTTCGATCGTACGACGCGTGCGATGTTCATCCCCATGCAAGGTCACCAGTACCTTATCCATGAGTATGCCGCCCTCATCGTACAGTGACTGCTTGAGATCATTTTGGCGAAGCGCGTGTTCCACGCCCCTAAAGCTGTCTACCCGATGAATTTTCATGTCTTGTCTCCTTTCATCTCACGCACCAGTCGTCGGCTCAGGATCTGTTCTGAAAACTCACTCACCCGCCAGCCCGGCAGCGACCAGCTCTCTGGCAGCGGCGTGGTCATATCGATATCGCAGCCATCCTTAAAGACGTGGCGGATTGCATTGGCATCACCCAGCAGTGCAATGTTGTCCAGCGGATTACCCTCAACCACCAGTAAGTCAGCGAGGTAGCCGGGCTTGATGCAGCCAATCTCGCCCTCCATGCGCAAAGCCGTTGCACCACGCTCCGTGGCGCAATGGATAGCCTCGAGTGGTGACAGGCCCAGATAATCGACGAACACCTCCAGCTCCCGGTAGTGCCAATCCCCATAGGGCGTCAGGGAGAACCCGCTCTCACTGCCGGTCAGCAGGGGTACGCCCGCGTCGTAGGCTTGCCTGATAGTCGGCACGCTATCGGTTATCTCGGCCCGAAAAACTTCCTTGAGGCGCGCATCGGACCCCACCAGGTCGCCGTAGTCCGCCAGGTTGGCCTGGAAGGTGAAGGTGGGTACCAGCGGCACGCGCGCATCGATTACGGCAGCGACTGCCTCTTCGTCCATGTAGGTGGCGTGCAAAATCATATCGAAGCCAGCCAGCGCGGCATCGCGGGTGCTAGAGGCGCTACGGCAGTGCCCGACCACAGGAACACCCAGGTTATGCGCGGTATCGCAAACCAGTTTCAGTTCATCCAGGGACCAGGTTTGAATCTCACCCTCGGTTTTACCTGGCCTGATGGGAAGACCGCTGACGTGTACCTTGATCCAGTCTACTCCCGACTTAATCTGCTTGTGGATCTCGGTAACTATCTCGTCGCCAGTGTGCACGATCTTGGCGTAGCCTCGCCGACCCGAGTCAGGCAGCAAGCGGCTCGCGGTGCCGCCGACACAGTTGATCAGCACATTCCCGCCGGTGGTCATGCGAGGTCCCGTCACGACACCACCCTCGATGGCATCCCTCAAATCAACGCCGACATCAAAGATACAGTCGGCATCAAAAAAGCTGGTAAATCCGGCGCGCAAAACCTTTTGGGCATTCACCGAGGCCACCAGGGCAGCCAAGCCATACCGTCGATGAAAAAAAAGTTCATCGTTACTGGAGGGTTCGTCGAAACTGATATGGCAGTGGCTATCGATAAGCCCGGGCAGTACCGTGCAGCCAGTCAAATCAAGTTCGGTGACCGGGCCAGGGCGATCCGGGGAGCTGGCGGCAGCGCGGGCTTCCTCGCCGACAGCGACGATACGCTGTCCTTCCAACAATATATCCTCAGCGCGCGGCTCGGCACCCGTTCCATCGATGACGGTCGCATTGGCCAATAACAAGGCGGTTTCAGGCATCAAACACTCTCCTCAGGCAGTTCTGCCGCATCCACCGAACGAGACTGCAGTTCCGTGTACGACACTTTGTGCAGGGCGATAAAGCGAACCAGCGCATCCCCCTGCTCCATCGTATGCTGACGCATCACGTCAAACACCCGGTCCTCGTCACTCGCCATCAGCGCGTCCACGATCAGGTCATGGTCATCCTGGTTACGCTGCAGGCGGCCCGGAGCCAGCACCTGGTAGCGCCGATAGGGGTAGACCCGATTGGCCAGCGCCTCGGTCGTTTCTATCAACACCCGGTTGCGACAACCCTCGAGAACGAGTTGGTGAAATCGCTCGCCCAGCGATGCATAGGAATTGTCGTCGCCGTCTGCCGCCAACAGAGCAGCCGCTTCGTGGTGAACGGCACCCAGTTCAGCCTTGTCGGCTGCCGACATCCTGGTGCACGCCAGACGAGCCGCCAGTCCCTCCAGCTCGGCGAGGGCTTCGAATAACTCCAGGAGTTTGGCGGCATCCATGGCACTGACCACCGCTCGCTTGTGCGCTACCTTCTCCACCAGGCCGCACTGGACGAGATTGGCAATGGCCTCCCGCACCGGCGTCCTTGAAACAGCGTAGTCACTGGCTATTCGAGCCTCCTCCAATGCCATGCCGGGTACCAGCTTGCCACTGAAGATATCTCGCTCCAGACCCAGGCGTACGGTTTCTGCCTGGGTTGGCACGGATTTGCGGAGATTTGCCTCAGCCGTGGTCAGGTTGTTACTGCGGGTCGCCAAAATTAGATTCCAATTGCGTAATGCTGACACTGCGCTGCATTGAACTACATTTTGGGCGTTATTGCATACTTTTTTCGAGAAAATGTATACACTTCGCTGAATCCCCCAAACGGCGGGGCCTGCAGGTTTGACCGGCGGGCACTATAATGGACAGCGTCACCCGCGCTTGGGAGACCATTTAGCCGCTAAACCCGCAATCCATGCTGGAGTCGTACTGATGATAAAACTCAAGGTGAATGGTCAGGAGCAGACCGTCGATGCCTCCCCGGATACCCCCCTGTTATGGGTTTTGCGAGACCATCTGCAATTGACTGGAACCAAGTTTGGCTGCGGAATTGCGATGTGTGGCGCCTGCACAGTGCACGTTGACGGACAGCCTACCCGCGCCTGTTCAGTACCGGCCAGCAGCCTCCAGGGCCGCTCTATCGAAACCGTGGAAAGCCTCGCCCAGGATGGCAAACTGAATGCTGTCCAAGCCGCCTGGCTTGAGCACGATGTCGCCCAGTGCGGGTATTGTCAGTCAGGGCAAATCATGGCGGCTACGGCCCTGCTCAGCGAGAACACCAATCCCAGTGACAAGGAAATCGACGCGGCCATGGCGGGTCACATTTGTCGGTGCGGCACCTACCAGCGCATTCGCGAAGCGATTCACGCAGCCGCTGGCTCCCTGCAGAAGGAGGCTAAGGCATGAGTTCCACAGAATTGAAAGGCGGCGTCTCCCGCCGGAGTTTTGTGAAAGCGACGACACTCTCCGCAGGTAGCCTCATGTTTGGGCTCTACTTGCCGGCACGGTCGGCCACCGCCGCGACGGCGGCCAGTGAGACGCTGCAGGTGAATACCTTCATCCGAATCGACCCTGACAACACTGTGACCCTGCTGATCAATCACTCTGAATTCGGCAATGGCGCCTACACCAGCCTGCCGATGATGGTGGCTGAGGAGCTGGATGCCGCCTGGGCGTCGATCAAACTCGAACCGGCACCAACCTCTCCCGAGTATTTCAGCCCGATCTTTGGTGAGTACCTCACCGCGGGCAGCGTATCCACCGGCAGCTCGTGGCTGCCACTGCGCACCGCGGGCGCGCAAGCCCGTGCAATGCTGGTCGAGGCCGCAGCCAAAAATTGGCAGGTAGCGGCAAATAGCCTGAGCACCAAAGACGGCTACGTAATCGATTCAACAGGTAGTCGACGCGCGAGTTACGGGGAGTTGCTGGCCACAATTACCCGGGAAGGCATCACGCCACCCGAGAATGTCACTCTCAAGAACCCGCAGGATTTTTCCATACTGGGTAAAGGCATGCGCAGGCATGAAGGGCCCTCTAAAGTCGATGGTAGCGCCGTTTTCGGGATAGACGTGAAGCTACCGGGCATGCTGTATGGCTCGATGGCACGCTGTCCGGTGTTCGGCGGCAAGGTGGCTTCCTTCGACGACAGTGAAGCACTGAAGATTGCAGGCGTAATCAAGGCCAAGCAAATCTCCAATGGTGTCGTCGTCCTCGCGAAAGATTACTGGACTGCTAAAAAGGGGCGCGACGCACTCAAGATACAGTGGGACGAAGGACCCAATGCCAAACTTTCATCCGAGGGCTTCTACCGGGAGTATCGGGAGATGGCCGACAAGCCTGGCATGCTGGCCGAGGATATCGGCGATAGCATCTCGGTGATTGCCAAGTCAGACCGAACGCTGGAAGCCGTGTACGAGATGCCCTACCTGGCGCACGCCACGATGGAACCGATGAATGCGACGGCACAGGTAAAACCCGATAGCTGCGAGGTCTGGGTGGGTACCCAGTACCAGAGTAATGATCGCACGCTGGTCGCCAGGTTACTGGAATTGCCGGAAGAAGCGGTGGTAATCAACCGAACCTTGATGGGCGGCACCTTCGGACGCAGGGCGAGCAAAAACGCGGATTACACCATCGAAGCTGTAGAGGCTGCGCGCGGCGAAGATGTCCCCGTGCAAATCATCTGGTCGCGAGAGGAAGACATTCGCGGCGGCCTGTACCGGCCATTGTTCGTACACAAACTCCGGGGTGCACTCGATGAGGCGGGTATGCCCCTGGCCTGGCATCAAACCGTCGTCGGTCAGTCGATCATGCAAAACACCAAGCACGACCCCGCCTACATGGTCGATGGAATGGACATCTACAGTCTGGATGGCTGTCTGCAGGAACCGTTTGGTGTTTTCCCCTACGGAACGTCTTACACGATTCCCAATCATCGCGTGGAGAGCCACAACCCGCCCAAAGTTGGTGTATTACCCCATGAATGGCGAGCGGTGGCGCACACGCATACGGGGATCGCCTACGAGTGCTTCCTCGATGAAATGGCTCATGCCGGCAACCAGGATCCCCTGGATTTGCGTCTCCAGCTCACCCAGGGCAACCCCAGGATGCACGCGCTGCTTAAAACGCTGAAGGAAAAGAGTGGCTGGGACACACCACTGCCAAAGGGACGCGCCCGGGGGATTGCCGCGCGCGTTTACTCCGTATCGCCCATAGCGCAGGTGGCGGAAGTGACTGTGGGTGACAACGGCGAGTTCTCTGTCGACCGGGTTGTCTGCGTGGTTGATTGCGGGTTTGCGGTCAATCCACTGGGTATAGAGGCCCAGATTCAGGGCGGCATATCGCTGGGCCTGTCAGCTGTCCACGACGGCAATATCGATCTGGAAGCGGGTCGTATCGTGCAGAGTAATTTCCACGACTATACCGTGATGCGGATCGACCAGATGCCGAAGATTGAGGTGCACATCATGGCCAGCGACGAGCCACCTACGGGAGTCGGCGAGCAGTCCACCACCCCCATCGCACCGGCCGTTGCCAATGCGTTGTTTGCGGCAACCGGCAAACGGGTACGCTCGTTTCCGCTAGCCAAACACGGCTTCAAGATGGTCTAAACGGGAGCGATCGCCATGCCGGTACAACACATCGTCTGGATGACACTCAAGGATCCGCAAACGCGGGGCGCCATGGGTGAGGTACTGGCGGCTATCGAATCACTGGCGCGCATTCCCGGTGTACTGGCGATTAATACCGGGGAGAACTTTACCGACCGGGCCCAGGGCTGCACTCACGGCGCAATCATCACCCTGGAAAGCCGCGAAGCACTGGACGCCTATATCAGCCATCCGGACCACCAGCGCGTGGGCGCACAGATCCGGACCCTGTGCGATATTCAGGCGCTGGACTACGAGTTTTCCTAGCGAGTCACACTCACTTACCGTCGACAGACAGGACTACCAACATGTTGCCGGGTTCGTGGGAGTACAGGCCATAGCCGGAGTTGCTGATCACATGGCCTTTCGCCACAGTCGGCCCCGCTCCGCTCATGCTGCCGCCAACGGCATCCACGCCATTCACCGTTTCCACTTTCTGGGTAGTGTCGTATTCCAACAGTACTTTGCCGGTCTGGCCGTCATAAGCCCGGATATACCCGTCCATATGACCGGCGATGACCGCGCCGGGAATCGCCGTCACTGGCGCAGAAATGCCCGGGTCACAAAAGGGACGACCCTCGCCACAGACGTTTTCCTGAATGTGACTCCATAGGACCTTGCCAGTCGCCGCATCGATGGCGTGAACACCCGGGCGGGCCAGGTCGGGATCCAGGTAATCGCCATTGCGGGTGTTGTTCATGTCATTGACCGGCGCATAAACGCGGCTGCCCTCGGCGGCCATCCCGAAATGGATACCGCCCTGGATACTGCCACGGCCAACCCGAGTCGACCACAAAGGCTCGGCTTTGCCCTCTGGATCGTAACCCAGCACTGAGCCATCCTTGTGTCCCGCAACCAGTAGGGATTTACCTTCTGGTAACGGAACAAGCAGGGGGCTGGACCCCTGGTCATAATCTGGTCCGTCTTCAGGCGGGCAATTCGGGTTATCAGCCATCATGCAGGCAACATTCCAGGCATCTCCGGGGAACACCTGTCTACGCCATATCCGCTCCCCCGTATCCAGCCGTACCGCCACGATCGCATCGCTGTTGTCATCGGCCGGCGATGAATAATTTTCACCCGTTCCGAAATACAGGATGTTATTGGCCGCATCAATCGTGGGGCTGGTCCATACCGGGCCGCCAGACGGTGACAATATCGCGGTCCCGATAGAGGTCTTGCCGGTTACTGTCGGTTCCTTGGGAATCGAATAACTTTGCCAACGAGTACTACCGTCCGCGCCGTCGAGCGCCAGAACCTTGCCACGAAAGCTGCAGCATTCGTACTCAGGGTTGGCTGCCGCTATTACCTCCAAAGAAGACACCGGTACGAAGAGCGCACCGTCATGATAAGCGGGGGTGCCGGTCAGGGTAGCGCTGTGATGATCATCTGCAGTCACCTGCCACAGGAGCTTGCCCGTCGTTGCGTCAACTGCGTAGACATTTGCAATAATGTCGCCAAAGTAAGCCGTCGCCGGCCCATCGCTGTTCTGACCCAGCACTATGCCCGTACGCACTTCCGCATTGGCCTCAAACGCCCAACGAACGCAACCCGTCTCCAGGTCCAGCGCGTATACGGTGCCATCCTGGCTGCCGACAAAGATAGCGCCCATCGCCACAGTGGGCTGAGATCGTGCGCGCATGGCGCCTGGAAAGCCAAAGCTCCACTTCATTTTAAGGCGGGGAATATCCCTGACAGGTAACTGGGCGATTTCATTGGGGACAAAGCGCGAGGTGTCCCGACCCCAGCCGGTCAACTCGCGCTCGTCAAACGCCGAAAACCTCGCAGCCTCCCCCTCGCACATGTCATAACTGGGAGTCAGGCTGGCCGCCGTAAAACGCTCCTGCAACAGGTATTCAACCACATGAATACGCTGCTCCTGCGACAACATGGATGCCTGTGCGCTCATGATTCCGCCGTCCATGGCGCGATAGATACTGCGAGCCGGCATCATCTCAAGCCAGGTGGTGTGAGGCGCTTTGTACACTTGCCCGTTATGGCAACTTGCGCAATGCGTGTTGAACAAAGTGGCGCCGGGAAGGCTGGCACGATCACCCAGCTCGCCTGAAACGGCCCGCATTTCATCTGTCGAAGACATTGCCTCGGGGGCCTCCGGCTCGTCTCCGGCAACGCCGGTCGCCAGGAAACATCCCAGGGTCAATACGGTCAACGCGATACACCGTTTTGGGTTAAGCCAAAAATGTACGTTCTCAGTAAGGGTCACTTTATTATTCTCCCACTACAAAGCTGTTCACAAGATACAGAAGCCGCCCGTGATTTGCGATATTTTCCGCCCATGATTCCAGCGACAAACAACCAGACGGAAGCGGGCGTGTATTGAGGCTTACAATCCCTCTCATTCACGACTATGCTCAATGCCTTAAAGCATAGCGAAATGATACGGCAGGACAATAAAATGATTCGCACCAGACCTTCTTTCTCCGCTGCACACCTTACCCTGATAATGACGGCTTTCCTGCTGTCACTGGGCGGTTGCCAGGATGCAACAGAAACGGATACAGCCGTGGTAGCGCAGGCGCCTCAGGCGGAACCGGAGTCAATCACCGAGGACGAGAACAGCAGCGAATCAACCCAGTTGCTATGGGGCGACTTACACGTGCACTCAAACCTGTCCTTTGATGCATTTTCTTTTGGCAATAAGAACCTGACTCCGGCAGATACCTATGCTTTTGCCGCCGGGAAAAAGCTGCAATCCAGTGGCGGCCTGGAAGCACAACTGGAACGCCCACTGGATTTCCTGATGGTCTCCGACCACGCGGAGTTTATGGGCGTAATGCGCGAGCTCTCCAGAGAAAACGAGCTCCTGCTTCAGGCCGAGCCGGCAAAGCGTTGGCAAAAACTGCTGGCAGAAAACAACATCCCCGAGGTAATCAATGACTTCGTGGGCAGTATTGCGCGCACGGTCAACTACGGTGATGCCATCCCTGCTGCATTCAGTAAAAACATCTGGCAGGAAGTTAACGACGCTGCCGAGGAACACAACAAGCCAGGGGAATTTACCGCCCTGATTGGTTACGAGTGGACCTCAATGATTGACGGTCGCAACCTGCACCGTAATGTCGTGTTCCGGGACGGGCCTGCGAAAACGCTGCAGCATATCCCTTACCCGTCGACCATGGGCAGGAATCCGGAGGAGCTATGGGCAGCGTTACAGTCCTACGTTGATACAACGGCCGGCAACGTCATGGCTATTCCTCACAATGGCAATCTTTCTGACGGATTGATGTTCGCGGAAGCCCAGGGCAACGGAGAACCCATGACAGAGGACTACGCCAGATCCCGTATGCGCTGGGAACCGGTTTACGAAATGACACAGGTAAAGGGCGATTCCGAGTCCCACCCACTGCTGTCTCCCGATGACCCGTTTGCCGACTTCGAAAACTGGGACGAAACCAATATCGCCATGACCCCGCGTGAAGAACAGGGCAAGCTGGAATCACTCGCTCATGAGTATGCCCGCCCGGTGCTCAAAACAGGACTGAAACTTGGTCGGGAGTTGGGCACCAATCCTTTCAAATTGGGGATGATAGGCAGCACCGATGCGCATACGTCACTGGCCACTGCCGACAGTGACAACTTCTATGGCAAGTTTTTCGATTCCGAACCGTCAATCGACAGACTGAGCAATAAAATGGGCGGTGCCCTCTGGCCAAACCGCAATCTGGCGGCATCCGGATACGCCGCGGTCTGGGCGAGCGACAATACCCGAGAGGCCATTTACGATGCATTGGCTCGCCGCGAGGTTTACGCCAGTACGGGCCCTAGAATCGCGGTCCGATTCTTTGGTGGTTGGAATCTACCCACAGACCTGCACCGGGAACCCGATCTGGCAGTGCGCGGCTATGAGGTGGCTGTGCCCATGGGTAGCGACCTGCAACGTGCTCCCGAGGGCGCGGGCGCACCCGAGTTCGTCATCATTGCCAAAAAAGACCCGCTCGGTGCCGGCCTGGATCGCGTACAGGTGGTCAAAGGCTGGCTGGGTGAAGATGGCGAGCCGAAAGAAAAAATCTACGACGTGGCCTGGTCAGGCGATCGCAGCATAGACCCCGCTACTGGCCTGGTGCCCCCGTTACCGTCCACTGTGGATATCGCCCAGGCCACCTATGACAGTAAATCCGGCGCTGCCAGCCTGGCTACCGGGTGGCAGGATCCGGACTTTGACGCTAAGCAGGAAGCCTTCTACTACCTGCGCGTGCTGCAGGTCGCCACACCTCGATGGACGACGTATGACGCGGCGCGCTATGGCGCGGCGCTACCTGAGGATGTACCCGCGGAACTACAGGAACGCGCTTACACCTCGCCTATCTGGTATACCCCTCCAGGCTAACCTGGCCATGGCAGCCGCGCTGGGGCGCCACAACGGGGTTGGGCGCCCGCCCCCTCCACAGTCTGCACTGTCGTTTTCGTGAGCAACGCGGTAGCATAGGCAAAAAGACAGACGGACCAGCCTGTTTTTTTTATCCCTTTGCTGCGGCAGCAACGAAATGACAACGAAAACACGTACCAAACAAGAAGAGAAAAGCGAGAAGACCAGAAACCTCACGCTAAAGGCGACCGTGGATTGCATTTACGACTACGGCTATGCCAATACATCGACCAAGAAGATAGCAGACCGGGCCAAAGTCTCTCGCGGCGCAATGATTCACCACTTCCCTTCCAAGCAGAGCCTGCTCAGTTCGGTGGTGGACCACATCATCGACGTGCGTATCGACGCCTTCGTGCGCGACGTGGATCGCACTCTCAAAAATGCCGATGAACGATTGGACCGGGGACTGGATATCTACTGGAAGCATCTGCACACCAAATACTTCACCGCCCATCACGAACTACTCGTTGCCTCGCGTACTGATCCCGAGCTAAAAACCGTGATGCGTCTGGGCACCCGCAAATTCGAAGATCGCTGGCGCGAAACTATTCATCGGACTTTTCCAGAATGGCAGGACACCGGCCCGCTGTTCGACCTGGCCATGGACGTATGCCAGTTCGCCTTTGAGGGCATGGCACTGAACAAATTATCCCGGGACGCCAAACGGCGCCAGGAAAACCTGGTGCAGTACATCAAGATCAGGGTTCGGGAGATGTTCGAGGCAGCCGAGAGTGGCAAGCACGACGGCGCCGTGACCGATTTTATTCTGCGCCACAACACCCCGTAGGGTTAACGGCCCGCCTCAGTCTTCCAGGTAGCGATCCATGACCTGGTGGAAATGACGAATCCTGACTTCCTGGTAGTTGGCCAGTGAAACCACGCCAGAACGGGACGTTTTCATCCCCTTCTGCACAAACGGCAGATTGGCCATGTCCTGGTCAAAAATTGGGCCCAGTGCGTCCAACTCCTCCGCGTTACCCCAGGGCTCGTCCTCCTCCAGAAAATGGACCTCCGCACGCTGCAATGGCTCTCCTTCCAGTGGATTGCGCTTTAGCAACATGACTTCCATCAGCGTCGAATCCACATCCCAACCATTGGGGCGCCAACGGTAAATGACATTGGGTGGATAACCTCCCCAGGGTGAGAAGTTAGGGAACACATTGAAGGTCATTGCATCCAGCATCTCGGCGTCGGTGGCGTGTGAATAGTCGCGGCCATCTTCTTCCTGAAAACCCTGTCGGCTCATTTCCGCCATAAAACCGCGAACGCTTTGCCCCTCGGGCACCATCAGCCGAGAATCGCCGGTAACCCGGCCCGAACCGCTCAACAGCGAATCCAGCACTTCCTGGTCCTTGGGTTTGCGGCCGGTTTGATACAAATGTGGGCTGGGTTCACCCATTGGCGTGATACTGAGGTTGGTGTGATCGCCTAATATATCGTAGCGGGCATTGGTGTCCGCAGAGAATGGAAGAATTTGCGGGTGTGTCTGGCGGGCGTGCAGTGACTCCATAAAGGCCTCGGCCACAACTTTCCAGTTGGCAGGGACAATCTTGGCCACGTGAACAACCTTGGTGCAGTCTTCCAGCGCCCAACGCTCAAAGACTTCCGGATACGGCTTCAGGTACTCGGCCAGCGAGACGCAATCATCATCGAAGTTGATAAACACGAAGCCGCCCCAGGTGTCGGTTTTCACTTTCGGCAGGTTCATATCGCGGTTCTCAAGATGCGGAAAATCCCATTCGCAAGGGATATGCCGTAATGAGCCATCGAGGTTCCAGGAAAACCCATGGTAGGGACAGGTAAACGCCCTGCCACTGCCGGCTTCCGTCGCCAATTGCCGACCGCGGTGCAGGCATGAATTGTAGTAAGCCTGCACGGTATCGGCATCGCTTCGGACCACCAGCACCGACCAGTCCAACAGGTCGTAAACGATATAGTCACCTGGATTGGGAATATCCTCGAGTCGACATACCATCTGCCAGACCCGTGGCCACATTTTTTCCGCCTCTCGCCGGAAGAAGTCTTCACCAATGTAGCGCTCCACGGGAAGATCTTCGTCGCCCAGGTAACGGTATCGGTCGGTGGCGATGACATCAGGTATTTCCCGTGTCTCCTCGGCCAGCATGTCGCTGTAGGGACGGCCGTGACAACGGGCCTCGCCAGGTTGCTGGCTGGCTGCGGTACTTTTTGACATGGGATTGCTCCGGTAAATGATACTGCGGACCCCATTATGACAGGTCGGCCCTACCCTGCAAATAAAACCGGCCATTCGGTTTTTAACTATGCTAGTATCTCCGCTCTGCAAGAGGCTGTAGCCAGGGGTGGAATTATGAAAGCGGCGGTATTTCAAGGTCCCGGTAAATCGATGACTATTGAGTCGGTAGATGATCCGACGCCCGGGGACAATCAAGTTGTTATCGCCGTGAAACGCTGCGGCATCTGCGGCACCGACCTGCATGGCACGGAAGATCATGAAGGCGCCTTGCCCGCCGGGACTATCCTGGGCCACGAGTTCGTAGGCGAGGTCGTCGAGGCTGGCAAGAATGCCGCAGGCAACTGGAAAACCGGCCAGAAGGTCACGGGCCTGCCCTTCCATAGCTGCGGGCAATGTAACCCCTGTCGGGCCGGGCGACCATGGCAGTGTGCGGAGCTCACCGTCGTGGGCATGCAGCTTCCCGGCGGTTTCGCTGATTACGTTTGCCTCGACACCCATAATTCGATCATGCTTCCCGATAGTCTTGGCTGGGTTGAAGGGGCGCTGATCGAGCCCATGGCAGTCGGCCTCCACGCGGCCAAAATGGCGTCGTCCCTGCACGGCAAAAATATACTGGTTATTGGAGCCGGCCCCGTGGGGCTGTCGGTGGCTTACTGGGCACGCTTTATGGGTGGCTTTAATATTATCGTCAGTGAGCCAGAAGAGTTACGCAATAAGACCTCGCTGGATTACGGCGCCACTGCAACGATAGATCCTAACGCGGTAGAAGATGTTGCTGCTGAATTTGCGCGGATCGCCGGTGGACCGCCAGACATAATTTTCGAATGCGTTGGCATACCCGGGATGATCGCCCAGGCCATCGACATTGCCGCTTACGGCTCAGAGCTTATTATTGTTGGCTTTTGCGCGCGGCAGGACTTTTTCGTGCCCGCGGCCGCAATGGCTAAAGAACTGGTGGCTCGCTTCGTCTTGTCCTATCACAAGGAAGACTTTGAACTGATTGCCGGACTCATGGCTACCGATCGGGTAGACGTCAGTGCCATGTGCACGGGCACTGTTGGCTACGATCAGTTCGCCGAGGCTTTTGAGGGTCTGCGCAAGCCCAACGACCACTGCAAGATTATGCTAGCGCCCGGCTGAAGAATCTCCGGGCGTTAGCTGATCCAGGGTGTGACTCAGGCGCCGATACCCCAGCGAATACCCCGGCGTAGTAGCTCGTAGTACACGGGCAGTTCCCAACTGCAGCGCTCAATGGCCGGATATTCCTCCACCATCGGCTGCATATCATAGGTGGAGCGACAGTGCCCCAGCGTGAGGTAAAGCACCTCTCCCTTGCCCTGGTTTTTCAGGTAGCAGACCAGGTGCGGGTCATCGTTTTCCCAGTCGCCATCCTGAAAGGCATCCACCTTACCGTTGAAGTGTGTGTGCAACAGCGCCTTGGACTCGCCGTGATATTCTGAAAGGTACAGTTCGTCGACGGTGTCAAATGGCTCAATGCCCGCAACCAGCGGATGATCAGGATCGCTGACATCAACCCGGTAGGTATCTACCGGCGGGTGCCCCAAAAACTGGCTTCCCAGTGTCTCCATAAAGTCCTTCTCGTCGCGCGGCGCTTTCAGCACGGGCGGATCATGGCTCACCCACTCAAGCACTGAATTGGTGGCGTGCAAGGCATACCATTTACCACCGCCCTCGACATAGGCCTTGAGCGCTGCCTGGCCCGCTTTATCGGGAACAATATTGCAGGTATAGGTAATCAGGAGATCTGCCTCGCACATACCCGCGATATCCGAGTAATCGCTGCTGACTTTTACCCTGACATGGTCGTGCTCTGCCAATAGCTTCAGCAACTCCAGACGAGCAAAGTCAAAGTCGTGATAATCCCCACCACAGACCAGGTAAACATCTCTTCTCTTCCCTGCCATTACACTTCTCGCTTCTAGGTTTTATTGAATGATATATCGAGCGTTTCCAGCCCTCGGAATAACAGGCTGGGCACATATTCGGGGCGCTCGCTCCCCTCGGTCAGCCTGATATCACCCATTCGGGTGAAAATCCGCCGAAACGCACACACCAACTCCTGTCTGGCCAGCATCATACCAATACAGGTATGAATCCCTCGGCTGAAAGCCACGTGCGCCGTTGAGAAATCCCGTTCGATATCAAATCTATCAGGATCGGGAAAATATTTCTCATCGCGGTTGGCCGAGGTATACATCAGGACCAACATGGTCCCGGCTGGAATGCTTACACCACCCAACTCGGTGTCTTCGACCGCACGCCGCCACATGCCCTGAGTCGGTGTTTGCAGACGCAGTAACTCTTCGACCATGTTGGGGATAAGGTCCGCATTAGCACATACCTTCGCATATTGATCCGGATTATCGATGAGGGTCAGTATACCTCCGGACAACATATGCGATGTGGTGGTGTTGGCCGCTACCAGCATCTGCTGAGCCACGCTTAGCAGCTCAGCTTCATCCAGCGGCCGCTCGTCGTCGACCCTGGCATTGACCAGGTCAGTGAGCATATCCTCCCTTGGCTGCGCGCGCCTCTCGTCGATTCGCGCCTTCATATAACGCTGAAACTCGACCACCTTGTGAGCCCGCTCCTCTTGCTGCTCAGCGGTCAGTTCAGATCCGATCAACTCGATAAACGCATCACTCCAGGCTTTTACCTTGGGCACATCCGCCTCATCAATACCGAGTTGCTGGGCTATCACGATGCAGGGCAAGGGTATGGCGAACTGGCTGACAAACTCGCAGTGTCCACGGTCAATAAAGTCGTCTATCAACCCATCCACCATGGCGGTGATGTGGTCGGCCATCCCGGCCACGCGCTCTCGTGTAAATGCGCGATTAACCAGCTTCTTGAAGCGGGTGTGGGACGGCGGATCATTGGTCAACAGGGTCTCAACCTGCGGCCAACCCTGCTCGTAAATCGCCTGGCACTTTGGATTGTGAATGGAGGGACCGAGCAACGCTTCTTCATTACGACTGGAAAACACGGTGGGTTTCATCAGGGCCTCGAGTACCTGGTCATACCCGAAAACCATCACCAGGTCCTGTCCGGGTACCTTGTAGACAGGCTCATGCTGTCGCCCGAGCGCATAGGCAGCGTGCGGCTCACGCAAAAACGCTTCATCGGTCAGGTCGATAGCCTGCATCGCTGTTGTCATCAATTTCGCTCCTTCCCTGTTCCTAAAACATCCCGGCAGACAATGCCCTGGCGCGCGCTCACTGATCAGTCCGCACCGCGCCCCGCGTCTATCCTGAATAGACTGCCATTGACATAGCGCGACTCCTCAGATGCCAGAAACACCAGGCCCGCTGACACATCAGAGGAATCCCCCATCAACTTCAGTGGTTGCGACTCCCGGTAATAGGTTTTCATTTCCTCCGCGTCCTGGCCGTCGTGAGCTCGCTCCAGCAACTCGTTCCAGACTGGCCCGGGGGCCAGCGCATTCACCCGAACCTGCGGCGCAGCTTCCAACGCCATTACGCGTGTGAGCATCAGGGAGGCCGCCTTACTGCTGCAATAACTGACGCAATCGGGATGACCGACCATCCCCGACAAAGAACTCACATTGACAATAGATGCCGTTCCCTCACTGGCGCGCAACAATGGCAGACAGTGCTTCATTCCAAGGAAAACACTGTCTACATTGGTCTTCCACATGACCTGGAAATCATCGAGGGGAGTATCCTCTACGGGGCCATACAGGAAGATACCAGCGTTATTGACGAGCACATCCAGCTTGCCAAATTCCCGGTTAACCTGGGCTACAACGTCCTGCCAGGAAGACTCGGAAGTGACATCGTGCTCATAGAACCAGCCTTCACCGCCGCTCGCTTTGATCTCGTCCAGCGTGGACTGGCCTCGCTCCCTGCTTCTGCCAGTGAAGATAACCTGTGCGCCCTCAGCGGCGAAACGCAAAGCTGCATCGCGACCGATGCCTGAGGTGCCGCCAGTGATAAGCGCCACTTTGCCGTCTAATCTCATGCTCATATCCCTGCCCCAATCCCGGCGGTGTAGCCACCATCGATGGTCAACTCACTGCCTGTAACCAGACGCGCATCGGCTGAGGCCAGATAGACCACGGCGTTGGCGATGTCCTGGGGCACGGCATAATCCTTGAGCGGAACAGACGCAAAATTGTTGGCATCTTCAAAGTACTCGGGGGAGTAGATAGCCTCGGTCATATGACTGCGGACGGTGCCGGGATGCACTGAATTGACCCGGATGAACTCACGCCGTTCGGCACATTCTATGGCCAGTGCCTTGGTCATATTGGTGACCGCCGACTTACTGGTGCAGTAGCCTGCCAGGCCCGCGATCGCTGTCTGCCCCGCGATGGAAGCTATATTGATAATACTGCCGCTAGCGGGTTCTCCCTCGCTCGCCGACTTGCGCATGGCCAGTATGGCTGCCTTGCAGCCCAGGAAGGTGCCGTCGACATTCACTGACGTCATCCGCTGAAAGTCTGCAAAGGACAAGTCTTCCAGTGAGGAGGGCAAACAAATACCTGCATTGTTAACCAGGATGTCCAGGCGACCATGCTGGGCCAGGACCTCATCCAGGACGAGCTGCCAACCCGACTCTGAGGCAACATCGAGCGACCGGAAGCTAACGGCCAGTCCAGCGGATGACAAATCCTCACAGCGCGCCTGACCCTCGCCAGCATCGAGGTCAGTCATGATAACGGTAGCGCCCTGCTCCGCCAGCGCACGCGCGCAGGCCAGGCCGATGCTACGCGCCGCGCCGGTGACCACTGCGACGCTGTCTTGCAATAACTTGGGTCCGTCAGGCTGCATCACTACCTCTCTCAGTCGGCCAGTTTGATCATTAGGCGGCCGTCATTACCACCGGTAAACAGAGTGCGGAATGTGGGCAGTGTCTGGTCCAGGCCCTCGACAATCTGCTCCTTGAACTTGAGCTCGCCGCGGCTGACCATATCGGCCAGGGCCTCGGTGCCCTCGCCCCATTCCGCGCCGAAGTAAGCTACCGTAAACCCCTCTATTCGTGCGTTTTTGACCAGCAACTGCCACATGTTTGCCGGCCCTGCACGGTCGTCCACCTCGTTGTTATAGTTGGAAATCGTGCCACACATGATCACTCGCGCGCGCATATTGATATTCAACAATGCCGCATCGAGAATCTCGCCACCCACGTTGTCAAAAAACGCATCGATACCCTGGGGACAGACTTCGCGCAGCTTGGCAGTCATATCCGACACTTCCCGGTAATTGATCGCTGCATCGAATCCCAGCTCCTCGGTTAGCCAACGGCACTTCTCTTCGGTACCGGCGAGGCCCACCACGGTGCAATCGCAAGCGCGCTTGGCGAGTTGTCCGACCACGGAGCCCACCGCGCCCGCTGCACCACTGACCAGTATGGTCTCGCCTGCTTTGGGTTGAACAACGCGCTCAAGGCCAAAATAAGAGGTTAGACCCGTGGTGCCGCAGATACTGAGATAGTTGGACAGCGGAATACCCTCACGTGGGTTGATCACTTCCAGCCCGGGCACCTGCCTCGAACCGCTGGAGCCGACGACACTGTAAAGTTCCCAGCCGCCGAGACCGCGCACTATAGTGCCCACCGGGAAGTCCGGGTTGTTGCTCTCTATGACCCTGGAGATACAGCTGGCCGACATAACAGCACCCAGCTCAACCGGGGGAATGTAACTTTCGTTGAAATCGTCCATCCAGCCCCGCAGAGCCGGGTCCAGCGCGAAGTACAAATTCTGTAACAGGACCTGGTTTTCATCCAGTTCGGGTACTGGCTCTTCGGTGAACTCGAAGTCCTCATCTTTCACCGGGCCATGGGGTCGAGCGACCAGACGTATCTGTCTATTCAAGGTTGTCGTCATTACTGGTATCCGTAAATTTAGCCGGACGCTAGTGTACCCGCATGGCGTCCAGATCACCAATAATAAACCGTTCGACCTGTTTTTTCGTTGATTCTATGCTAGTGTCACTGCCTCACTATAAGCAGCCAAAGATAGCCGTATGACAGGCAACAGCGACACCAGGACAGCTCTGATCACTGGCGCAGCAAGTGGCATTGGCAAAGGTATCGCAGAGCAACTGCATGCGGACGGTTACGCGGTGGTGATCGCCGACATCCAGGACGACGCCGGCGAAACGCTGGCCGCAGAACTGGGCGAAGGCGCGCTCTACCGACATCTTGATGTCACTAGCGAAGCACAATGGGAGCAGGTGTTGTCAGGGCTCCCCGACGAGCATTCGCTGGAAATCGTGGTCAACAACGCAGGTATCGGAGCAATGGGTTCCATAGAAGATACCGACCTGGGTATGTGGGAGTCGATTTTCGCGGTCAACAGTACGGGGGTTTATCTCGGCTGCAGGAAAGCCATCCAGTACCTTAACCCCAAAAGAGACAGCGCAATCATCAACATTGCCTCCGCGCTGGGAAAGAAGGCACTGTCGGGCACCTGCGCCTACAGCGCCACCAAAGCCGC
This sequence comes from uncultured Alteromonadaceae bacterium, assembly GCA_964590005.1. Taxonomy (GTDB): domain Bacteria; phylum Pseudomonadota; class Gammaproteobacteria; order Pseudomonadales; family Halieaceae; genus CALJFL01. Next base: position 1,924 of record CAZPVJ010000161.1, on the reverse strand, counting down.
CGTTATAAGTCTCACCGAGAGCACCGCCCTGCACTGCGCCGAGCAGGGTTACCGCATCCGGTGCAACGCTATTTTGCCAGGCTTCATCGAAACCCCCCTGCTACTGGAATCTATTGCGAGCAATGAGGATCCCGAGGGCCTGGAGAGCTACTTCACTCAACTTCATCCGATGGGCCGTATCGGCAGTATTGAGGAGGTCGCCAGGGCGGTCTCCTTCCTGGCCGGCGACGCGTCGTCATTCGTAACGGGAATCGCCATGCCAGTGGATGGCGGGATGACACTATAATCATAGTAAACACATCGAGGAAATCACCATGGGTAGATTAGAAGGAAAGTGCGCTTACGTCCTGGGCGCCGCCGGCAAAGGCAACATGGGACAGGTAATCGCCCGGCGCTTCGCTGCTGAGGGAGCCAAGGTTGCGGTCGGCGGTCGACATATGGACGAACTGCAGTCACTGGCGGATGAAATCGGGGGTATGGCGGTCAAATGCGATATCACCAGCATGGACGACATACGTAGCTCGGTGGACGCGATCATCGACAACTTCGGCAAACTCGACATTGCAATCAACTGCACGGGATGGGGCTTACTGACTGCCTTCGAAGAAACCTCCGAGGAGGACCTTAAGGCCATGATGGACCTGCAGTTCAAGGGACCGTATCAGTTCATGCAGGTGCTGGTCGGTAAAATGACCGCCCCGGCATCGATAATCCAGGTATCTTCGGCAACGGCAACAATCCTGGTAGGTAACCACCACGCCTACATTGGCACCAAAGCGGGCATCGATCACGTGGTACGCGGCGTTGCGGACGAGTTTGGTGCACGAGGCATACGCTTGAACTCTGTGTCGCCCGGTCTGACCGAGTCGCCAATGACAGAGGGTCACCTGGCCGTACCCGGCATGCGCGAAGCCTTTGAGAAAGAGTATCCCATGGGCCGCATCAACACGTCTGAAGATATCGCAGCCGCCTCCGTTTTTCTGGCCAGCGACGAGTGTTTTATGACTGGCCAGAATTTACAGGTTAATGGTGGCTTGACGCTTAGGCGTAACCCCACCCCGGCCGAGCTGGAATCCTATGTCGCAGCCGCTATGGCCGGCGCCGCCGAGTAAAGGAGAGAGTCACCATGAGCACTAACACAACCGAAGACGAACTGGCTATACGACGCCTGAATGCAGATTACTGCGATGCCATAATGCGCAGGGATTCTAACGCCTGGGGCGCTACCTGGGCGGATGACGGCCAGTGGTTCTTAACGGATGAGCCCACGCAAGGGCGAGACAATCTCGTGGCGCAGTGGCTGGCCACCATGGAGGGTTTCCCCGTGGTATTCCACCAGGTGACCAATGAGCAGATCGATGTATCAGGAGACACCGCCACACAGCGTGTGTACGTCAACGAGGAGCTCGTAACCGCAGACCAACAGGCGTTACGCTTTGTCGGTGTCTACAACGATGAATTGCTACGCACACCGCAAGGCTGGCGCTACGCGAGTCGGCGCTTTGGTATCCTGTACCAGGGACCGGGCGCGCTGGTCTCAGACGGCTGGATGGGCTATCCGAGTGCAGGATAACCGGGGGTAGGCGTTATGAATGAAGCCGGGAAGGAACTGGTAGCAAAATTCTACGCTGCCCTGGCGACCATGGATGTGGAAGCATTCCTGGCGATTCAGCAGGACGATGTTGAATATAACGTGCATGGCAATACACCGGTATCCGGTCACTTCACCGGCAAGGATTTCCTGGAAAATGTGGTTGCACCGCAGGTGTTCGGCAATCTAAAACTCGATACATTTCGCTTTGCTACCAAGTGGAAAGTGATGTGCGCCGATAAAGACCGTGTCGTCGCATTTATGGAGGCCGATGGCGAGGCCATCAATGGCGAACGCTACAACCAGCGTTACTGTCATATCTTTGGCTTCCGT
>CAZPVJ010000160.1:0-6616 GCA_964590005.1 uncultured Alteromonadaceae bacterium | reverse complement strand
CCGCCTGTTCAGCAACGAACGCCCCATTACCGGCCAGTCCGACTGGCTGGGCAACCTGTTACTGAGCTACCAGGATGATAACCGGGGGATCCTCGCGACCTTCGCCTACAATTACACCGGTGAGCGCGTGGTGCTGGTGGGTGCGGAGAGTTCGCCCGATATCATCGAGGAAGCCCGGGGCAGGGTAGATGTTTTGTTCCGCTATACCACCGAAGCCGTTAACACGAACATCGAAATCGAGCTGAAGGCCGCCAACCTCTTTGATGCCGAGGTGGAGTGGACCCAGGGCGGACTCGTGTACGAAAAGTATGACCCTGGAATCACCTACAGTTTCGGGATTCGGGCGAATTTCTAGATAAATCGCTCAGCCGAATTCCCAGCGGGACGGGTTTCTAGTCCTCATTCGCTGGCGGGTATGCCCGCCACCTGGAGATCGAGAATGGTCACCACGCCGGGATCTGCAGCGACTAATCCCGGAATGGCGTTCACCACCCAGCTGGCTGCGGAGGCGTTGCCTCCGCCTGCCGCACCGGGCTCAAAGCTATCTTCGGCGTGCACACTGACGTGGAGGGTGGGGTCACCGCTGACAATCACCTGGTGGCAGCCTCGTCCCTCCGGCGGATAGGGCCAGTCCGGCGCACACTCGTCGTCAATCCGGGTGACATGTTCAAGCACGGATAAGGCGGTGTCACCGTGGTAGCCGACCACTTCAAAGCGAAAGGCGCCTTGTGTACCTTCCTCGAACGAGCCCATGCCCTCGACCTCGATGGTGCGCTCCAGGGGTCTGCGCTCCACGTTGACGGCGATACGGTCCACGGGCTTGCCCAGGGCATCACCTACCATCCGTACCATCGGCGACCAGACCATCTCTATGGCGAAGTCGTGCAACATCAACGGGGTTTCCTCCATCGAGCCGCCAAAACCGATAACCTCGCGCACCACCTGGGGCTGGTCATACAGCGCGTAATTAAAGATCTCCCGCGTCCTGACTTCGGTAATACCCGAGGTCGCCCGCGAGAGGAAAACAGGTAGTGCGTCCATCACCCAACCCGGGTCTATGCCCGATACCAATAGCGAGGCCCCGCTGTTTTTACAGGCGTCCTGTATCGGCTGAAGCACTTCCGCGGCCGTCGACTGAGGGTGCAGAAAACTGTAGAACGAGGTGGACACCACGTTGATGCCGGCAGACAGGCAGGCCAGCAAGTCGTTCTGTGCTTCCTCAGGGCGTATGTCGGCGGTGGCGGCATAGACCACCGCGTCAGCGCCCGCTGCCAGTGCCGCCTGCCAGTCATCAGTGGCGGCCAATCCCATCGGCGGTAGACCGACCAACCCACCCACGTCCTGGCCGACCTTGTCCGGGTTGGCCACGATCACGGCGACCAACTCGAGCACCGGATGATTCAATACCGCGCGTATTGCCGGTCGGCCCACGTTGCCGGTGCCCCAGACGATGACTTTCATGCTCATGGCGTTCTCGCTGCTGTAATGATTGCCCGACTATACGATAAGCCGGTTTGCTCGGAACACATCCCAGTGCTTCATATTGTACCGAGGGAGACTATTGGAGCGTGAAGGGGTTAGCGGAAGTGGTACAGGCGTTGCCAATTACTGTGTACTGCTTCCCAGACTGCGCCCTGCTTGCGCGTAACCTCGGTCTCGATATAGTGGTTCATTCGCTTGAGGTCGGTTAGGTTGTCCTTGACTGCTGCCCCCACCAGGAACTCCGTCAGGTCATCTGCACTCATCACGCCATTTCTATAGTAGAAGGCGTACACGCCCATGGCGTGTGCCACCGAAACGGCCTCAGCTGTTGACATAACCGCTCCGGACAAGCGGTCTGTGCTGCGTCCGTCCAGTGACTGGCCATTGCGCAGTTCATGGAAGATGGTGACGAGTGCGCGGATGATATCGGGGTCTGGCTCAAGGTCGACATTGGCGGCGCGCAAAAGCCTGATGGCCTCCCGTGTAACCACGGCTATTTCATCCTCCACCGCGGTGATAGGCCTTATTGTCTCGAAGTTCATGCGGCGCTTCAGCGCCGCACTCATCTCGTTGACTCCCTCGTCGGAAGTATTGGAGGTCCCTATCAGGTTAAAGCCCTCCCTTGCATACAGGATTCCTTCCTCGCCGGGTAGTTCGGGAATTGTCACCATGCGTTCGGACAAGATGGATAGCAAGGCATCCTGCAAAGACGGCGAGGTACGTGCTATTTCCTCAAATCGAACCAGCTTCCCTGACACCATACCGCGATAGACAGGTCCGGGAATGAGTGCCTCCAGGCAGGGTCCCTTTTTCTCCAGGATGGCCGAATTCCAGCTGTAGACGAGCTGTTGGACGGTTTCAATGGCGCCGCCCTGGACCACAATGGTTGAATCATCGCAGATTGCGGCACAGAGTAACTCGGACAACCAGGACTTGGCGGTCCCCGGTTCACCTACCAGCATAGCGCCGCGCTGGGTTGCCATGGCAATGACTATGCGTGTGACGATTTCGCGGGGCGCGACAAACTTGGCGCTGATCTCCACCTCGCTGTCCCCGAGCACGAATTGCTCAACGGCTATTGGAGACAGTAGCCACCCCGGGGGGCGCTGATGACTATCCTCGTCGCGCAGTCGGGCGAGCTCTTCGGCGTATACAATCTCTGCGGGCAGTCGTTGTGGCTTGGCTTTTTGGTCTTTCATTTACCAGCCTCCGCGCTTTTCCGGCGCCATGCGGTCAGCGGGTAACACGCGTAACAGCTCGGCCATCGGTATTGTGCCGTTTATCACGTGGTTGAGTGCGCTGTCTCGCATGGTGGTCAAGCCCGAGTCGAGAGCGATTGCGCGTAGCCGGGCTACGGGGTGCTGCAGGGAAATCGCATCGCGAATCTCTCCGTTCACCTGCATGTATTCGACTACCGCGACTCTGCCGTGGGTGCCGCGCCCATTGCAGTGCTCACACCCCTGGCCTTCGAAGCACCGAAAACTGTCGGGCATGCCGTCGGGGAAGAGCTCCGCTGTAATCGCGCTGTCTGGTATTGCTTCGATACGGCAGTGCTCGCAAATGCGCTTGGCCAGTTTCTGGGCGATAACACCGGTGAGCTCGCTGGCAATGGAGTTGGGGTGAACCTTGAGATCAAAAATGCGTTGCAAGGCGTCCACGGCATCATTCGAGTGCAGCGTGGAAAGGACCACGTGGCCGGTCTGGGAGGCCCTGATGGCCTCAATGGCCGTCTCCTGGTCACGTATCTCTCCGACCAGGATGACGTCGGGGTCCTGTCGAACAAAGGAGCGCATGCCGTCGGCAAAGTTGAAGCCGATATCTGGCCGCGTCCAGGTCTGTTGAATACCGTCTATCGAATACTCGATGGGGTCCTCTATGGTAATCACTTTGCGCCGCCCGTCTTTGGCAAGCTCCGACAGGCCAGCGTAGAGCGTGGTGCTTTTACCCGACCCTGTGGGCCCTACGACGAGCACCAGCCCCGATGGGTTGTCCAGCAATCGGCGGTAGTGTCGCATCATATCGGGCGCCATCCCCAGGTCGCCGATTTCCACGATATTGCCAGATTGTGGCAACAATCTGATGACGACTGCCTCACCGTGGAGAGACGGCTGAACCTGTATACGCAGGTCATAGCCCACGCCACCCGCCTTGAGTTGAGATCGTCCGCCCTGTGGTAAACGCTTTTCAGCGATATCCATATCTCCGCGAATTTTGATCACATTGACCAGGCCGCGTGTCTCTTTTGCTGACAAGTCGTAGTGGTTGAGGTCGTGAAGATCACCATCAACGCGCAATCGTATGCGAGTGTGCTCCTCGTAGGATTCGATGTGCAGGTCACTGGCACCCTCGCTGACAGCGTCCAGTAAAAGGGCGTCTAGTAGCGTGATCAGGTGCGCTTCAATGCGGGTCTTGGTGCGGTTCAGCAGATCCGGCTGTGGCTTTTCCGCTGTATCATCACGACGGCGACGCTGGTGAAAGTCCCCTTGTAATGACAGCTCTACGGTGGTCCAAAGCCGCTTGAAATCGTTCGGGGTAACAAGAATCTTCTGAACCCTTTCGTAAGGGTACATGTGGTAAATATCGTCGACCTTGCTGTCGGGGTCATCGGTGGCGATTTCCAGGCAGTGTTCTCGAACCTGCAGGGGTACCAGGTGGTTGCTGTCCAGGAAGCTGCGCGAAAAGCCATCCATCAGTTGAGGCTGTACTGTGGGTAGCAGGTCGTCGATGGCGGCAAACGGCATGCCGTTTTCTTCCGCGAGACGTCGGTAGAGGGTTATATCCTCCATGTTCAACATGTCGCGCAGTACCTTGATAACAGGCAGTTTTTTGGCTCTCGCAGCGCGACGCGCCTCAGCCAGCATCGGCTGGTCCACCATCCCCATATCCAGCAGCGTCATGCCTGAATCTCGGGAAAAATCGACCAGGGCCAGTTCTTTGCGCACCGGGGCGCCGAGCTCGGTGAGTTCGTAGCGGGTGAGGATGTGGGTGTCGTTCTCGCCTTGTTCCAGCGCTATTAACATGCCCTCCGGTGCCAGCTGTTCCAACAGGGCATTCTTGCGTTTGATACTGGGGCTGGAGACCAGTATGCGGTCGAAAGGGCCCAGGTCGGCGGCCCCATCGGTACCGTCCTGCTCCCGCAAGACCAGGTTAGACAGACCGAGTTTGTTGAATCGCTCCTGCGCGCACTGTGCAATCGCGGGATTCTTCTCCAGTGTTATTACCTGCTGCGCGAGCTTGCTGAGCAGGGCGGCGATATAACCGGCGCCGGTGCCAATTTGCATCACGTGGTGCTGGGGCTGGATATCGGCGTGTTCCAGTATCTCGGATACGGCGTTGGTGGGCGGGATGCTGCGGCCCTGCACGATAGCGGGTTCGCTCATCTCGATGAAGTGATCACGAGGGAGTGAGCGCATGGCTGTCGCAATGCGTTCGCTGGTGTGTTTCTCAACCCGCGCAGGATTCGCGGTGGGCGCAGTTGCCTGTGTGTCGGTTTCAGTCATGACCCGGTTACTATGCCCTGAGCATCCGGCCACAGGCTTGAGACAGGTCAATCAACATGCACAGAGGTTCAATCGCGTCTTGGGTGGATTTTAACCGGTAGATCGCTGTAGCCCCGAACAAAAACAGACGGGATTCTCTCCGGCTCGCCGACAACCTCGATGCGCTCGAAGCGCGCGAGAATCTCCTCCCAAAGGACCCTGAGCTGCAGTTCAGCCAGGCGATTACCCATACAGCGGTGAATGCCGAAGCCGAAAGCGAGGTGTTTGCGGACGTCGGGTCGGTCGATGATGAAGTCGTCGGGGCGTTCAAAAAAGCGCTCGTCGCGATTTCCCGACAGGTACCACATGATGACCTTGTCGCCGGCGCGTATCTTCTGACCACAAAGCACGGTGTCAACCTTGGCCGTTCTGCGCATGTGTATCAGTGGCGTCTGCCAGCGGATGGTCTCTGAAATCATGCTGGGGATCAGATCGTGATCGGCACAGAGGCGTGCAAACTGGTCCGGGTTCTGGTGCAGGGCCAGTACGCTGCCCGACATGGAGTTACGGGTCGTATCATTGCCGCCGACGATCAGCAAAAGCAGGTTGCCCAGGTATTCCAGGGGCTCCATATCACGGGTAGATTCGCCATGCGCCAGCATGGAGATAAAATCATTCGCTGGTAGGGCGTTGACCCGCTCGTTCCACAGCTCGGTGAAGCTTTCCAGGCACTCGAAAAGCTCGGCCCGGCGTTGTTCCTCCGTGTCGATAACTCCGCCCACGCCCGGGACGGCGGTGGCGACATCTGACCAACGGGTCAGTTGCCTGCGTCGTTCAAAGGGGTAGTCGAAGAGTGTGGCCAGCATGCGCGTGGTCAGCTCGATAGAAACCCGGTCGACCCAGTTGAAGGTCTCGCCCACCGGTAGGTTATCCAGCACCTCAACCGTTCGCTCGCGGATAATCGGCTCGAAGTAGCGCAGCTTGTCCGCACCGACCGCGGGATTGACAACGGAGCGTTGTTCATCGTGTTTCGGCCTGTCCATAGCGATGAACATGGGAAGAGTGAAGTCCGGTTCGGGGTCACGCAAGGTAATGGAAGGCTCTGACGAGTAGACGTCGTGGTTGGTATCCACCGCCATGATGTCGTCATAGCGGGTAACGGACCAATAAGGACCAAAGAAACTGTCAGGACAGTAGTGCACCGGTGCTTCATCGCGAAGACGCTGGAACCACGAGTCCTGGCAGTCGGCCTGGAATAACAGGGGATTAGCGACGTCGATGTCCTTAAGGGCGAGCGTGTAAGGATCGACATCGACTTGATGTTCGTCGTGTTGGGGAGCGGCTTCAGCCATAGCATTGCTCTCTTATTTTGATGCTGTTGGCAGTGTAGGTTAATCTCTCTGCGCTCGGCAACCATTACCTCCCGGGCCGCCAAGGTGAACAAAATCGATGATCCGCGCCGATCATCGAACCACCCTGGAACAACCGCGAGGTAACATCGGCATGGAAGAGGACCTGACATAGCATGGTTGATACATCACTGTGGCAAGCGGCAGCCGACGACGTATTCTGGTACCGACAACCGGCCACCGTACTTGACGATAGCAACCCGCCTTTTTTCCGCTGGTTTCCCGACGGCCAGACCAATGCCTGCT
>CAZPVJ010000159.1:0-3404 GCA_964590005.1 uncultured Alteromonadaceae bacterium | reverse complement strand
TCTGACCAGCTCCAGTGCTTCCTCAGCCGTGTGCTTGCCGGAAGTGAATAGCTGTGTACTTCCCTCGAAGTCCACGCCGCCGCGCAAATACTCCGCAGAATCGCGAAAGGGTACAAAGCTGTCCGTTTCGCGGTGTTGAACCAGGTTGAGTGCCAGCAGGCGAATGCAGTCGATCAGCTCTTCTTGAGTGGCTTCTGCCAGCAGTGAATCCGCGATTCCTTTCATTCTTCCATCCATCCTGGTTTTGCGGTGGCGCAGGTGCTTTTCCCGGGCCGTGGTTGTCGGTGAAAAAATTTTAGGTCAATGGCTCTAACGGATACATCCAAATTTGCGAAAAAGTGAAGATAGGTTGCCCGGAATGGAAAAGTTGGTGCTGGGGAATCATCGGATGGACTACCGAGCCGTTCTCAAGGGGCGGTGCAGACAGTCGCATGGGTAGCACCATCAATGGAGCGGCTGTCGGGGTCGGCCAGGTCGCGCCTGGTCAATCGTTGGGAGCCCACTCCCAGGTATGGAGGGAGCCGGGTAATATCAACCGCCTCGCGGAAGTCAGGACCTGAATACGCGCTGATGTTTGCATTGTTCTGAGCATCAATTGCTATTAACGCGAAGCTGAACCCGGTGGTTTGCGAGGTGTCGATCAACCGCCTCTGGTTCCCCCCAAGGTTGCCAACACTCAGCATGTCGATCCCCATTCGGGATCCAGGATAGAAGGCGTGATGGTGTCCACTAAGATAGGCAGCCACCCCGGTGGCTGCCAGCACTTCTTCAAGCCTGGGGTCGGAGATAACATCCCGCTCTCTCCCCCGGGCGATGGCCTGTAACGGGAGGTGACCGAAGACAAACGTTGCCTTCTGCTCGCCCTCACATAGCCGTCGCTTAAGCCATTGATGCTGATCTTCATCCAGAGGACTGGCGAGTGTGGCGTCCAGTGATATTAATAGCAGGTCGTTTATGACGGTGGAAAAGTAGTAGGGGAAACGCCCTTCTTCATCGGGTGTGAACGCGGGCGGATGTGCAGCGTGATAGTGGGCATAAACTTCTCGTTCGAGTTCGTAGCCCTGATAGCCGGAGGCATCGTGGTTACCGGGCGTGGAGATCAGCGGTATTCCTGCCTGTTCAAGTGGTTTTCTAACTTGCTGATGGAAGTTGCTCCACATTGCCTCCAGTTCCTCGCGCTGTAGCTTTGGCGATGGTCGCTGTCCGGCGACCATATCGCCGGTGCTGATCACCAGGTCTGGAGACAATTCAATGATGCGAGCGACCGCCCTCGCTACCCTGGGATGATATCCGGTGCTGCCATAACGACCATTCAGGTCAGAGATCACGGCAATCTTTTGTACATCATTCGCCACGATAGTTGGAGAAATGAATATCAAGGACAAGGCCAGGGGCAATAACCAGAGTGATTGCATCATTGTTTCCGGGTCAGTTGGACTTGTGGCGCCATCGGACAAGTGCGACACATGCGCCGACGGTCGTAATCAGGAGCAGGGGTGCGATTAGCAGCAAATCGACACGGATGGGCGCCACTTCGTTTTCCGCCCAGGCGTGCACGCGGTACTCCCAGAGAGAGTAGGCAATCCACAGGCAGGCACAAGATAGTACCATCTTCGTCGGTTTTGCCTCTGTATCACCCTTCGTGAGTAACAGGGGGGCCATGATCAATGCTGCCGGAACAATCGCTAGCATCGGGCATGCCTGGAACATGGTGAATGGTGTAAAGATGACTTCCATACGCCTCTAGCTCGATGGTGAACGCCCCTAGTATGGCATTACCGCAACGGTCCGTTAAACTGATGTCGAGTCATCCTGTGCAAACCTTAAAGAGAGCTCGCTTTGATAAAGACAACACGCAATTTCTCGCCGACATGGGCATTCGTGCTGGGTTTGGCTGCGGTGGCATCGACCAACACCTTGGGCGCTGAGCCCGGTTTGACGATGCATTGTCGCGCCCTGCCAGCTCTGGCGGCAGAGGTGTCAGTTGCTGATTCCCAAGCGGAGCAGAATTTCTGCAATATCGATCTGGGCAGTGCCTCGACGGCAGTTTGTGCCAAAACCTGGAGCACCAGCCCCGCAGCGCTGATATACGATATTGAAGGCACCGAGTGGGCGGGTAGGTCCAAGGCCTTCGAGGCCGAAGTCTGCCCGCGCGGGGGACATGCCTGGGATGCCGCCCGAGCCGAATTGGCGATATTCAAAAACAGTCTCAATGGCAGAGAAACCAGCGGTACATTTGCCCCTGCAAGTTTGCTTTATTACCACTTCAGTCGCCTGTTAGATACCAGCGTGCATGTGCCCGTGGCTGTGCTAGCGGAGTTTCCCCTTGCCCCTTATCACCAGAAAGTTGTGGTCCCTGGCCTCGAGTTGAGCGTAAAAGGGCGCCTGAAAATGTTACATGCGGGCTGGCAGGAGATGGAGCTTGCCCTGTCTGATCCGCCGGCCTACGGCAACAGACGCGAGTTGATTACCGAAGACGGGAAGCTATGGGGAGTTCTGTTGTTGCTGGAAGGGCGTCGCTATGGTCCGGAGGTGAATGGCACTCGTGAATCCGGCTGGGGCGATGGCCAGAACCGTGACTTTCAGCGTACCGCGCCTTTTCTGGCCTTGAGGAAAGACCTGCCTTTACCGGAGGCTATCGCCGCAGCTGTGACAGAGGCCAGGGAGAATCCGGCCATGGCCGAAGCCGTTCCTGAAGATATATCACCGGTCCAGGTTGCCTGGTGGATGAACGAGTTGACCGAGATCGTGATTCTGGATGTTCTACTCAAGCAGCAGGACCGGATCGGCAATATTGACTACCTGACACGTTGGGTCTGGTATGAAGATAGCGAAGCCAGAATGAGCGCGACCAAACCCGAGGGGGAAGAGGCGGTTAAGCTGAAAGTCAGTGTGCTTAACGACAACGATGCCGGTGTGCGATCAGGGTATGCCAATTACGCTAGCCGCACCGGCATGCTGGATGGCTGGCACCATATGAACGAGGGACTCTATCATCGGGTGCAGGCGCTTGCCGCTGACTTTGCGTCTGAAGGTCCGGTGGCTACCGCCGTGCGTGCGAACTATCGATTATCGAAACGCGAGTCCGAGGGCATCATTGAGCGGGGTATCGCCATTGGGGATAGTTTGCGGCAACGGCATCAGGCCGGAGAGCTTCGGTTTGATCTCGGCCTGAAGTTTTAACAGATCTTACGGGTTTAGCGTTTCCCTCAAAAGAACAGCATCAATCGAGATTCTATACTCTCTCTGGGGGGCGCGCCCTTTGGGGCCTTTGGGTCATTAAAAGCAGTGTGGGCGACACGGCGGGCGCGGCCGTCTGTCGCGCTGTCGAAAGTCTTGATCAACAGCGCTTCATCGAACTGTTGCTCAAAAAAGTAGTACCAGCGATGGGCCGTGTTGTGGGT
>CAZPVJ010000158.1:0-5529 GCA_964590005.1 uncultured Alteromonadaceae bacterium | reverse complement strand
TGTAGAGGTGCTTAAGATCGTGCCGTCGCGGGCTAACGCCTCTGCCAGCGTGCCCTCCGGGGCGTAGATTCTGAACAGTACCAGCGCGCCGTTGGGACCTCCGCGCTCCATATGCACGTCTCCAGCGCCCTTGTGTGAGTAATCTCCCGCCTGACGCACCCGCGTACCTGTTTCCTCACCCGTCTTCGGGTCAACATCGATAACGTGTAGCTCACCATCAAGCACTACCGACGTGGTTTCTGCCGTGTGTCGATGAAAATGGCAGTAACTGTTGGGTGCCCACTTGTAGAGTAGCGTCACGTGCCCGTCTTTCCTAGCGTCGATGAAGGCGGCTGAGTAGTCAATGGGATAGTCGAAGTTCTCGTCGCCGGTAAATCGCTTCCATTTGAGTGATTCGTTCTCGAACAGGTTCATGTGCGTATTCTCATCTCTGTGTTTCAGGCGGTCACGTGGCGGCCGTGTGAACCCTGATTATAATATATGTTGAAATACATTCCGGTTCACGCCATCGATAGAAGAGCGCCACATGAAGAAAATACTGATCCTGGTGATAACGCACCTTGGCTTTGCCGCAGCCGGCTTTGCGCTTGGCATTTACGCGCTCCCCATTCTGATGGCTCCAGAGGCACCCTCCGTTGCGGAAGTTGCGTCTCTACAGGGTGATCCCACCTATACGGGAACCTTTAAACGTGACCTGACCGACAGTGATTTACTGCACTGGGGTGAAGGTGAGGTCTCTATAGGCAGCGACGCTGTCACCCTGGTTGGTAGCATCGCGCCAGGACCGGATTATCGGCTGTATTTCTCACCGGAATTTATCGAGACGGAAAAGGACTTCCTGGCGTTGAAATCTTCCATGGTGCAGGTCGGCCCGGTGAAAACCTTCGACAACTTTATTGTCAGCATCCCGCCCGGGATAGACCTGGGCGACTACAATGCCGTGATTATCTGGTGTGAGGCCTTCGGCCAGTTTATTACGGCAGCGCAGTACCAGTGATTGGCCAGGCTGCGGATTGTAGCAGCGCAATGCTAGCAAGGGCTCTTGGCCCCAGGCTTACTCGCCGATAGACCCGTCCGGCATAACCGCGCCGACCAGAAAAGCATTCTCGAGATCTGCTACGCCAAGGTCGGTGCCCTGGAGGTTAGCGCCACTGAGGTAAGTGCCGTCGAGTATCGCGCCACTGAGCTTGGCGCCAACCAGGTTTGCGCCGCTTAGATTGGCGTTACTCAGGTTCGCAAACATCAGGTTGGTGCCGCTGAGATCAGCACTACTGCAGTTGGCGTTATTGAGCCTGGCGAAGCCCAGATTGGCGCCGTTCAACTGGGCGCCGCTCAGGTTGGCTTTGGTGAGATCAGTATTATTCAGGTCGGCGTCGTCCAGCGCAGCGCCCGATAGATTGCACTCGGCAAGGCTGGCGGACGCCAGGTCAGCCTCAGCCAGATCAATGCCCTTAAGTTCCACCGCCTCCAGTGTAAGACCTCTCAAAGAGACACCGTCGGCACACAGGTCCTGCAATGCCAGGAAACGGGCGTTACTGGTTTTTACATGCGCTGCGTGATCGATGGTGCTCCAAGCGTGATAGTGAAACTGCTTCTTCCGCTCCGGTGTCTCGCGTACATAGAGAAAGAGGGCGAGCAGCAAGCTAAGCGGATTGGCAAAGATCACCACACCCCGCACCTCGGGAAAAACAAACGAAAGCGAGACCAGGGCGGTACCGATCAAGGCCCATAATCCGACAATAGAAGATAGTGGAGCAGAGTAAAACCAGCCGGCGAAGCCCTTTGCGGTAGCGCGACGCCTGGATGTCACGCGTCTCATCTGCTGTTGAGGCCGTCTTTTGCCTACCTCGGTCTTGGTACTCTCTGCGGCGGTTCTTGCCGACGCTTCCGGAGTACCGGTGTCTCCAGTGTTGCCCTCGGCACCGCGCAACATCAAACCAGTCACACTGTCGAGCGTTTTGGCCCAGGCATCGGCTACCGGGCCTGTCCACGCGTCTCCTAAAAACTTCTCCAGAGTCGCCAGTAGTGCCTCAACAACCCGTGGGTAACTCTCTTTGGTTGCACCGTAGGCGACATGCTTCTTACCCAGTGGTACCAGTATCTTCTCCAGCTCTCTGGGCCGGCGAAGATTCTCTACTGATAGAGCCAGTGCCGCGTGAAGTTTGGCACCTTGCTTGCGGGTATCAATATGCTCGAACAGTGGTTGCAGGTGAGGGCTTCGCTCAAAAAGTTCGCTGTAAAAGGCTGACGTGAAGGCCGCGTGGTCAACCTTGACGAGTGCGAAGCTATCCTGCACCAGCTTCACGACGGTATCATTTTGCGTGGATCGCTCGTCCAGAGCATCGCCCGCATTAATCGTTGTGCCGACAGTAGCCGACGTCATGCCGGCTCCGCGCAACATGGTCGCCGTAACCTCTCGCAGGGTGAGCTCCCATGCCTCGTTCAGTGCCGGTGTCCAGTTCTCGTCAAGAAACTCCCGCAAGGTCTCGATGATCGTCCCACCTACCTTCGGGAAGGCCTCTGGAGTTGCACCGTAACCGATGTGCTTTTCTCCCAGAGGTAAAAGCACTCTCTCCAACTCGGCGGGGTGCCTCAGGTTTTCCACCAGGAGCACCAGGGCGGCATAAAGCTTGGTTCCCTGGCGATTGATATCTGTTGCTGAGAACAGTGGCTTTAGTTCGGGGTAGTCGCGAAAGAGTCGGGCGTAAAATGCCTCGGCAAAGTCGGACTTACGAAGTTTTACGTCTTCGAAGCTGGCTTCAATAAGGTCGATTTGGGCTTGGTTTTTCAGCACCTGGCTGTTCCCGCTTAATTGGCTGGCTTGATCGGTGGGCGATAACTGCTTCTGGCGGCAATCTTACATCAATTGTGGGGAAGGCGGTCGCCCTTGAGCCGGTGGCAGTCATCACTGGCTCATGCAGGCCATACAGCGCGTGCTGGCTGGGTCGAAATCCAGCCTCCCTTGCTCGATATCTTCACCACAGATCACGCAGTAACCGTATTCTCCGGCCTCAATGCGGCGGAGGGCGGCAATAATTTTTTGTTGTTGAACCTGCCTGCGGCGGGCCGTCTCCCTGGCGATCTGTTGTGCTTGCATCGCATCGATTCGGGATAATCGACCCACCTTGGCCTGGTCGAGAGCGACAACTTCTCCAGCCTCATCATTGATGTCGTTGAGTTGCTTCAGCTCGCTCTGGAGAGCGATAAGCTTTTCTCGGAAATTGTTCAGTTTTTCCTGCTTCATTTCGATCGAGTTTGCCTGTTATGCATGAGGTCTTCAATTACTCGTTGGTCGAGAATGGTCGAGGTTTCACCCAGTACCAACTCGTCAGAACAATGAGCCCAAATGCTGAATACAACAGCAGGAAAACCCAGTGGGGTGCATCCCAGTACAGTAGGCGGTCGAGCCAGTAGGCGATAAAACTCTCGTTGTAAGTCGTCTGGCCGCCAGCCCTTCGCAGCTTCATCTCCCAGGTTGTTAAAGGGCAGATGTGGCCGGCCCAGGTCTGCAGCACCACAAATGCGATAGCAAGCAGATGGGTCAAGCGGAACCAGGGGTTGCGCACCCAGCCGATTCCACAGATGCCGCCCACAATGATCAGAATCAACCCTCCCACCACTAACAGCACGAAGAGGGTATGTGCAATCAACAAGGCATCTGCGGCCAGCAGGTAACCGTCCATACTGCGAGCGTACCAGCGCACCTGCATTCCAGCCACATGAGTTTCATCGATTGAAGAGCGGTGACGCGCTATTGCCCCGGTCAGGCATTAATTTGCGTTGCAATTATTGGCATGTCCCAAAGCTATACTATACTTCGGGGCGACACTGATTTGAGGGGCAGATGATCGTAAAAGCGCTACGGCACTATCTCGGTGTCGCTATTGCCATTGCACTGTTTTTTTCGCAACCTGCGCTCGCGTGGAACTACAGGGATGTCGATACGGGACTCGAAGCCATAGTCGACCTGGAGGTGGCCTATGGGTTTCGTGTTCGCGCCGAGGATGTGGACTCCGACCTTATTTCTCCTGCGCATGGTGGGTCGAGGTTGGCTTACGGCAGGAGCGGCAATCTTGATGACGGCAACCTCAACTATGACAAGGGTGATCTCGTCTCAAATATGGTGCGCGCCACAGGTGAGGTGACGCTGGGCTGGCGCAATTTTGGCCTCTTTGTGAGAGGGTATGCCTTCTACGATTTTGAAAATGAGAATGGCTCCCGCGACTGGGTCGATCTTGGCAGCGAGGCACTGGACCAGGTGGGCAGCGATGTCGATTTGCTGGACGCCTATCTCAGCTTCCGTTTCACTGCAGGAGAAATCCCCGTCCAGTTCCGCCTTGGTGATCAGGTCGTCAATTGGGGTGAGAGCCGATTTTTCCCTGGCACCGGGGTTGATGTTGCCAATCCGCTGAACATCCCGCTCGCGCAGCAGCCAACCGGCAGCCTGCGCGACCTACGCAAGCCCGTTGGCATGCTCTGGGGATCGGCGCAGCTCTCACCGCTGGTTATCGTCGAGGCCTATTACCAGTATGACTGGGAAGCCGCTGTTCTACCGGCGGTGGGAACTTATTTTTCGACTAACGATGGCATATCCCCCGGTGGGGAATACATACAGGCCGAGGGTTTTGGCAACCAGTTCGGTACCGATTTGACCCAGTTGTATCGATTACCTGCGGAGACGCTTGAAGCGGTAGGTATCGAGCCTTTCGACCGTACGTTCTACCAGATTACCGACAGGGGCCCGGACGATCGGCCCAGCGACAGTGGCCAGTTTGGCCTCTCTATGGAGGCGATTGTCCCGTCGTTAAATGATTCCAAGCTTGGCCTGCACTACGCGCGCTACCATGCCAGTTTTCCATCCTTTGGCATCGTCACCCCACCGGTTGCTGATTACACCCAGTATTCGGAGCAGGCTATTGCCCGCCTCGAGCGCGATCTCGCCCGGGAAGGCGTCGGCCCCGTCAAGCGCAGCACCGTGGCGTCACTGACCCAGTTGAGCAAGGTACTGAAAAACGCATCGTACTTTGCGGCGTACCCTGAAGATGTTGAGATGGTAGGTATCAGCTTTAATACCACCACCCTGCGAACTGGCACGGCTCTGTTCGCCGAGGTCTCCCACCATATGGACTCGCCGGTGGCGATTCATTCCGGCGACTTGCTCAGTGAAATCCTCCCGGGCGCCACCCGCGATGATCCGCTGCCCCCGGTAGATCTCTCGGAGATCACCCTCGAAGAAATTGCATCGGATTTCGCCAACAAACGTGTCGACGCCTACCAGGAACTCGACCGCACCTTTGCGCTGATAGGCGCTACCCAACTCTTTGGTCCACAACTGGGTGCGTCCCAGACCCTACTCAATATCGAGTTTGCCTATCTCTACATTCATGATGCGCCTGATCCCGACGAGTTATACATGCCGGTTTCCGGACTCGCCGTCACCGACTTTGGCCCCAAAAGTTTGTTTGCGACCGAGGATTCCTGGGGTTATCGCATCGGCGGAGGACTGGTGTACACCAATGTTTTTGGTGG
>CAZPVJ010000157.1:0-4534 GCA_964590005.1 uncultured Alteromonadaceae bacterium | reverse complement strand
ATCCGAGACCAACTGGCGCTATGCCAATGAGTCGGAAGTGGCTCGTATTATCTTTGTGAACAAGCTGGACCGCGTTGGCGCTGACTTCCTGCGCGTTGTCGACCAGGTCGAAAATGTACTGGGCGCGAACCCGCTGGTGATGGTGCTACCGATTGGTCGTGAAGATGATTTCATTGGCGTTGTCGATCTTTTGACCAGAAAAGCACACGTCTGGCCGGATCCGGGCAATCCTGAAAAGTTCGACATCACCGATGTGCCTGAAGACATGGTTGACCAGGTCGAAGAGTGGCGCGAGAAACTGATCGAAACAGCGGTTGAGCAGGATGACGACGCCATGGAGCTGTACCTTGATGGTACCGAGCCCGACATGGACGTGATCAAGCGTTGCATCCGAGAAGGTACTCGCAAACTGGACTTCTTCCCTACCTATTGCGGCTCTGCCTTCAAGGACAAGGGTGTTCAGTTGATCCTGGATGCCGTTGTTGACTACCTGCCGACTCCGACGGAAGTAGCCCCACAGCCCCTGACTGATGAAGTCGGTGAACCCACAGGTGAAGTCGCCACTGTTTCCGTGGATGAGCCGCTGCGCGCGCTGGCATTCAAGATTATGGACGACCGCTTCGGCGCCCTGACTTTTGTGCGTATCTATTCGGGCGTGCTGAACAGGGGTGACACGATACTTAACTCCTTTACTGGCAAGACCGAGCGTATCGGCCGAATGGTGGAGATGCACGCCAACGACCGCAATGAGCTCGAGCGAGCTCAGGCGGGCGACATAATCGCTATCGTGGGCATGAAGAACGTTCAGACGGGACATACCCTGTGCGACGCCAAAGACCCCTGCACACTCGAAGCAATGGTATTCCCGGAGCCGGTAATTTCGATTGCTGTTGCTCCCAAGGACAAGGCCGGTGCTGAGAAGATGGGTATCGCTATCGGCAAAATGGTTGCCGAAGATCCCTCCTTCCGCGTTGAGACTGATGAAGACTCGGGGGAGACCATCCTGAAGGGCATGGGCGAACTCCACCTCGACGTAAAGGTGGACATCCTCAAGCGTACCTACGGTGTCGAACTGGATGTCGGCAAGCCCCAGGTGGCTTACCGCGAAACCATCACTATGGAAGTTGAAGATTCCTACACGCACAAGAAGCAGTCTGGTGGTTCAGGTCAGTTCGGTAAAATCGACTACCGCATCAAGCCAGGTGAGCCAGGCAGCGGTTTCGCCTTTTCCTCCACAGTGGTGGGCGGTAACGTACCGAAGGAATTCTTCCCGGCCATCGAGAAAGGCTTCAAGAGCATGATGGAAGAAGGCACCGTCGCGGGCTTCCCCGTGTTGGATGTTGAGATCGAGCTGTACGATGGTGGCTTCCACGCTGTCGACTCCTCAGCCATTGCGTTTGAGCTGGCTGCCAAGGGCGCGTTCCGTCAGTCGATGCCCAAAGCGGGCGCACAGCTCATCGAGCCCATCATGAAAGTTGATGTGTTCACTCCGGATGACCACGTCGGTGACGTGATCGGTGACCTTAACCGTCGCCGCGGCATGATCAAGGACCAGGACGCTGGTGCCACCGGTGTTCGCATCAAGGCCGATGTGCCGCTTTCAGAGATGTTTGGCTACATTGGTCATCTTCGCACCATGACTTCTGGTCGTGGCCAGTTCTCCATGGAGTTCTCGCACTACCTGCCCTGCCCACAGAATGTGTCAGAGACAGTAGTCGCCGAAGTGAAGGAGCGTGCTGCTGCTGGTTGATGCTGGTCGCGCACCTATAAAAAACCCGGCGAAAGCCGGGTTTTTTGTTTTCAGGGGTCAGGCTAAACATCAGCCGGCGCCCATCTCCTTCATCTTCTGATCAGCCTCATCGGCTGCGTCATCTGCCGCGTCGGCGGCATCATCAGCCATACCCTCGGCAGCTTCGCTTGCGTCTTCTGCCATTTCAGCGGCTGCGGCCGCCGCATCATCTGCCATCTCGCCTGCGGCTGCAGCGGCGTCATCGGCCATTTCTCCGGCAGCTTCCGCTGCGTCTGAGGCCATTTCGCCGGCGGCATCTACCGCTTCACCGGCAGCTTCGCCAGCATCAGCCATCACTTCCGTGGTGGCGTCGGCCGCTTCCTGTGCCATTTCTCCTGCGCTGGCAGCGGCGTCTTTCGCCGTTTCGCTCACGGCGCTGGCGGCGTCCTCGGCAGAAGCCTTAACCTTGTCGACATCTTCCTGGCTGCACCCGGTTAGTCCCAGTGTCAGCAAACCGGCCAGCAACGCGCTGACTGCAATGTGTAACTTCATAATATCTTTCCTACGTTTCGCAGCGAATTTGTTAGCCCGTATTAACGTCGCCTTTCCCTGCGTTTGTCAGGCGACGTCAGGCAGCATACCGCTTCAGGGTGAAAAAGATATACCTCATAATAGGACGAGGTCTCACGAAATCAGGAACGCCACCAGCTAATGACTATTGAAAATGCCTATCGCCCGCGCCGCTCCTGCCTCTATATGCCGGGAGCGAATGTGCGGGCATTGGAGAAAGCTCAATCCCTGCCAGCGGACATGTTGATCCTTGATCTGGAGGATGCCGTCGCTCCGGAGCTGAAAGCGCAGGCCCGGGACAACGTATCCAAGGCCGTGCAAGATGGCGGCTATGGGGAGCGTGAAGTGGTGGTGCGCACCAACAGCCTGGCGACGGAGTGGGGGCCTGATGATCTGGCGATGGTGGCCGCAGTCTCGCCGGATGGCGTCCTGATTCCCAAGGTGGAGTGCGCCGATGACATTCGGAAGATCGATGTGGCGCTCGGGCAGGCGGGCGCACCCGCTGATCTGGGTTTGTGGGTGATGATTGAAATGCCCAGGGCGATTCTGCGCATAGAGGAAATTGCTGCGGCCTCGCGAGACACCCGGCTTGCGGGCTTCGTGATGGGCACCAACGACCTTGGCAAGGAGTTCAATGCCGTGGCTACCCCCGACCGCCAGGCGTTTCAAGTATCCCTGGGTCTGTCCCTTGCAGCTGCGCGAGCCTATGGGTTGGCGGCCATTGATGGCGTTTTTAACGACATCAAAGACGAGACAGGCCTCACGGATGAATGCCGACAGGGGCGGGTACTGGGCTTTGACGGCAAGACGCTGATTCACCCCGCGCAGCTGGAGATCGCCAACAAGCTATTTTCCCCTGATCCCGAAGATGTCGCTCAGGCGCGCGCGGTGATTGCGGCGTTTTCCCTGCCTGAGAACCGGGGTAAGGGCGTTATCAAGGTGGGCGGTAAAATGACGGAGCTACTGCACCTCGAGCAGGCCCAGCGTCTGGTGGCAATCGACGATGCCATAGTCAGCCGGCAGTCGGTGTGATCGGGGGTGGTGGTTATTGGCGTTTACTGCCCAGCAGTGCTGCTACCACCTTCCAAATCGATCTCGTTGTCGTAAATGTTGTCCGGTAACGGTAGTCCCGCGAGCTCTGCGTCTCCGAGTACTCCGTCCGCTGCGAGCCCATAACCCTCGACGACCGCCTGCAGCTGTCGGCAATGTTGCGCCGCGTGCCAGGTGGTGCGTTCCAGTACGCTGATGGTAGACCGTTCTCCGTAATAGGTGTTTACCGTTGGTGGCAGCTCGCAGTTGATGTTCTTCCACCACTGCATCAGCGCGAGTTTGATGTCCTCGCCAGCCTCAGCCAATTGGTTTCCCTGGGTGATACCTTTCGGCGGCGTTCGGTAGAACACCTCGTTCTCCAGCGAGCCCCCCTCTGCTGCCTCCAGAAACCCCTGCACAACCATGAAAATATGGTAGGCGAGATCGCGATAGGGTCGATCGCGTCCGGGAAAATGCCCGGCCAGCTGTTTTTCTGTCAACTGCCGCGAATAACGCTGCGCGGCTTGCAGTATAAGGTCGAGCTTTGCTACGAAATCCGCTGCTGACAATTCAGAGCCGGCAAGAGGTACTCCGATAAAGTCAGCCACGTCCTGCAGGTCCTGGCAGAACACAGCGTCATCACCTCGCCTGACCACGGGTACGCTGCGATAACCAATACGCGCAAGATCGGCAAGTGCCTCCGGTTGTTCGACAATATTAATCGATTCAAAGTCGAGCCCGTGCTGCAGCAGGAACTCCTTGGTGCGCAGGCAACTGGTGCAGCCCGGAGCCCAGTACACCTGATAGTTTGTAGACATGAACGACTCCTGTGTAGCCCCCGGTAAATACCGAGAGGACTCTTTGGTGTCAGTGGTTGGACCACCTGTTATTCAGTATAGACTTCAATCGACTCGATAATCAGGTCTGAGACAGAGGCCCCAAGTTGCGGGAAAATCTCGATTCGGTCACGTTCCACAGGTTTATCCGGGACATCGAAGATCAGCTGTGCTTTGGTCATGCTTGTATCCACCAGCAAGCGCCTGACGCAGATACACTGTCGCTCCCGGGAAGAAAAAATCATCGTGAAACGCCGGCGTTAAGAAGCGCGTGTACGCTAGCTTACACCAGAGTTATCGCCCAAGGCGCCTCTGATTGCTAAGGAAGGGCCAACCCAGGGAAAGATACAGTGCATCCTGGGCGTCCTCA
>CAZPVJ010000156.1:0-4707 GCA_964590005.1 uncultured Alteromonadaceae bacterium | reverse complement strand
TGCGGTAAGAGCGCACCGCGCGGCTGGTAACAGGCGTGGCGATGGTAAACCCCACCCGGAGCAAGACCAAATAGGAATCCGTCAGCTGTGGCCCGCAGTGGATTCGGGTAGGTCGCTACAGGCAGGTGGTGACACCTGTCGCAGATGAATGATCGCTCGCGACAGAACCCGGCTTATCGACCGACTCAATCATCGTCCCCCCGCCCCTGGGGTGGGGGGACGACCCTTCCATCGATGCTTGTTTCGCCACACTCTCACGCGACAGGTCACGTAACGGCCGGTCTTTAGACGTTTTTCTGCTAAAAACCCCTATGTTAAGAGTAAATTCGACTTTTAGTTAAAGTGAATCCTCAACAAAAGGATTTACTGCCATGTTTTACGTCATTTTTTAGTCTCACGACGGGCTCAGCAGACCCATTTTGTCGATGAAGAAAACGCGCTAATTAGCTGAAATAACAGCGTTTTTTTGGATTTCTCGCCTTGACAGTTTCCGCGACGGACACCTATAGTGTAGAAAAGTGGAAATAAGTGGGTAAATCTGGCTTTTTGTGGTTTTCGAAGTCAGGGCAGTGGGGAAGTTCGGCATGTTCCGTGGGGTACAACACATCAATATGGACGCAAAAGGGCGCCTGGCCATGCCGGCGCGCCAGCGCGAGCCGTTGGTGTCCCAGTGCGAAGGCCGCATCGTCGTCACTATCGATACACAGACTTCCTGCCTGGTGATTTACCCCCTTCCCGAATGGGAGCGGATCGAGGGCGATATCCAGGGCTTGCCTGCCCTTAACCCCGCCGTAAAACGATTCCAGCGATTGATGCTTGGTTATGCCACTGATCTCGAACTGGATGGCAATGGGCGGATGTTGCTGCCCCAACCCCTGCGCGATTACGCGCAACTGGACAAGAAACTGGTGCTGGTGGGCCAGGGCAACAAACTCGAACTTTGGGCGGAAGACCTGTGGCTGGCTGAGCGCGATAAAGCCTTGGTCGACTCCGGCCCTGAGGCGGATCTGCCCGCCGAATTAATGAACCTGACGCTCTAGGTGGAAGCAGTGCACCAGACAGTGTTGTTAGGAGAAGCGGTAGATGCTCTCGTAACGACAACCAGCGGGTTTTATGTTGATGGCACTTTTGGCCGCGGCGGCCACAGCAGGCACCTGCTGCAGTGTCTCGATAAAGAGGGCCGATTGCTGGCAGTGGATAAAGACCCCGCTGCTGTCGCGGAGGCCGAACGGTTGGCAAGCGGTGAACCCCGTTTCACATTTTTTCACGGGTCGTTCGCTGAGCTTCCCCATCAACTGCATCGGATGGGGATCGATGCAGTTGATGGCATTTTGCTGGACCTGGGGGTTTCCAGTCCCCAGTTGGATGATGGAGAGCGCGGCTTCAGTTTTCAGCAGGACGGGCCATTGGATATGCGCATGGATACGACACGCGGCGAGACGGCCGCGCAGTGGCTGGCTGGCGCGGGCGAGCAGGAGATCGTGAGTGTGCTGCGTGAATATGGCGAGGAGCGCTTCGCAAAGCGTATCGCGGCAGCCATTGTGTCTGAGCGCGCCCTGACACCCATTGAAACGACCGGGCGCCTGGCCCGGGTCGTCAGTGAGGCGAATCCGAAGTGGGAGAAGCATAAGCATCCTGCCACGCGGGCATTCCAGGCTATCCGGATTCGCGTCAACCGGGAGCTTGATGACCTTCAGGCACTACTGGATGGTGCGCTGGATCTATTGCGCGTGGGTGGTCGGCTGGTAGTGATCAGTTTCCACTCCTTGGAAGACCGCATGGTGAAGCGCTACATGCGCGATATGGCCAGGGGCAAAGTGATGCCGCGCGGCGTACCGGTAACAGACGAAGAGCTGGATCGGCGAATGAAGATTGTGGGCAAGGCCGTTAAGGCCGGGCCGGGGGAAGTGGCAACAAACCCGCGGGCGCGAAGTGCCGTCATGCGGGTGGCTGAAAAGATCAGCTGAAGCAGGGTGGGCGTGAAAGCAGTGGCGAGCAACCACAGGGTATCGGTCGAGGCGTTGCGCGGGCAGCGGGCGTCGAGTTACGCGCCGCTTTTACTGGCACTGGGCGCTGCTGGTCTGGTGCTGATTTCAGCCTTTGGGGTTATCTACTCTACGCATGCCTGCCGTGAGCTCTACGCGCAACTGCAGGACCTGGAGGCGGGCCAGTGGCATTTGCAGGAAGACTACAGCCGCCTGTTGCTCGAGCAAAGTACCTGGGCCTCTCATCACCGGGTGGAGAAGGTGGCGACTGCGGAGTTGGAAATGCTGCCTCCCACGATTGAAAACCTGCAGGTGATAAAACCGTGAAGCGTTTGGGTCGCAAGGTGATTCCATGGCGCTTCTACGTGGTTGTGGCTGGCCTGTGCGCGCTGCCGGCCCTGTTGGTGGGTCGGATACTCGTGCTACAAGTACTCGATGTTGAGCAGGGTTATGAATTCCTGCAGGGCCAGGGTGCTATGCGCTCGTTGCGGACGGCCGAGATCCCGGCCTACCGTGGTGTGATTACCGATCGACGGGGAGAGCCGCTCGCCGTCAGTACGCCGGTCATTTCGATCTGGGCCAACCCGAAGGTTCTCACCGGATCAGAGCGCTTGCCTGAGCTGGCAACGGCGCTCGATATGCCGCTGTCTGACCTCGCCGACAAGCTAGAACGGTATGCCGGTAAGCAGTTTATGTACCTGCAGCGACACCTCGATCCCGCTGATGCCCGCGATATGCTGTCGCTGCGGATTCCCGGTGTTCACGGCGAGCGCGAGTATCGGCGTTTCTACCCCGCCGGTGAGGTTGCCTCGCAACTCGTTGGGTTTACCAATGTGGATGGTGAGGGTATCGCGGGGCTCGAGCTCGCTTATGACGAATGGTTACGCGGTTACCCTGGCAAGAAGAAATACATCAAGGCCCTGCATGGCGACGCGGTGCGCGACATTGGCGTACTGGAGGCCGCTCGCCCGGGCAAGGACCTCAGTCTCAGTATCGATCTTCGTTTGCAATACCTGCAGCATCGCGAGTTGCAGCGTGCCATGGTCAAGCTGGGTGCCTCCGCCGGTTCCATTGTCACCCTGGATGCTCACACCGGCGAGGTCCTCGCCATGGTTAATCACCCTGTTTACAACCCCAACAGTCGCAAGGGGTTTGAGTTTGCCAATACGCGCAACCGGGCGATGACCGATGTTTACGAGCCTGGTTCAACCATGAAGCCACTGACCCTGGTGGCGGCTCTGGAGAGCGGTAAATACGCAACCGACACGCTTATCGATACCTCGCCCGGCCGCATTCGGGTAGGGCGCAAGACATTACCTGACCCGCGCAACTATGGCGAAATCACGGTTTCCCGGATTATCGAGAAGTCCAGTCAGGTCGGCGTAACCAAGATGGCCCTTGAGCTGGGCCATGAGCCTATATGGGATGTGTTTAATCGCTTTGGTATCGGCAGCCCGCCGGGCACGGGTTTTCCGGGAGAGAGTGCCGGTCTGTTGCCCAATCGCCCGCGCTGGCGTGCTATCGAAAAAGTAACGCTGGCCTTTGGCTATGGCCTGACCGCAACGCCGTTGCAGCTGGCTCATGCCTACACCGTGTTTGCCAATGGGGGTCGACAGCAGCCTCTGTCACTGCTCGCCCTTGATGAGGCGCTGCCCGATGGGCGCCAGGTCATTGCACCGGAGACCGCACAGCAGGTCATGGAGGTGCTGCACGCTGTTACCGGTGAGCACGGTACCGCCAGGAAAGCGCGGGTTGCGGGTTACGACGTGGGCGGTAAGACCGGGACTGTTCACAAGGTGGGTCCGCAGGGCTACATAGATGACCAGTACGTCGCACTTTTTGCTGGTATCGCGCCCGTTTCCGATCCGCGGTTTGTCACTGTCGTGCTGATAGATCAACCGCAGGGAGACTCCTACGGTGGAGGGTCAGCTGCGGCGCCGGTGTTTTCACGCGTCGCACAGGGTGCCTTGCGCTTACTCAATGTGCCTCCTGAAGCCAATGAAATCATGGTCGTTGCCAATTCCCGCGTATCACGAGGTGGCGCGGGATGATGGTGGGTAGCCAGACATCAACACAGCGGGTGCCGTTACAGGTATTGCTGGAAGGGCACGGGTCGGCCCCGGGTGAGGTTTTCATCAGTGGTGTCCAGATTGACAGCCGTAAGGTCGTGCCAGGGGATTTGTTCCTGGCGATTCCCGGGGAGGTGCACGATGGCCGCCAATTCATAGAGCAGGCGGTTGCCAGTGGTGCGGCAGCGGTGTTAGCAGAGCCGCCCGTGGCCGGCTTCGTTGATGCTGTGCCCGTGCCGATGGTCGAGATTCCGGATCTGCAGTTGGCAGCAGGTGATATTGCCAGTCGCTTCTATGGTTGTCCCAGTAACGAGCTTCACGTTATTGGTGTCACTGGCACCAACGGCAAAACCACCACTTCGCGCCTGATTGCGCAGCTCGAACGGCGTCTTGGCAAACAGTGTGGTGTGATCGGGACATTGGGTGCCACCCTGACCGAGGAGGTCAAGGCGTCAGGTAATACCACGCCCGATCCGGTGGCCCTCCAGCAGACGCTTGCTCACTGGCGCGACGGTGGAGTCTTTGCGGTCAGCATGGAGGTGTCATCGCATGCGTTGGTGCAGGGTCGGGTCAGCGGCGTAACTTTTGAGACTGCGGTGTATACAAATCTGTCGCGCGATCATCTCGATTATCACGGCAGTATGGATGCCTAT
>CAZPVJ010000155.1:0-10956 GCA_964590005.1 uncultured Alteromonadaceae bacterium | reverse complement strand
GCTGCCGATCGGCGTGCAGCCCGCTCAACGGGAACCAGGCTTACCTGGAACAACAGCGTGACCAACACCGCCGAAGCCCAGAGGATGATGCAGCGCTGGGCAGACAAGCTGGTGGAGTTTCTCGACACACACTATAAATGACCACCCGACAAAAGCTCCCAAATGTCGTTGCAGCAGGCCGTGATTGGCCATTTTGGTTACTTGGGTCGATACCAGATCGGTGAACTCCAGGCGCGCTCCTGGATTGTGGCGGCCACGTCGCTCAACAAGGGCCGACCTGCGCGGACCGCGTCATAGCTTGTCCAGCGCGGGGTGGGGATTTCGATGACACGCACGTAATACAAGGCTGGAATCGCGGGATCAAAGTCGGGATCTTCCCACACCGCGGCCAGTTGCTCGGTTCCAACGGTATTGCGGTAGGTCGCGGTACGCAGGTCTACGGTGTTACCCACGGCCGGTAATTTACCCCCGGAATCCGGTTCGCGACCATCGGACCAGGCCACGTCGAATACCCTGTCTTGCAGCTCCCCGTCAGCGCTAACCCAGCCTTTTACGATTTGGATTCTATCGAGATTGGCACCCAGGGCATCTTTGCTTGCGGACACCATGAACCGTGGTGACTTGCCGCGCTTGCGGTCCGGCAAGTCGCCGCCCATCGGCACACCTGCTTTGTAGCCTTGCTCAACGCGGTCTGCAGTTTCGTGCAAATCGTCTTCATAGTCCCAGCCACCAAAAAATCGCAACCCGATGCGTGGTCCTGAGGTGGCATAGGTCTCTCTTGCGTGTAGAGCATCCCAGATTGCGCCGCGCGTGTTGCTGGGTGCCCAAACCGCCGTTAGCGAACCAATGGAAAGCTCTCGACTGTCGATCCAACCGGTCACGTTGCCTTCACGTCGTTCGTTGACCGAACCGTCTTCCGGTCCGTGGGCGCCGACGAAATTATCTTCTTCGACGTCACCCATCATACCGTTGTGATTATCAGTGCCGCCGACAAATCCGAGTTTGAAGGGGTTGACGCCCAGCACCTTCTCGATGGCCAGGCCCTTGGTTACGCCACTACGCACGAAGTTTCCCTTGGCAAAAGTGCGGCCACTGGAATTCTGTATGGAATCAGCGTTCTCGAAATCCGCGAACTCGTCGGCAGACCAGAACTTGCGATGGACTTCAGAGTTACCTTTTACCTGCATCATCTCGATAACCCGTTCGAAGTCTTCGCGCATCTGCGCGTACTCTTTATCAACAGGATCCCCGTTGGCTTTGTTATCGGGGAACATCATGCCCTTGCTGGCGTTGGAGTTGTGGGGAATCGCCATGCCGCGGATGCCTTTAGCCTGCAGCCCGGCCAGCCAGGACCAGAGCCCCTCTTCCCGATTGATATCGATATAACTCATCGGCAAGTCTGGTGCCTTGTGGTCACGAAAGAGGATGTTGCGATGGAGGTTGCCGCCTCGGGGTGCTGCGCTCCATTCATAGGCGATAAATGTGGTGAATTCACCAGGACGGTTGTGCTGCTCGGCAGCACTAACAGCTACCTGCCAGCCGCTACGGGTGGTTTCTTCACCGGCGTAGAATTCGGGGTGGGCCGGTGCTGCGCCGCGGTTGTTGCTGATGACGTACTTGAAGAACCAGGCTTCGCGCTCCTTGATATCACTGAGGCCAATCAGTTGTTGAATAAGCGGGTTGTCGTGACCGGGAGCGTCCTCATTCAGTGCTGAAAACATTTCTCCGATGTATTCTGCGTGGTCCGTAACCGCGGCGAAGTCCAATGGCCTGCGAATCTTGTGTGGCTTACCATCGACGATAACGGCTTCGCCACGCGCTGCGCGATAGGCGTCGGACGGGGTTTGCCGCGTTCCTCCAATATAGGCGTCGAGCGAATAGGCTGTGTGCATATGCGTCTCGCCGAAATAGAGATTGTTCAGCGGATTTTCTTCGGGCTCTGCGTGGGCTGTTGCTGTAGGTCCCAGGCTGCCGATGATCAGGGCGAGGATGGCTGTAACAGGGTTTGGCATGGTCTTCCGGTCTTGGATTAGATAGTCGGCAAGTATAGTCTATGGGCTGTTCGCCAGAGATCATTCGGAGAAGCTATGAAACTGCCCCTTAATTGGATTCTTGTATCCCTCATCATGGGACTGTCGGTCGGGTGTGCCAGCACCGCCCCGCCCACCGAGACATCTGACGGCCTGGTACTCCAGCCTGATACCCGCTTTCAGGAAGTTTACGCCCGCCCGGGTGTCGACGTTTCCGGCTTCAGCGAGTTCGGCCTGGAGTCCTGCGAAGTCTCCTTCCGTCGCAACTGGCAGCGAGAGCAGAACGAGAACCGGGTTGACCTCTCCAATCGAGTGACTCAACAAGATGTTGACAGGATCAAGGACCAACTGGGGGCGCTCTGCGATGAGCACTTCCTGGCCGCACTGCAAAAACCGCCCGCCTACCCGATGACCGACGCGTTTGATGAGGGTGAAGCTGTATTGGTATTGAGGCCATCGATTATCAACCTGGATATTGCAGCCCCAGATATCCGTAGTCCGGGACGTAGCAGGAGCTATACCACGGAAGCGGGGGAAATGACCCTGAGCATGGATATCGTAGACGCTACGACGGGAGAAACGCTTTACCGGATTGTTGATCGTCGGCGCAGCCGCGATACAGGGCGAATGGAATGGACCACGGGCGTCAGCAACCGCGCCGAAGCCGGGCGGATGCTAACGCGCTGGTCCGACTTGTTGCGTGAGGGTCTTGACCGGGTAACAGGCAGGTAGGTTGCCGTTCAGGCGGTTGGATGCAGGCCCGGTTTGAGGTAGTCAGCTCGCCGGTGATTGGCGGGCGTCCTGGTATCCTCGCAGTTTAATAGGAAATGCTATTTGCGATTCTCCCGAACTGCTATCACCATGTCTTCCAATTCCTCGATCGCCTGGTCAACGGTAAAGTGCCCTGCGTCCTTGTGTTCATCGAACAGGTTGATTACCTGGTCCGACTTTCGGCCCAGCAACATCAGGCGAAGGTAATAGCTGTCCTCCAGCGACGGCTTGCGAATCGCGTCGATGATAAAGACCAGTAAGCTGATCGGACTCATAAGCAAATCGCGCAGGGCGTCTGCCAGCAGTTTTACCTGGAATACCAGCAGGTGACGAAGCGCCTTGGCGGTTGTCACTTTGGCTTTTGACTCTGACCTTGTCCTGAAGAACATCACTTTCTCCTCAAGCTATCTACCTGATGTCTTGGTGGCCACCCAACTGTGCGGTTTAGCCGATGTTTTGTGCAGGTAAAACAGTCTTGTTCTGGGTTTGGGCTTCTCTATTATGGCGGCTCAAAGTGTGGAACACAGTAAACGGATAAGGAAAGAAAATGAGCCGGCAACCAGCAAGAATAGTTGATACGCCACCACAGGTGGTAGCGACAACAGTCTCACAACGGTTTGTGCAGTGGATTCAGGACCCAATGGGCTCGGTGATCGTCGCCTCGATCGGGACGATGAGCACCCTGGGCGTGGTTCTCTCCAGTATATGGGCCATAAATTTTGCCCTGAACAACTGAATAAAAAAAGCCCGCACCTGAACGATGCGGGCTTTCCATCTGTACTCCTGGGCGACAAGCCATTCGCTCATGCGCCACCCGCGAGAGCTGGGCCAAGCGTTATGCGTGGAGCTTGACCTGAAGGTCCTTGTAACCCATGACGAAGTTTGACTCGACCTTCTCGGGTTCAGCCAGGACTTCGATATCTGAGAAGCGCGCCAGCAGCTCCTCCCACAAGATGCGCAGCTGCATTTCACCGAGACGGTTACCCATGCAACGGTGAATGCCAAAGCCGAAAGAGATGTGGTGTCGCGCTCGGGCTCGGTCGATGATGAAATCGTTGGGGTTTTCGATAACCTCATCATCGCGATTGCCCGAGATGTACCACATCACGACTTTGTCACCCTTGCGAATGGTCTTGCCATTCAGTTCCACGTCCTGCGTGGCGATCCGGCGCATGTGGGCCAGCGGTGTCTGCCAACGAATGATTTCAGAAACCATGTTGGGAATCAGGGAGTGATCCGCTTTCAGCTTATCGAACTGCTCCGGGAACTTGTTGAGCGCATAGACACCGCCACTCATGGAATTGCGGGTGGTATCGTTACCCCCGACGATGAGCAGGATGAGGTTGCCCAGGTACTCCATGGGATCCATGTCGCGGGTATCGGGGTTGTGCGCCAGCAGGGAGATAAAATCCATCGCCGGCGGTTCATTCACGCGCCGGTTCCACACCTCGGTGAAATACTCGAGCAGCTCCATCAAGGCCTCGCGTCGCTCCTCCACCGAGACTCCGCTCATACCCACGGCGGGGGTTGAGGTGGCTACGTCTGACCAGTGCGTGAGCCTGCGCCGGTCTTCCTGTGGAATATCAAACAGGGTGGCCAGCATCCGGCCAGTCAGTTCGATGGAGACCCGGTCTACCCAGTTGAACGGTTCGCCTACCGGTAGGCCATCCAGAACTTCCTGGACGCGACCGCGTATCAGAGATTCCCATTCTCCCAGTTGAGCCGGGGCCACGGCCGGTGAGACCGCCGCCCGCTGTACGTCGTGCTTGGGGGGGTCCATGGCAATAAACTGTGGCGGCAGGAAGTCGTCAGTGGGGTCCCCGATAATGATGACAGGCTCCGAGGAAAACTCGTTGTGGTGTGAGTCAACGAACATGATGTCCTTGAACTTGGTGATACACCAGTAGGGCCCGAAGTCACTATCTTTTACATAGTGAACCGGGTCCTCTTTGCGCAGTCGTTCGAAGTAAGCCCAGTGTTTACCTTCCTGGAAAAGCTTTCCATTACTCGGGTCAATGTCTTCCAGGGGGAGTGAATATGGATCGGCAAGCGGTGCGTTCATGATGAGTTCCTCAATGCTGGGATTCGGGCATGCGCACGATAAGGCCATCGTGGCTGTCTTCCAGGGTGATTTGGCAGGACAGTCGACTGTTCTCGGCGACCCCCTCGGCTAATTGCAGCATGCTCTGCTCCATAGCCTCGGCTTCTCCGGTCTTCTCGCGCCAGGCATCATCGACATAGACGTGGCAGGTAGCACAGGCGCAACCGCCTCCGCAGTCCGCATCGATGCCGGGAACCTCATTGTCTACTGCGGTCTGCATCAGGGTATTACCACTGTCAGCTTCGATGGTGTGCGAAGTACCATCAAATTCGATGTAGGTGATCTTGGGCACAAGAATGTCCTCTCTATGAAGTAAAGAGCGTCTACTATATGTCCCGTTCCGTAAAAATGAATTGTCGTATATTGACAATATATTGGTTATTAAGTGACATTCTGATGGTAGAAGCTGATGGGCTGGCGTAGGCGGTGAGCGCGGCGCAGTAGTCAATTGAAATTGACCGTAGCGGTCACCTTAAATCCTGCCCTGGTGTTACAAAATAGCGTTCTTTAGAAATGTACCCTTTGGCCTTGCCCTGGCTGGCCTGCGCAAATGACCAGGCCCGGAGTGAACCGCTATGATTCGAACACTGCTTTTATCCGCCCTGTTGGTTGCAGGGCCCTTACCCGCATTAGCGGCGGAGTTAGCACCGCGCAATCCGCACCTTGCAGACTCGATCTACCCGTTGCCACACGGTGACCCCGCCCAGCAGGATGTACTCGATGCTGCGGGCCCGTTAGATAGCAGTCGCGCACTGAAACCCGAAGAAGTGAACTATGTGCAC
The DNA here is from genome assembly GCA_964590005.1 of uncultured Alteromonadaceae bacterium. GTDB lineage: Bacteria > Pseudomonadota > Gammaproteobacteria > Pseudomonadales > Halieaceae > CALJFL01. The sequence continues at coordinate 5,272 of CAZPVJ010000155.1, read as the reverse complement.
ACTGGACCCGCGGTTTTCGGTGCTTTCAGCTCGGGAAAATACCCAGACGGCAAACAGGTGTACTGGGTCAACTCATTGGATCGCATCCTGAAAATTGATTACGACACGCACCAGCCCCTGGCCACCCGGATGATAGAAGGCGTTCCGGAATGGACTGAGGAGATGGCAGACGAATCGATTGCAGCGTTAGATGAAAGCAACTCCGGTCTCCTGGCTATCATCGCCGCTTTTCGGGAGGCGCAGAAGCTGCGCAGTATCGCCAGCGTCTATACCTTGGTCGACAGTAACAATGAATACTATATCGCCCATAAATCCGGTTTCATCGAGGTCTACGGCGATGCTGTCAGCGGGCAGCGAGATTCGGCCATTGAGCTAAAGCGCACGTTCAGTTACCCCGAGGAATTGCAGGGCCAGGTGGCAATGGGCCTTAACATGACCTACGACGGTTGGGTGGTCACCGTCACAGAGCATGGCAAGCTGCTGGCCTTGAAGCCTGATTTCAGTGAATACCGGGTTGGTGACCTGCAGCACAATGCGGGCGCAGCCGATAAGGCAACCAAACCCACTGGTCACGGTTGGGTACGCAATGCCCCGGCGTTGGATGAAGACGGTGGTATTTACGTCGTCTCTCAGGAGTATATGCACAAGGTGGTCTGGACGGGCGATGCCTTCTCCACGCGTGAAGAAGATGGTGCCTGGGCTGTGCCCTACGAAAACAGCTGGGGTCACGGCTCCGGGGCGACCCCTTCGCTGATCGGCTTTGGCGATGAGGAAGATAGACTCGTCGTCATTACCGACGGCAGCGTGGCTATGAAATTGAACCTGTTCTGGCGCGATCAAATTCCCGATGATTTTGCCGGCCTTCCCGGTAAGCCACGGCGACTGGCAGGAATCGCTCCGGTTACCATGGGGGATCCGAATATCGAGGCGATTCAATCGGAGCAATCCGTTGTTGTCTACGGCTACGGTGCCCTGGTGGTCAATAATGTGCCCAGGAACGTGCCATGGTATTTGCCTGAGCAGGCGGAGACTTTGCTGATCAGTTATCTTGGCAGCAGTCCCGAATACCAGCCTTACGGCGTCGAGAAATTTGAATGGGATCCTGAGACCCATACTGTCCGGTCGGCCTGGGTAAACTCCGAGGTCAGCTCACCCAGTACCGTGCCGGTAGTTAGCAAGCCAAACAATACGGCTTACCTGATTGGTGCGAGGGAAAACCAGTGGACCCTGGAGGCGCTCGACTGGGAAACCGGCGAGTCGCGCTTTCACTACATGATCGGTGGTCAGCGCTACAACGTGATTTTCGCTGGAACGCTACTGGATGAGGAGGGCCGCATTCACTACGGCGCTCCCTGGGGTCGGGTGAGGCTAGAGCCAGTTATCGACCCCTGATTTACCGGGGGGGTGCGGCTTCAGTGGGTGAGACGTTGGCCGGCGACCCAGGTATTACACACCTTGAAGGCTTCGTCGAAGTGGACCAAGTCGGCGCGGTAGCCAGCTGCGAGACGGCCCAGGTCGTCTTGCCTTTTCAGGAACTCCGCGGGATAGCGCGACGCCATATTCAGGCATTCACCCAGCTCTATGCCCGCGCTGTGATGGGCATATTCGACGGCCTGGATCATACCAATGGCACTGCCTGCCAATTTCCCTTCCGCATTGATAAGCCTGCCATTCTCTTCGGTAATGGTTTCGTCATAGAGCCGGAAAGATTTCTCTGCGGAACCGACGGTGCCCATGGCATCTGTCACCAGGCAGACCTTGCCATCGGCCTTGGCGCGGTGTGCCAGTGAAAGATTGATGGGATGAACGTGGTGCCCATCAGCGATCAGCCCTATCCAGGTTTGCACATCATCCAGCGCCGCACCCACAACGCCGGGTGCCCGGGCTGTTATCTGGCTCATGGCATTGAACAGGTGAGTGAAGCCGCGCAGGCCCTCACGCATTGCCGACCTGGCCTGCTCAGCGGTGGCGTCGGTATGCCCGGCGCAAACCATGATGCCGGCCTCGGTCAGACGCTCTATGACACCAGCCGGACAGTGCTCAGGTGCCAGTGTCAGTATCAGTGGCAGGCTGGATGCCACCAGTAGTTGGTCTATGTCATCTGCCTGCAGCGTGCGGATCATATCGGCGTTGTGCGCCCCGCGGCGATCGCTTGCAAAAAAAGGCCCCTCGATGTGCAGACCCAGAATCGACGGGTTGTTCGTTTCTTGCGCCTGATTTACGGCATTGATCGCTGACTGAATAGTTGCGGGGGGACTCGACAGCAACGTTGGCATCATGGCGGTTGTGCCGGTAGCACGGTGAGCCGAGGCAATTTTTTCCAGGCTTTCTATGGAGGGATCCGCCGTGAACAATGCGCCCCCGCCGCCGTTAACCTGCAGGTCGATAAAGCCGGGCGCCAGTATGCCGTCCCCCAGGTCAACGATCTCGAGGTCTTCCGGTAGCTCGTCGACGGCCTCAAGACCGGTTATATCAGCATCGTCAATGATTAGCGCGTGCTCGAATAACCAGCTGCTACCATCGAATAGCTGGCTGGCGGTGATAGCATAGGGTTTTTGGCTACCGCTCATGTTTTCGTCTGTCCTGCGAAGGCTTTGGTCAGTCTCATTGTACGCATACGATCGAAGGCGTGACAGCGTGCGCCGAGCAGTGCCGGGGCTGGAATTTGGCGTCGGAAGCTGTCACTGTTGCCTGCGCGTTTCTGTCTCGTTTTAAATCTTTTGCATTGGGAGTCTGATCACGATGTTGTCCTTTATTGGTACCCTTCTATTGATTCTGTTGGGTCTGCCGCTGCTCATTGTCCTCCTGCTTTTTTTGATGCCACGCCCCATCTTCAGCTTTCTGGACGGCCGGGTTCGCAAGGCACTGGATATTGAAAACTACAATGCCCAGAGTCCGTACTCGTTGCCTGGCTTCGCGCCAGTGCACAACGAAATCAGTCACGGCGAAATTCGTGTCGAGGGCACTCTGCCCGATGATTTCAGCGGTGTTTACCTGCGCAATGGCACCAACACCCAGTTTTCTGAGCTCAACAGCCGGGTGCACATGTTCAACGGTGCGGGAATGCTTCACCAGGTGCAGGTCACGGGGGGTGTAGCCACCTATTCCAATACCTATGTGCGCACACCAAGGTTCACTATCGAAAAAGAAGCGGGGCGGGAGGTTTACCCCGAATTCGGTGATCTGGCTGGTGCTGGAAAGGCGGGCCTATTCAAGATTGTTCTCGATCTCCTTAAAAAGCGATTCGGTGTTATCCCCAAGCTGACACAACTGGAAAACGCCTCGGCCACCACAGCCATCCAATACCACAACGGCACACTTTACTGTCTTCAGGAGACGAGTTACCCCTTTGCACTGGATGCTGCTCAGGCCAATGGGCGTCTGGTGCTTGATGGCAAGGGTCAGTGGGACAGCTTCGGCGGTGCATTGGAGGCGCCATTTACCGCCCATCCTAAAATCGACCCGGAGACGGGCGACTGGTATACCTTTAGCACCGACCTTATGAGCGGACGGATTCATTATTCGATACTGCGCGAGGGCCGGCTGGACAAAAACGTGGAACTGCTCTGTGAGAAACCGGCACTGGCGTTTCTCCACGATTATTACCTGACCGAAAACCACGTCGTGTTTCCGGATTTGTCGCTGCGCTTCGACAGCAAGAACCTCACTACAGACTATCGCAGCCCATTTTACTTCGACGGCGATTACAAAATGCGCTTCGGTGTTATAGCGCGCGGCCATGGAGAGGGTGACGCGATCCAGTGGTTTACCACTGATCTTCCGGGTCACATCTGGCACACCATCAATGGCTGGGAGCAGACCGCCGATGATGGCAGCCGGGAGATCGTGGTCTATGCGCCGGTCTTTCCGGCGTACCCCTCGTCGGTGCCGATTCACACCCCGGACGAACCCCATGCCCACCTCTATGTTTTCCGTCTGAATCTGGATAGCGGAGAGGTGGTGGAGCAAACCCGCCTGCTGGAACACTTCTACGAACGGCCCAGTTTCAATACGACTTACCTGGGTAAGCCAAGTCGCTATGCCTACTTGCTGGATGAGCAGGGCAGCGGCGGCATTAGGGGGTCGGGGGTATTGAATTATGACCTCATTGCGCGCGAGCCTGTTAAGTATTTCGATTACGGTGATTACCTGGGCGGCGAGGCGCTGTTTGTACCCCGGGCAGAGTCCCAGAGCGAGGACGATGGTTATCTTGTCGACCTGTTGATGTCTGAGCAGGGGGCTTACCTGGTGATTATTGATGCGGCCACAATGGAGGAGCTGGCCAAGCTACACCTACCCCAGCGTGTGCCCTACGGCGTGCATGCGTGCTGGCTTGACGACAACAAGGTAGCCAGCCTGTTGCAGGCTTAAAACAACGAGAGTGAATGCCCCTGGTCATCACGTCGCCGCACTTAAGCAGGTTGGCGTGTTACGGGGAGGGTTTGCTTAACTGGCGATCCAGTCCGGGTAGGGCAGCTTCCTGCTCCACAGGAATTCGGGATTGTAGAGTTTGCTGTGATAGCGGGAACCGGAGTCGCACAGAATCGTGACTATCGTATGACCGGGCCCCAGCTCCTTGGCCAGGGCTACCGCTCCACCAATGTTAATTCCGGAGGAGCCCCCCACGCAGATACCCTCATGCTTTAGCAGGTCAAACACATAGGGCAGGGCGTCGTCGTCATCCACCTGGCAGGAAAAGTCCAGCTCGGTGCCTTCGAGATTGCCCGGCATAAAGGATACGCCGATACCCTCGGCGATAGAGTCGCCCTCGCCGGTCAGCTCACCGTTGTTGTAGAAGTTGTATAGCGCGGAGCCGCGCGGGTCGGCCAGTCCGATTTTTACGTCCGGGTTGCGCTCGCGCAAGGCGTCAGCCACGCCAGATAGCGTGCCCCCGGTGCCAACCGCGCAAATGAAGGCATCCACTTTGCCCTCGGTTTGCTCCCAGATTTCGCGGCCAGTGGTCTGGTAATGAATAGCTCGATTTGCCGGGTTATCGAACTGCCTGGCCCAGATCGCACCGTTGGCTTCTTCCCTGGCGCGCCCGGCCGCTACCCGCTCCGCCACGTGGATGTAATGCTTGGGATTGGAGTAGGGTGCTGAGGGTACCAGTAGCAGATCGGCACCCAGCATTTCCAGGTTTTCGATCTTCTCCTTGCTGGCGTTTTGCGGCATGACGATTACCGACTGGTAGCCGAGCGCGTTACCCACGACGGTAAGCCCGATGCCCGTGTTACCGGCGGTGCCCTCGACGATCACGCCGCCTGGTTGTAGT
>CAZPVJ010000154.1:0-2829 GCA_964590005.1 uncultured Alteromonadaceae bacterium | reverse complement strand
GCGACGATCGAGGGGCGTATCGCCCCCACATAGTTACCCAGGTGTGGAGTCCCGGTGGTAGTAATGCCGGTGAGAACACGTTGCTTTGCCATGGAGAGTTATCTGCCTGAGAAAAAGGCGCCAATGATACCTAGCTTGGCTTTGGCTGGCTATCCCGCAGACTGTGCAGCAATTGTTGGTAGCGAGGCTGCATCTGCTTCAAAGTAAATTCCGAAAGGTCCGGGGGAGACAATTCCCTATCCGCCAGTGACAGGATCAGGGCGACTGCCGCCGCTGCCTCCCGGCCGGGGTCCTCGGGGCAGGATAAATAGCGAAATTCGGCGGGATAGAATTCCGGGTAGGCCAGCCGGTCAGGCACTACCGGCAGGCATCCCGCGCTCACCGCCTGCATGACAGCCAGACCCTGGAATTCGTGGCGCGCGGTGGACAGCACAATATCGGCTCCAGTCTGCAGGGCACGGAACTCGGTGGGCGATTCCAGATAGCCAAACTGTACCAGCCGAGGTTCGAACTCCCGTGCTATGCGCTCAAACACTTGCGGGGAATTCCGAAACTGCTGCCCGGTGATTGCCAGCTGGAAGTCCAGCGACTCCCGCTCCAGGCCCTGCAATATGCCCAGTAGCTCTTCCCCGCCCTTATCGTGTTCGAAGCGCGCACTCCAAAGAATACGCAGGGATCGGGTACTGTCCCGGTCAGGCCAGCCGTCGGCTGATTGGGCCCCCTCTTCCAACAAGGGTACCGGCAATACCGCGGACTTACGGTTCAGCGCCGCTACGATACCCGCTGGGATGAGATCCGGAAGTTTATCCAGCAAGCGGTCAACTCCCCCCAGGAAAGTGTCGCGATTGTAGGCGGAGTTAAACGCGAGTTGATCAGCCGCCAGGGCGCTATACAGACTTACCATTTGCGCTTCCAACAGACCGTGCCGCTGTCTATCCTGGGGGAAATCAAACTGGTTTTCGTGGAAATAGAGCACGGTGGGTAGAGCTGAAATTGAAGGCACCAAACCACGCAAGGTTGCCACGTCCGCCATGGAGGTAGCCATCAGCAGGTCATAATCCTGCTCAAGTGTCTCACGCTCCGCAATGCTCCAGTAAAGGGGATTGCCACGCATTCGCCAACTGAAATGCCGCGGCGGCAATTCCAACACCCGCCATTGCCAATCTGCAAACATCTGTTGCAGACCTCGCTGCCAGTAGCGGTGACTCTGAGCCGCATAGGCAGACAGCAAAAGAGCGCGCACGCTGATTCAGCTAGCGGCGCCGAGGCTGCCCCGGTAATTGTAGAAGCGGCGCAGTACTTTGCTCAGGTTACAGGCATCGGCAGTACCCGCCAGCTCGCGAACCGAATGCATACCAAAGGTTGGGACACCGACATCCAGGGTGCGAACACCCACGCCGCCGGCGGTAATCGGGCCAATGGTGCTGCCGCATGCCATATCTGTGCGTACCACGAAGGACTGCACAGGAACACCCTCTTTGGCCGCGAGCATACGGAATAGCCCTGTGGTCTCACTATTAGATGCGTAGCGCTGATTGGCATTAATCTTTATGACCGGACCCTGGTTGAGAATCGGCCCGTGATTCTCGTCGTGCTTGTCAGCGTAATTGGGATGAATACCGTGAGCATTGTCGGCTGATATCATCATTGAGCGCTCGGTTAGCGCGGCGTAGCTGGAAAGGTCACCGGCGATGCGCGTTAGCACCGACTCGAGAAAGGGCCCCTGGGCGCCCGCAGCGGATAGACTGCCCACTTCTTCGTGATCATTGCACACCAGCAGTACACTGGCGCTTTCATCCCACTGTTTGAGCGCTTCAAGGCCGGTGTAACAGCTGAGCAAATTATCCAGGCGCGCCGATGCGACAAAGTCCTGGCGCAGTCCAATCACAGCCGCTACCTGGGTATCGTAAAAACACAACTCGTAATCCAGCACTTTCTCCACGCCGCAATCGGGATGCTCCTGCAACAAACGTTGGTGGAGTAACTCGCGAAAATCACTGCGCTCACCATCGGGAAGCTGGCACAGGACCGGCGGAATATCTTTCTGAGGGTTAATGGATCGGTTCTTGTTCGCCTCGCGATCGAGATGGATAGCAAGACTTGGAATAGTTGCAATCGCGTCGCGGTAGTCTATCAATGCGGTGCGCAGTTGACCCTCTTCGCACTGGAAACTGACTCTGCCTGCCAGAGACAGGTCGCGATCAAACCAGGGATTGAGCAAAGCGCCGCCATAAACCTCGACACCCAGTTGAAAATAGCCCTGGCGCAGCCTTTCCGGTGACGGTTTGACCATCAGGCAGGGACTGTCAGTGTGGGCACCCACCATCCGCATACCCTCTGCCGGCGCGCTCTCACTCCCTATTCCAAAGGCGATAATAGAGCTGCCGTTACGCGTGACATAGTAACGCCCCCCGCTCTGGAGTTGCCATTCCTCGTCCTCGGCCAGGGGCCTGAAGCCAGCGGCCTCAAGCGTCTGCACCATTTCAGCCACGGCATGAAAAGGTGTGGTCGCCCGAGCAAGAAATCCACACAGCTCTTGATTGAATAGTGTCTGGTCGGACATCAGCTATTTCCCTCTTTTTTACCACTTATACTGCGCATACGTGCAAATAGACTGGACGTATCCCAACGCCCTCCTCCCATGGCCTGCACTTGCTCATAATAGCCATCAACCTGCTTCGTCACCGGTAGCTCCAAACCCAGACTTTTGGCCTCAGCCAGCACCATGCCCAGGTCCTTGCGCATCCAGTCCACGGCGAAGCCATGTTCATATTCTCCTGCGAGCATGGTCTGGTAACGGTTTTCCATTTGCCACGACTGAGCGGCGCC
>CAZPVJ010000153.1:0-10948 GCA_964590005.1 uncultured Alteromonadaceae bacterium | reverse complement strand
GACTGGGAGATACCGCGGAAGCGGTAGTCACTGGTCAGGGCGACGTTCGCGCTGATTTCCATTTCGGCCTGGGCCACCTGGGTGGCGGATACACCTGCCAGAAGCGTGGTGGCCAGGGCAGCGGGAAGCAATTTCTTGTTCAGCATGTTTCATCTCTCCTAAAACTGGGTGTCTTCGGCCCCGAGGTACAAGGTCATACCTGGTTCAAACCAACAGACACTTTCTGTGAAATCTGCGACCCGGGTTTTGCAGAGCATGTGCCAACTCTAAATATAATTAAATAAAACAATGACTTATTCGGATTTGACCCTTTTCAAGAGCCCTCGAGGGCGTCAGATGAACGCTCTCGCCAGAGCATATTCGCTCCATTTTGGTGCGGCGCACCTCTTGGGTGCGCCAGGCTGGGCTGTGCCGTTAATTAAATTTGCTCTACACTCTCCGCTCGTTACTCCAGCCAAGGCGCACATCACTATGGCACTGAAACCCCCTCCGCTCGGCGAAGTCATCCAGCAGGTCAATGAGATCGTTGCCGGTAACGGCATCAAGGGCGAGGTCGACAAGTCGGTAAAATCACTGGCACAGGCAGCCCTGCAACGGCTGGACATGGTCAGCCGGGAGGAGTTCGACGCCCAGACCGAGGTTTTACGTCGCACCCGGGCCAAAGTCGTTTCACTGGAAGCAGAGCTGGAGGACATGCAGAAAGCACTGGAGACTGCCACCAGTAAGGATTAGCGCGCCAGCGGTTACGCCAAGCTCAGGGAAGAGCCATGCAATTAGCCACCATTTTCAGCCGCGCCGCGGTCGGGCTCGACGCCCCCCTGGTGCGGGTTGAGACCCACCTCGCCAATGGACTACCCGCCTTTCATATCGTTGGCCTACCCGAAACGGCGGTGCGCGAGAGCAAAGATCGGGTACGCAGCGCCCTGCTCAACTCGCACTTCGATTTTCCCGATCGCCGCATAACAATCAGCCTGGCGCCCGCAGACCTCCCCAAGGAGGGTGGTCGGTTCGACTTACCCATTGCCCTGGGAATACTGGCCGCGTCCAGACAACTGCCCCAGGAGGCGCTCGCCGACTGCGAGTTTTACAGTGAACTGGCATTGGACGGCAGCTTGCAGGCGGTACGAGGTGTCGTCTCGGCTGTCATCGCCACCACCGAGGCTGGCCGCGCTGCGGTCGTGGCCCCGGGGTCCGCGGAGGCAACAGCGAACGTGCCCAATAGTCGAATAATAGCGCCACCCGATATCCTCACACTCTGCGCGCACCTTAATGGTGCGTCTGCCTTACCCCTGATAGCGAGCACCCCCGCTGCCCCAGAGACCAAACCCTACCCCGACCTGGCCCAAGTCACCGGCCAGGCGACCGCGCGGCGCGCATTGGAAATCGCCGCAAGCGGCAATCATAACCTGCTGCTCTACGGCCCGCCCGGCACCGGCAAAACCCTGCTGGCCAGCCGGTTACCGGGGATACTGCCACCCCTTGATGCGTCAGATACCTTGCCAGCCATGGCCATGGCCGACCTCTGCGGCGACGCTATCGAAGCCACCCGTCAGCGGCCATTTCGGGCACCACACCACAGTGCCAGTGCAGCCGCCTTGATCGGTGGAGGCAGCAGGCCCAGGCCCGGCGAGATCTCCCGCGCCCATGGCGGTGTTTTATTCCTCGATGAGCTACCCGAATTTTCCCGGCAGAGCCTGGAGGCGCTGCGCGAACCGATGGAGTCCGGGCGAATAACCCTGTCCCGGGCACTCTACAAAATCAGCTACCCGGCCCGCTTCCAACTGGTGGCCGCGATGAACCCCTGCCCCTGCGGTTTCGACGGTGACGCCGAAAAACCCTGCCGCTGCACGCCCACGCAAATCGAACGCTATCGGGCGCGTATTTCAGGCCCACTGCTGGATCGACTTGATTTGCACGTGCCCATGCCCAGGGTTCCGGCGACATCCTTGTTGGAAAGCAGGGACAAAAGTGAGTGCTCGCTCACCGTTAGAGCGAGGGTTATTGAGGCCAGAAACCGACAACTAGAACGTCAGGGAGGCAGTAATGCCGCCCTGGCCAACGAAGCGCTAATGGCCCACTGCTGCTTGCAAGAGCGAGATCGCCGCTGGCTAGCACAGGCGGCTAGCGGCCTGGGCCTGTCGGCACGCTCACTGCACAGCACCCTGAGGGTGTCGCGCACCATCGCCGATCTCGCCAGGAAACCAGACGTTGGCCAGTCCCACCTGGCCGAGGCTCTCTTTTTCCGTGGCCAACCCGCCCCCACGTAAGCGCTGCCCTACTTTACTCGGCCATTGAACTCTGACAGAATACTACCAACTAATAGTCATTAGTTTTGCTACATTTCAGCGACTTCACGGAGAACGCCATGAGCCAGTGCCCTTTTGCCAACCTGCTGGACCCTGACATCTACGCCAACGGCATGCCTTACCAGCGTCTTAAAGAGGTGCGGGACGCCGGCCCCGTTGTGAGAATGGAAGACCCGCTAACCGGTGTACCCTACTGGGCTGTTACCCGAATTGAGCAACTGGACGAGGTGTCAAAAAACCCGGCCCTGTTCTCCTCGGCGGAAAAGTCAGCATTCCCCATGGAAGCTGACGAAAGCATGATCGAAATGCACCAGAACACCATCATTAACATGGACCCTCCACGTCACCAGAAGGTGAGGCGCGTTGTACGCAATGCCTTTACCCCCAAGCGCGTCGAGTCGTACGAGCCCAAATTCCGGGATCATGCCAAGCGCATCATCGACAAGGTAATCACCCGGGGTGAGTGCGAGTTTGTGGAGGAGGTTGCCGCGGAGCTACCGCTCATCGCAATCCTGGAGCTTTTGGGTGTGCCGCTGGAGGACCGCAAGAAGTTCTTCGACTGGACCAATACCATGATCTTTGCGGATGACCCGGATATGGCGATCTCGGAGGAGGAAGGTCAACTGGCCTCACTGGAAGTGATTCAATATTCCATGGAACTCGCCGCGAGACACAGGGAAGAGCCCATGGACAATATAACCGGTGCGCTACTCGACGCAGAGGTTGAAGGCGAGCCACTGTCTGAGGACATGTTTGCCTGGATGTTCATCCTGATACTCGTGGGCGGAAACGAATCAACCCGCACGGTTATCGCGCAAGGTATGCGCTTGCTGATGGAAAATCCGGACCAGCTGCAATACCTGGTGGACAATCCCGACAGGATTCCCGACGCCTGCGAGGAGATACTGCGTTATAACACCGCCTTTATCGCCATGCGACGAACTGCCATGGAAGATACTGAGCTGGGTGGGCAGGCAATCAGTAAAGGCGACAAGATCATCCTGCACTATCACATGGTCAATCACGACGAGCATGTCTTTGGTGACGATGCGATGGTCTTTGATGTGCGCCGCGCGGAGCGCATGCCCGATCTTTACAACCAGCTTCGCTCATTCGGTATCGGCCAGCACTTCTGTATAGGCTCCCACCTGGCCAGGCTGGAGCTGCGCATCATGATGGAGGAAATCATTACGCGCCTTCGCAACCCCCGGTTTGCCGAAGAGCCAAAGTTCGCCCGCTCACTGTTCGTGAATGCGCTCAAGGAGATGAAAATCACCTTCGACGCACAGGCTGAGAACGCGGATGCGGCCTGAGAACTAGGTTTCTTTTCGGTCGCGCAGCCGGCTGCGGTATTTACTGCGCGCCAGCTGCTGCATATCTTCTACCGTATCGCTCTCGTCCATGATCTCGCGACCCAGCAGGGTTTCCAGGGCGTCTTCGAGTGTCACTATGCCCGCGGTCTGGCCGTAACGGTCCTGCACCAGGAACATGTGTTCACGGCGTTTGATAAAGGTATCCAGCAATTGCAGTACCGGTAATTCTTCCGATACCGGGTAGAGCGGCGAAGCGATATCCGCCAGCGGGTTGTCGCCATGACCCTCGCGCTCGGCAAGCAACATCGCCGGCCTGAATACCAACCCCACCGCAGAGTCGATATCACCTTCGTAGATAGGGATACGGGTAAAAGGGTTATCCCCAAGCTCCGCCAGGGCGACGCTGACGGTCAGGTCCTTATCCAGGGCGGTCACCACTGAGCGCGGGGTCAGGATGTCCTCGGTGCGCGTTTCGCGCAGAATCAAAATGTTTTCTACCAGCTGACTCTCCTGAGGCCCCAGGGCTCCGTCCCTGGCACCCAACTGGGCAAGTGCAGCCAGCTCCTCGCGACTGAAGGATGCCGCTTCCCTGGTAGAGAATAAGCCGGTCAGGCGGGCAGAGACCCAGACAAAGGGAAACAGCAAACGCACCAACACGCGGATAACGTGGGCCGAGGGAATCGCCAACTGCTTCCAGAAGGTGGCACCCAGCGTTTTAGGAATAATCTCGGAGAAATAGAGTATCGCCAGGGTTAGCAAGAAGGCGATCAGGCTCTCCCACTTCGCTCCAAACACGTTACTGGCCTGCGCGCCGACACCCGCCGCCCCCATGGTGTGGGCGAACGTATTCAGGATCAGGATACTGGAAATGGACTGGTCCAGGTCAGTCTTGACCTGCTTAAGCGCCTTCGCCCGTCGTGGCTTGTTGCGCAGCTCGCTCTCAACATAGGCCGGGGTCACCGATAGCAGGACGGCTTCCAGTATTGAGCACAAAAATGAAACACCAATCGCGATACAGAGATAGGTGATCAGCAGGGTCATGTATCGATTCCAGCTCGGAGCGTTGCAAGGGCACACATTGTACCCAAATTTCACGTGTTGTGGCCCAGGCGTGATGTACCACGGTTTTCACTTGCCGCGGCTGGCTAACACTATCCAATGCTGTGCTAGGATAAGCCCCTGCCCAACCGGGCGTCCGCAACAACAAAAAGACAAGGCAAAAAACCCGATGGAGCAGCTCAAGCCCACACTGATGAAACTGGCCCAGTATGGCGAACTGATCATGGCCGGCATGGCAGTCATGCTGGGCGGTATGATCGCCATATTCCTGCTCTACAGAATCGCTGCTGCACTGATCAAACCCGGCGGCACCTACGCGCGCCTGATGAAGGTTGCCTTTGGTGCGATCTACGCGATGATCCTGGTGCTGACCGTAATACTGGCCGCCGAGCGACTGGGCTACAACGTATCGGGGTTGGCTGGCCTGGCCATACTGGCGGTGCTGGTTGGTGCAACCCTATTCTTTTTCATCATCCCGTTCCTGCCGCGCCTGCCCTTCGTGACCGGTGACATGATCGAGGTGAGGGGCGTGATGGGTAACGTCGAAGCCATCACCGCCTACCAGACGGTTATTCGAAAGTTCGATGGCCAAACCGTATTTCTCCCCTCCGCCACCGTCATGGCGTCACCGATCACCAACTACACCCTCATACCTCAGCGCAGAATCGAGCTGAACGTCGAGGTCTACGCTGGTAACGACTTACCGAGGGCGAAGGCGCTGCTGATGGAGCTGATGACGGCTCAGGAGCACGTTCTGAATGAGCCTGAGCCCAGTGTTTTCGTCACCGGTATCGATGGTGAGAAGGCCGGGCTGCTGGCCTTCTGCTGGGTAGAAAACGCACACTGGTTTGGCACCCGAGACGCACTCTGGCTAGCCATCGCGGAGGCACTTGGCAAAGAGGACAGCATCGCCCTGGCCCTGCCCCAGCTCGCTATCCAGAACGACGCCCGGGCTTGAGTTCCAATCCTCTTAACCCGCGACAGCGTGAGGCTGTACGCTACATCGACGGGCCATTGTTGGTGCTGGCGGGCGCCGGCAGTGGCAAAACCAGCGTTATCACCCAGAAAATCGCCTACCTGGTAAACACCTGCGGCATTAACGCCCGGCACGTTGCGGCGGTCACGTTCACCAATAAGGCCGCCCGCGAAATGAAGGAGAGGGTTTCAAGGCTGGTAAACCAAAGCGCCGCAGAGGGGCTCACTGTTAGCACCTTCCACCAGCTGGGCCTGAATATCATTCGCCTTGAGCGCAAGACACTGGGCCTCAAGAACGGGTTTTCGATATTCGATGGGCAGGACGGCCACACCCTGATCAGGGACCTTTTGATCCAGGAGCATGGTGCTGAGGGCGACAAGGCCGCCAGCATCCAGCAACGCATCTCCCAATGGAAAAACGATCGGGTCCTGCCAGACGAGGCGGCAGCGGCGGCAACGAGCCCTGCCGATATGCTGTGCGCGCAGGCCTACCTGCGCTACGACCGCGCATTGCGCGCCTACAATGCGCTGGACTTCGATGATCTGATCCTGCTGCCCACCATCTTGTTCGAAAATTCGCCTGAGATCCTGGAGCGCTGGCGCAATCGCCTGCATTACTTATTGGTGGACGAATACCAGGACACTAATTCGAGTCAGTACCTATTGGTGAAACAACTCGTCGGCAGCCGTGGCGGCCTGACAGTCGTGGGCGATGATGACCAGTCGATTTATGCCTGGCGCGGCGCCAGGCCCGAGAACCTGGCCCAGTTGCAGGAGGACTTTGGGGGTTTGAACATCATCAAGCTGGAGCAGAACTACCGTTCTACCTCGCGCATCCTGAAAGCAGCCAACACGCTGATCGCGAACAACGCTCATGTCTTCGACAAGCAATTGTGGAGTGAAATCGGTTACGGAGAACCGCTGCGGATCATCCGCTGCACCGATGAAACGCACGAAGCGGACCAGGTGGTCGCCGAGATTCTCGATCACCAGCTACGCAAGCGGACGCGACTGGGTGACTATGCAGTCCTGTACCGGGGCAATCATCAGTCCCGCCTGCTGGAACTGGCCCTGCAGCAACAACAGGTTGCCTACCAGATGAGCGGCGGCACCTCCTTTTTTGCGCGCAACGAGGTCAAGGACATCATGGCCTACCTGCGGCTGGTCCTGAACGAAAACGATGATAACGCTTTTCTGCGGATCGCCAATGTGCCGCGACGCAAACTGGGTACTTCTACCCTCGAAGCCCTGGGCACGTTCGCGGCCCAGCAACGCTGCAGCCTGCACCAGGCTTGCCAGCGTATCGAGAATTCACCCATCCCCGAAGCCGGCATGCGCAGGCTACAGGAATTCCAGCAATGGATGGCATCGGTGCGCCAACGCTGTCAGGGTGAACGCGGGGTCTCCGGGATCAGGCAGATGGTTCGCGACATGGACTACGAAGGTTGGCTCAATCAACTCAGCTCCAGCGAGGAGGTTGCTGAACGCCGCATGGCCAACGTCCACTTCCTCATCGACAGCCTGCAAAGGGTTATGAACGAGGAGCAGGTACCACTGGACGAGGCAATCTCCAGGCTGGTGCTACGCGACCTGCTGGAACAACAGGAAGAGGAAAATGCCAGTGACGACTCCGTACAGCTGATGACACTGCACGCGTCAAAGGGCCTGGAGTTTCCACACGTTTTTATCGTGGGTATGGAGGAAAACCTGCTCCCGCACAGGGCCAGCGTCGACGAGGGAAACATCGAAGAAGAGCGAAGGCTGGCCTATGTCGGGATCACCCGGGCCCGTGAGACCCTGGCCATGACCCTGGCGCTGAAGCGCCGCCAGTTCGGTGAAACCATTCCCTGCGAGCCCAGCCGTTTTATCGACGAGCTGCCCGCCGACGACCTGCAGTGGCAGGGCGGTGATGACGAAACCGCGGGGGCCAACGAGGAACGCGGCCAGGAAACCCTGGACAGCCTCAAGTCACTGTTCGGCTGAACCTGCTACTGCGGCTCACCGCCCACAATATTGGTCATACCCAGTTTGTGTTTGATGCGTTCGCGCAAGCCCTGCACGATGGCGTAAAACCCGGGAATAAAAAACGTACCCACCAGCAGGGCTGCGAGCATACCGCCAAATACCGTCATACCCAGGGACCGCTGCCCGAAGGCACCGGCACCGCTCGCCAGTACCAGGGGCAGAATACCCAGTATGAAAGACACGGCGGTCATGCAAACTGCACGGAATCGCAGCCGGCCTGCCTCTCGGGCTGCGAGCAGAATCTCTTCGCCCTCCTGCTCTCGTCGGTGCCGGGCAAATTCCACGATCAGGATGGCATTCTTTGCCGCCATACCGATCAACAACACCACACCGATCTGCGCGTAGAGGTTCAGCGACCCACCTGACAACAGCAGCGCGGCGATCGCGCCGCCAATGGCCATCGGCACCACCAGGATGATCGCAAAGGGGATCGACCAGCTCTCATACTGCGCCACCAGGAAGAGGTAGACAAAAATCAGCGCCAGGCCATAGGCCAGGAAAGCGGTATTGCCCGCCTCGCGCTCCTGGTAGGCCATACCCGTCCACTCAATCCGGTAACCCGCCGGGAGCGTGCTGTCGGCCAATGTCTCCATGGCCTGCATCGCTTGTCCTGAGCTGTAGCCGGCGGGCGTACTCGCTCGCACCGAGGCAGCGCGATAGAGGTTGTAACGCTGGGAAACGTCCGGCCCCAGGATCGGGCGGGTGGTAACCAGGGTACTCAGTGGCACCATCTGGCCGCTGGTCGAGCGCAGGTAGAAATGATCGAGGTCAGACAGGTCCGAGCGGTAGGTCGACTCCGCCTGCATGATGACCTTGTAAGTCTGGCCGAATTTATTGAAATCGTTGATGTACAGAGAGCCCATCTGGGCCTGCAGTGTCAGGAAGATTTCGTTCAGCGACACCCCGAGGTTCTTGGCCTTGACGCGGTCGATATCCACGAAGTACTGGGGCACATTGGCGCGATAGGTACTGAAAACACCCTCCAGGCCGGCGGTCTGGTTGCCGTCGACGATCAGGTTGTTGACCACGGCGGCCAGGTCGGACGGCGGGCGCGACAAGGTGTCCTGTAGCAGTAATTCGAGGCCGCCCACAGCCCCCATGCCGGGTACCGCCGGTGGAGTGATTGCAAAGACCTGCGCCTCTGGCACCTGCATAAACGCCTGCTGATTAACACGACGGGCCACGTTGAATACGATCTCGGAGCGATCTGTTCGCTCGTTCCAGTGTTTGAGCACCACAAACAGGGTGCCCCCATTACTGGCCATCGCGCCGGTCAAGATGGAATAGCCGGTAATCGAGGTGACGGTCTCCACGGCGGGATCCGCGCGCAGGATTTCCGTGACCTTATCCATGGCCGCCTTGGTCCGACTGATAGAGGAAGCATCCGGCAGTTGCACATTGACGAACAGCGCCCCTTTATCCTCGTCGGGGACAAAACCCGTGGGCGTGGTCAATACGCCCACGGTCAGCGCAGCCATCCAGGCCACAAAAACCACCACCACGAACAGCAGCCTGCGCAATATCCACTGGACACCATGATCGTAGTGGCGGGTGATAAAGCCAAAACCAGCCAGGAACTTCTGGTACCAGCGTGCCTCTTTCGGAACCCCGGGTTTGAGCAGCAGGCTGCAGAGCGCTGGGCTCAGGGTCAGGGCGTTGACCGAGGAAAACACCACGGCGACACAAATGGTTACGGCGAACTGGCGATACATCTGGCCGGTGATGCCGGGGAGCATAGCAACCGGGATAAAGACCGCCAGCAACACCAGGGTCGTTGCAACTACCGCTCCGCCGACCTCCCGCATGGTCACCAGCGCGGCGTCACGAGGAGACATCGTCGGGTCCTCGCGCAGGTGACGGTCGCAGTTCTCGATCACCAGAATAGCGTCATCCACCACAATGCCGATCGCCAGTATGAGCCCGAACAGCGTCACCGTGTTAATAGACATCTCGAAAAGCATCAACACGGCAAAGGTCGCTATCAGCGACACGGGAATCGCTACGGACGGCACCAGGGTTGCCCGCCAGCTGCCCAGGAATACAAAGGTAATTGCAATCACCAGGGCCACAGCCTGGAACAGGGAAACCACGACCTGGTTGACCGCCGTGGAAACATAGCGGGTGGTGTCATAACTGATGACATAGTCCATTCCCTCGGGAAAGGACCGGGAAAGTTCCTCAACCAGCGCGTCGACCGCCCGCCCGGAGGCCAGGGCATTGGCATCCGCCAGCAGGTACAGGGACAGGTTAACCGCGGGGGTGCCGTTGGTTTCTCCAAAGAAGTTGTAGTCGGACTGGCCGAGCTCGACCCTGGCGACATCGCGCAAATAGATCGCCGAACCGTCGGGTCGCGCCCGCAACACGATATTCTCGAACTCCGCCGTATCCTCCAGCCGCCCCTTGGTTTGCAGTGTGTATTCAGTCTGCAGGGGGCCGTCGAAGGGAGGGGCGCCAATCTTGCCGGCCGCTACCTGTACGTTCTGTTCCCTTAAAGAGCTGAGAACATCGGTCACGGACAGGCCAAGATTGGCCATCTTGTCGGGGTCCAGCCACAACCGCATGGAATAGGCGGCCTCCCCCAGGATATCAGCGGAGGAGATCCCCTCGACCCGGGCCATCGCACTCTGTACGTTGATTTTTACGTAGTTGGATATGAACTTGTAATCAAGGGAGCCATCGGTCGAGGTGAAGCTGATGATCTTGAGCATATCCGGCGAGCGCTCATCGATGTTCAAACCCATGGCGGTGACCTCCGCCGGAAGGGACGGCTCCGCGAGTTTGACCCGGTTCTGCACCCGGACCAGGGCCATGTCGGGGTCGGCGCCCACTTTGAAGGTCACTGTCAGGCTGTAGCTGCCGTCATTGGCGCTCTTGGACGACATGTAGATCATGTCCTCGACGCCGTTGACCGCATCCTCGATTGGCGTGCCAACGGTGGCCTCGACAACCTCCGCGGAGGCGCCTGGATACACGCCGGAGACCACGATATTGGGCGGCGAGATCGACGGGTACTCGGTTACCGGCAGCAGGAAGATGGACAAACCACCTGCCAGCGTCAGGACAATGGATATGACCAGCGCAAACTTGGGCCGGTTGATAAAAAAGGCACTGAACATCTAACCGGCCTGAGAGTCGGCTTTCGCCAGCGATTTGACCTGCACAGGCATCCCGGGCCGCACTTGCTGCAGCCCCCGGACAATCACCCTCTCCCCCTCTTCAACGCCTTTCTTCACCAGTACCAGGTCATCGAATCGGTCGCCCAGCTCCACG
>CAZPVJ010000152.1:0-2603 GCA_964590005.1 uncultured Alteromonadaceae bacterium | reverse complement strand
GCTTCTTCGTCTTTACGCATAAAACAATGTCGCCAGGCCCAGGAAGGATACAAAGCCCACCACGTCGGTGACGGTGGTGAGCACCACGCCGCCGGCTAACGCGGGATCTATGTTCATTCGAGTGAGTAACAATGGGAGCGCAGCACCGGTGAATGCCGCGGTTACCAGGTTGATAATCATTGCCGCAGCTATGATCAATCCTATATGCCAGTCGTCGAACCATAGCGAGGCGGCGACTGCTACGACCGCGGACCAGAGTAAACCGTTGAGAAGGCCTATGGTCACTTCCCGAGTCAACAGCCAGGTCTGATTGTTCTTGCCCACCTGGCCCATAGCGATGCCCCGTACCAGCACGGTCAGGGTCTGGGTACCAGCGATGCCACCCATGGAGGCCACGATAGGCATCAACACGGCAAGTGCAACCACCTTGTCTATGGTGTCCTGAAACATATTGATTGCCGAGGCGGCGATAAAGGCAGTGATCAGGTTGATACCCAGCCAGATAGCTCGACGGGGGGCTGCCTTGGACACCGGGGCGAAAGTGTCTTCATCCTCATCCAGACCCGCCATGGACATGAACGAGTGGTCAGCATCCTCGCGAATAACGTCGACCACGTCATCAATGGTAATGCGGCCCAACAGTCGGCCGCTGTCATCTACCACCGGCGCGGACACCCAGTCGTTGCGCTCGAAGAGCCTGGCCACTTCGTCGTCCGGCGTGTTCACCGGGATGGGGTCCACGTCGGTCACCATCATTTCGCGAACCGTCGCACCTGGATCGGCCACAAGGAGGGTACGCAGGGGCAACAGGCCGATGAACTGGTCTGAGCGGTTGACCACGATAAGGTTGTCGGTCATCTCGGGTATTTCTTCGTGGCGCCGCAGGTAGCGCAATACGACGTCCAGCGTCAGCCTGGCGCGGATGGTGATGGCGTCGGTGTTCATCAGTCCGCCGGCGACATCATCCGGATAGTGCATCACCTGTTCCAGTCGCGCTCGGTCCTGGTGGTCCATCGCGTTGAGCACTTCGCGGGTGATGCGGTCGGGCAGCTGTTGGAGGATGTCGGCGACATCGTCGTCCTCGAGGCCCTCGGTAATGGTTGCCACTTCGGCGGCATCCATACGCGAAAGGAAGTAGGCCTGCAGTTCATCCGAGAGTTCGCCCAGTACCTCGCCTTCGAGATCTACCTCGATGAGCTTCCAGAGGATGTTGCGAAACTTGGGGGGGGAAGATTCCAGCAGGTGTGCGATATCTGCCGGAGGTAGCCCGTTGAGCATGCGACGCACATCGACGAACGCACCGCTGTCCAGTGCCAGCGTCAGCCTGTCGAGAGTCTCCTGCGGTTTGGCCTTATTGTGGGGCATGCAGATAATTCCACTGTATTGGCGGGGGCTTGGGTCCGCTGGGGGAAGATTATCCGGTAAACCGCCGATGGCAACAACGGCATTAGTTACGTAGCGCCTCGCTACTCCGCTTCGTCGAAACGGTTCTCGATCAGCGTTTTTAGTGCTTCCAGGGCTGCATCTTCATCGGCCCCGTCGATCTTTAAATCCAGAACAGTGCCCTTACCGGCGGCCAGCATCATCACTGACATGATGCTTTTGGCATCGACCATGTTGCCGTCTTTGCCTGCGAGAATTTGACTGGAGTAGGCAGAGGTGCAACTGACAAACTTGGCCGCCGCGCGAGCATGCAGTCCCAGTTTGTTGATGATGGTCACCTGGGTTTCAATCACTTGAGCAATTCCCTGTGTCTGATGTGAATGCCAGGATACTGCTCCTGATACTGTCGGAACAGACGATCCGCCAAGTATACCGAACGATGCTGGCCACCGGTACAACCGATAGCTACGGTCATGTAACTGCGATTACTGTCGCTGTAACGGGGCAGCCAGCGCCCCAGGAATCCACTGATGTCGGTGTACAGGTCGTCGGTGATCGTCTGTGCCTCGAGGAACTCGCGAACTTCCAGGTCCAGGCCATTTTTCAGGCGCAGATCTTTCACCCAGTGTGGGTTGGGTAACATGCGTACATCGAACACCAGGTCTGCATCGGTGGGAATACCGCGCTTGAAGCCAAAGGATTGGATCAATACTGACATGCTGCCGGTCTCAGACCCCAGCAGGCGTTGTTTGATAGCGTCGCGCAACTCATAGATGGTCATCTGGCTGGTATCGAGCACCAGCGAGGCTGCGCTGAATATCGGTTCCAGCAGCTGACGCTCCTGGTCGATGGCGTCGGCCAGCGGCGTGGTGTCGGAGCTTAATGGGTGTTTGCGCCGCGTTTCGGAGAAGCGCTTGATAAGGGCAGAATCCTGGGCGTCCAGGAACAGGATTTCGGAATTCACCTTGGCGGGCAGGGAATCCATGACCTGGGCGAAATTGGCCAGGTCTTTCCAGGCATTGCGTGCGTCGATGCAAACCGCCGTGCCACGAAAATGGTCAAACTCCTGCCGGCTGGCCTCCTCTACCAGCGCCGGCAGCAGAGATACCGGAAGGTTATCGATGCAGTAGTAGCCCTCGTCTTCCAGTTGATTGAGAGCGGTACTCTTGCCCGATCCCGAGCGGCCGCTGATGATGATCAGTTGCATGTCAGGGGTGGAC